>JAVWIF010000032.1:0-19241 GCA_036639635.1 Longicatena sp.
GTGGCGAAATCGGCAGACGCAACGGACTTAAAATCCGTTGGGAGCAATCCCGTGAGGGTTCAAGTCCCTCCGTCCCCACCATCGTAAGAAGTACTTCCTAAGATTGATCTTAGGAAGTTTTTTTTATCATTAAGACCATCTTTAGAGCTAAATATTGCATATTTAAAGCCTTCATCATTTAAATTTTATAATGTTCATATGATGTTTGATATACAGGATTAAGCAAGTCTTTGTAAACGTTTACATACGTTTGAATATTTTCATAAATTTTCATTTGCAAAAAAGTTGTACAGCCTCCTTCTTTGTGATATTATAGAATATAGTTGAATAGTCAACTATCTAGGAGGACGTCCATGGAAAGTAATAATTATCTATTTATGAATATTTCTATTCTCTATCGCTGTGGTCAGAAATACTATGATAAACGACTTAGCAAATATGGAATTGGAGCAGGTCAAATGTCTTTTCTAATCATCATTTACGAAAATGAAGGAATTAGTATGCAAAGCATTGCCCTCAAAGGTAGCTTTGATAAAGGCACAATTACTAAAAGTATGCAAAAGCTCGAAGAATTAGGCTATGTGAATAGTGTCGCTAGCAATGATGATAAACGTGTCCGTTGTTTATATACAACTGATAAAGCAAAAGAAATCATCTCCGATATTTATTTAATACGTAGAGAATGGTGGGAACGTCTAACTAAAAACATGAGTGAACAAGAAGAGCAACAATTTGAAATAGGCTTAGATAAGTTTTGTGAAAATGCTCGTTTATACGAAGATGATGATGAACAACAAATTAAGTTATTTGGCTTACAAAAACTTACCTTGTTAGATTATCCTGGTAAAATGGGAAGTACCATTTTTACAGGAGGTTGCAACTTCCGTTGTCCCTTCTGTCAAAATTCCGATTTGGTATTCTTACCAGAAAACACATCAGAAATAAAAGAAGAAGAAATATTATCTTTCCTAAAAAAACGTTCTAATATCCTCGAAGGGGTTTGCATTAGTGGAGGAGAGCCCTTGCTAAATAAAGAATTAGAATCCTTTTTAAGAAAGATTAAATATTTAGGATATAGTATAAAGCTTGATACCAACGGTAGTAATCCAGAGAAGCTAAAGTATTTAATTGATGAAGGACTCATTGATTATGTTGCAATGGATGTAAAAAACAGTCGCGCTAAGTATGCGCAGACAATTGGTTTAACAACCATTGACTTAACGCCAATCGAACAAAGTATAAAATATTTATTAAGCAATCAAGTTCCTTATGAATTTCGTACCACCGTTGTAAAAGAGTTTCATGATGAAGAAAGCATAAAAGAATTAGGTATTTGGTTACAAGGCGCTAGCGCTTTATACTTACAAAATTTTGTAGATAGTGAAAACGTTATTCAAAAAGGTTTGCATGCCCACAGTGAAGAAGTACTGAAACACTTTGTTGAGATTGTAAAACCTTATATCGCAAATACAAATTTGCGAGGCATATAGAAAAGGAGAAATTTTTATGTATGATGTAATTAAAAGAAATGGAAAAGAAAAGGAATTTGATATTTCAAAGATTAGTGTCGCTATCACGCAGGCATTTGAAGCTGTACAGCGTCAATTTCATCCATCAGTAATTGATATGTTAGCACTTCGTGTTACCTCTGATTTCGAACCTAAAATCAAGAATAATAAGATACAAGTAGAGGACATCCAAGATAGTGTTGAAGCGGTTCTTATTCAATCTGGTTATAGTGATGTTGCCAAAGCTTATATTTTGTATCGTAAACAACGGGAAAAAATCCGTAATATGAAATCTACCATCCTTGACTATAAAGATTTGGTAGACTCTTATGTAAAAGCAACAGATTGGCGTGTAAAAGAGAATTCTACTGTTACCTATTCTGTTGGTGGATTAATTTTAAACAATAGTGGAGCAATCACAGCAAACTACTGGTTGTCTGAAATATATGATGAAGAGATTGCCAATGCCCATCGTAATGGAGAACTTCATATTCACGACTTAAGTATGTTAACTGGTTACTGTGCTGGTTGGTCTTTAAAACAATTGATACAAGAAGGTCTTGGTGGCGTTGTTGGTAAGATTACTTCTAAACCCGCTACCCATTTAGCAACATTATGTAATCAAATGGTAAACTTTTTAGGAATCATGCAAAATGAATGGGCTGGTGCACAAGCATTTTCTTCATTCGATACATACTTGGCACCATTCATTAAAGTAGATAACCTAAGTTATGACCAGACTAAAAAAGCAATAGAGTCTTTTATTTATGGTGTCAACACGCCAAGCCGTTGGGGTACACAAGCCCCTTTCTCTAATATCACTTTAGATTGGACAGTGCCAAATGACTTAGCAGAATTAAACTGTTTAATTGGTGGAAAAGAAGTAGACTTCAAATACAAAGACTGTAAAAAAGAAATGGATATGATTAACAAAGCCTTTATTGAAATCATGATTGAAGGCGATGCAAATGGTCGCGGATTCCAATATCCAATTCCAACGTACTCCATTACAAAAGACTTTGATTGGTCAGATACTGAAAATAACCGTTTATTATTTGAAATGACTTCCAAATATGGTACTCCTTACTTCTCTAACTATGTAAATAGTGATATGGAGCCAAGTGATGTACGTAGTATGTGTTGTCGTTTACGTTTAGACTTACGTGAATTGCGAAGAAAATCTGGTGGTTTCTTCGGAAGTGGAGAAAGTACTGGATCAGTTGGAGTGGTTACTATCAACTTACCTAGAATTGCTTATTTAGCAAGCGATCGTAATGATTTTTATAAACGTCTTGATCGTTTAATGGATGTTTCTGCGCGTTCTCTTAAAACAAAACGTACAGTCATAACAAAACTATTACAAGAAGGTTTGTATCCATATACAAAACGTTACCTTGGTTCTTTTGAAAACCATTTCTCAACAATTGGTTTAATTGGGATGAATGAAGTTGGATTAAATGCAAACTGGATAGGCGAAGATTTAACAAGTGAAAAAACACAAGCCTTTGCTAAAGAAGTATTAAATCATATGCGTGAGCGTCTTGTTATTTATCAAGAAGAATATGGGGATTTATACAACTTAGAAGCAACTCCTGCAGAATCAACAACCTATCGTTTAGCAAAACATGACAAACAAGACTTCCCAGATATTATTACCGCTACACAAAATGACAATGACCCTTATTATACAAATAGTTCCCATTTGCCAGTTGGTTATACAGAAGATATATTTGATGCTCTAGACGTACAAGATCAACTACAAACCCTATATACATCAGGAACCGTATTTCACGCTTTCTTAGGTGAAAAACTACCAGATTGGAAGTCTGCTGCTTCCCTAGTGCATAAAATTGCAGATCATTATAAATTACCATATTACACTCTATCTCCAACTTACTCTATTTGTAAAAACCATGGTTATTTAACAGGTGAACAAAGTGCTTGTCCTATCTGTGGACAAGGAACAGAAGTTTGGAGTAGAATTACTGGATACTATCGTCCTGTACAAAACTGGAACGAAGGAAAAGCGCAAGAATATAAGGAGCGTAAAGAATACGATATTGGACATTCTATTTTAAAAGGTAAAGAAGCTTTACCAAAAGAAAAACCTGTTGAAGCTATTCATAAAGTAAATGTAGTAGACAATGAAGGCACACTTATGTTATTTACAACTAAGACATGCCCTAATTGTAAAATTGCAGGTACTTGGTTACAAAACGCAGGGTTTGAGTATGATAAAATTGATGCTGAAGAAAATGTCGCTTTAACAAAAAAATATGCGATCTTACAAGCTCCTACATTAGTTGTTTGTAAAAAAGATGGCTGTGAAACATATTCAAATGCTAGTAATATTCGTAAATATATTGAATCAGTTCAGAAAGCATAAATACGTAAGCAAGTGGAATTAGTACACTTGCTTTTCATTTCATGTTATAATATTACCATCTTATTGGGAGGTCTTATCATGTTACGTGAATGTGCTGTAAAGTATTATCGTCAAGGTTTTAATTGCGCAGAAAGTATCCTTCGTGCTGGGAATGAAGTATATGATTTAAAGTTACAGAATAAAGACATGATCATGGTTGCTGGTTTTGGCGGTGGTCTTATGATTGGAGATGTATGTGGTGCCTTAATTGGAAGCATCGCTGTACTCTCTAGTAAATACGTTGAAAGTAAAGCCCATGACTGTGACTTTCTACGTCCGCTTACACAGAAGATGGTCATAGCTTTTCAAAAACGTATGGGGTCACGTGTTTGTGCACAAATTAAACCAAAATTACATACTCCTGAATTAAAATGTGAAAATAGCGTAGCTGTTGCTGCGGAAGTATTAGAAGAAGTCATATTAGAATGGGAAGAATCAACAGCCAAGTAATCTTTGGCTGTTTTCTTTAGCTTGATCCTCTTGTTGTGTATGGTACGAATGCCGGTATTTTTCCATTTACGACTTGTATAACGAGTGGAATTTCATTGGTACATTTCATTGGGGTGATATTTAAAAAAGTAATTGCTTGTGCCTCTACTACGATTGCTAATGATATTTTAATCATCGTACTATTCATTCCATAAGGTTCACATGTTGTTTTTATTTCACCTACTACATCATTTAAAAGTTTCATCCGTACGTTAAGTTTGGGACCTTTGTTATATAAAAAAAATAGATGTGTAAAATATCCGAGTGGAACTTGATATACTATACCATCTTTATAAAACACTTCTTCTAGTGTTGGATCTTTATTTCCTTCTTGAGCAGCCAAAAGCGAAGCATCAATTGTCTTTAATGAGGTGTGCAAAATATTGTTTAATTGATTTGAATTATAAGAAATGCTTAATATTTCTCCTTGTGCATCTTGTTTCATACTCATCAGATCTTCTTCATTATAAGAAATACTAGATAGCACTTCTTTGACTACTTTATTAATAGCAACACTTGTATGTTGTTTAGCTAATGCGTTCAATTGTGGTTCCATTGATTGATTAAAAGAATGCGACATCCCAAATAATATCAATACAACCAAAGTGATGATAATCATCATCTTACTTCTTTTATACTTTTTAATCTTTGTTATTTTCACAAAGTATCAGCGCCTCTTTTGCACACATGCCACGTTTTACTCCTTTTGCTTTTGCTATCTCATTGCATTCCATAACCCCGCTTGCGAGTAGTCCTTCAAATCCAAAAGTATACTCACATAAAATAACTGCTACTTTCTTTTCAAAGTGTTCAAAGTAATCCTTAGCAAAATTGTTTTGTGCTAGAATTGAACGAGTGGACATAATAAAGTGAATTGGATATTGTGGAAGGTTTAAATATACCCCAATAAAATCATGATGATCAATACAAATGTTTTCAACTTGAACCATCAAACCCCTCCTGTACTATATCCTATGACAGAGCAAATAAAAATATGGTTTTTCAACCATATTTTTTACTTATCAAGATCGTCTAGCTTTTCTAGAGAATGACTATTAGAAATCACTAACAAATGATCAAATTCTTTAATAACATATTCTGCTTCAGGGCAAATATTCAAAGCTTCTTCATCAACTGAACGAATAGCGACAACATTCATTCCTAATTTTCGACGTAAGTCTAAATCAATTAATGTTTTATTAACCCAAGATTTAGGAGAAGGTATTTCTATCACACTATAGTCTTTATCCAAGTCAATAATATCAATGATATTTTTACCTAGTACACTTTTCGCCACTTGTTCTCCCATGTCTTTTTCAGGACGTACAACTTTGTTTGCGCCTAGTTCTGTAAAGATTTGCATGTATCTCTTGTTTTTTGCTTTCGCAACAATATAAGGAACGCCTAACTCTTTTAAGTTAATGATTCCCATAACGCTTTCTTCTAAATGACTCCCCATGCTCATAACTGCAATATCACAGTCTTGAATGCCAGCAGCACGTAATTGTTCTATATCTGTTATATCACATTGTAATGCTTGTGTAACAATGTCGGCCATGCGATTTACACACTTTGGATCATTATCTAAAGCAATTACTTCACAGTCATGTTGACTCAATGTTTTCGCAACTGTAGAACCAAAGATTCCCAATCCCAATACAACGTATTGTCTATTTAATTTCTTTTTCATATGTTCTCCTTACCCTACGATTATATTTCCGTCTGGATATGTTAATTTATTACTTGGTTTATTAAACTTCGGACGCATCAATGATAGAATCAATGTCGATATACCAATACGCCCTATATACATTAAGAGGATAATTATAATCTTACCAGCTACACCTAGTGCACTTGTAATACCTAAACTAGAACCAACTGTTGCCATTGCACTGACTGCTTCAAAACACAGTTTTATGAAGTCTTGTTGTTCAAAGATACATAATAAGAAAATTCCTGTGAATAAGGTAACTAAATTTATAAAGAAGATGCCCATAGCACGTATAACAACACCATTTTCAATGGTTCTTTTAAATGCTGTTGTGTGTTCTTTTCCTCTTAACATGCAGATGATATAAATAACTAGAACCGCAAATGTAGTTGTTTTAATACCACCAGCGGTACCTCCAGGCGATCCACCGATAAACATCAGAATCATCATTACAAGTGAAGTAGCAGGGTTTAAACCTGCATAATCAATACTTGTAAAGCCTGCCGTACGTAATGCGATAGATTCAAACATAGCTGACATGAATTTTTCTGGAATACTAAATCCTCCCATCGTTTTAGGATTTCCAAACTCAAGAAACATAATCATAAGCCCTGGAATCACAATTAAACAAGTGGTCACTAATAATACAATTTTTGTATGTAATGATAACATATGTTTGAATCTCTTAAATGTTATTTTTCTTCTAATAAGTGGTCCTATCTTATCACGGATATCAAACCAAACAGCAAAACCTATACCACCTAAAATAATTAAAGCCATAATCGTAATACACATGAGTGGGTCATGAACATAGCCTTGTAGACTAATCGTACCCAATGTATCAAAGCCCGCATTACAGAAGGCTGATATTGCAAAGAAGATTGACTTAAATCCACCATCTATTAAGCCATACTCTGGAATCATTCGAATGGAAATTAAAATAGCTCCAATTGTTTCAAAAAATAATGTATAGTACAAGATATCTAATAAGAACTTCCTCATATTAATTACATAGTCTTGATTCAGCATCTCTTTCATTGCTATTTTTTCATTTACCGACAATCTGTTTCTTATAATCAATAAGAAGATTGCCATAAAGGTCATTAATCCTAATCCACCAACCTGTATTAATAGCATCATTACCGTTTGCCCAAACCAGTTAAAGCGTGAAGATATATCAATAACTGTTAGTCCAGTCACACACGTTGCACTAGTTGCACTAAATAGTGCATCCAAAGGATTTAAAAAACCTCCATCCGTATTTGAAATGGGGAGCGTTAACAAAAGTGTTCCTGTCAAGATGACCAACAAGAAACTCGATGCAATTTTTTGTGCCGGTGACATTTTTTTAAATCCTAACACCGAATGAACAAAATTTACCATATCCTAATCATGACCTTCTTTTCCCTAATATTTCTTATATGTTATCATATTTACGCTTTATTTATACATTCTATCACAATCTTCATGCTTTCTTAATGCCAGATGTAATACATTTATTTTACACATTTAATTTTATTTTACAACCTGTTTTTAACAAATTCTCAAAGAAAAGGTTTATTACCTAATTATTATTTGATTTATCATACCATATTCTTATCAAAAATAGCTATTTTCCTAAAAAATGTTTTTTCTTTAGCATAAGAAAAAACGGCACTTTATGTGCCGTCATCATTGGCTTTTTAGTAATTTTCTAAATGTACTTCAAAGTAAGCTTTTGGATGATCACAGACAGGGCAAACTTCTGGAGCAACACTACCTTTGTGTAAATGTCCACAGTTTAAGCATTCCCATAAAGTTTCTTCGCTTTTTTCAAATACAGAACCATCTTCAATATTGTTTAATAAAGCAACATAGCGTTGTTCATGTGTTTTTTCAATTGCTAAAACACCTTCCATAGTATCCGCAATATCATCAAAGCCTTCTTCACGAGCTTCTTTTGCCATACGTGCATACATCTGTGTCCATTCAAAGTTTTCACCAGCTGCTGCATCTTTTAAATTTGTAATTGTATCAGGCATTCCATCATGTAATAATTTAAACCATAATTTAGCATGTTCTTTTTCATTATTTGCTGTTTGTTCAAAGAAATTACTAATTTGTACATACCCATCTTTTTTAGCTTTACTAGCATAGTATGTGTACTTGTTTCTTGCCATTGATTCTCCAGCGAATGCTTCGTTTAAGTTTTTTTCTGTTTTTGTTCCTTTTAAATTCATTTTAAATTCCTCCTTGTTTTGTTATCTTTCTGCTTATTTCACCCTATGTATACTCTATGTTATGCCATCATTTTGTATACCAGAAGTTTTCAATTTAGAAGCGGTTTTAGATAACTTTCTCTACCTCTCTATTGTACTATAATTTGGAAAAAAATACAGGTTTTTTATTGAATTTTTGAAGTTTATTTAATCTTGTTCTTTTTCATGATTTTTCATATTTACCTCATTTATTTTATATAAATGATAATATTTTTTGCGTTTTATCTAATGAATTCAAAAATAATAGTATTTTTTCTATACTTTTTTAAAAAAAAGAAGTAAACTCTTATTATAGGAGGAATATCATATGCCAAACAAACACCCTTTTGACGATTTTGGAATCAACTTATTTAGTGATAGTGTGATGAAGGAATGCCTTCCCCACCCTATATATATAAAATGGAAAACTGCAACACGTAAAGAAGACGCCTTGGATCGACCTACTGCTGATGCTATTGCACATGCTATGAAAATATGGGCAATGGAGAAAGGTGCTACTCACTTTACCCATTGGTTTCAACCATTAACAGGATCTACTGCTGAAAAACATGATAGTTTTATTGAACCAGGAGACACAAATCAACCCATATCACGTTTCAGTGGAAAATCCTTAATAAAAGGAGAAGGTGATGCTTCTAGTTTCCCAAGTGGAGGCTTACGTGCAACATTTGAAGCACGCGGATATACTTATTGGGATTGTACTTCGCCTGCTTTCTTACGTGATAACGTCCTTTGTATTCCAACGATATTTGTATCTTATAACGGAGAAACACTAGACAAAAAAGCTCCTTTGTTAAAATCTAATGAAGCTATTAGTAAACAAGCAACAAGAATTGTTAATTTGTTTAAAGATAAAGATATTAAACGTGTCAATGCGATGGTTGGTTTAGAACAAGAATATTTCTTAATCGATAAAGCTATGTACAAAGAGCGTAAAGACTTAGTACATACGGGACGAACTTTATTTGGATCTATGCCACCAAAAAGCATGGATATACGTGGTCATTACTTTGGAAGTATCCCGCAACGTGTCCAATCGTTTATGAAAGATGTTGATGAAGAACTTTGGAAATTAGGAATCTATGTAAAAACAGAACATAATGAAGTAGCTCCTTGTCAATTTGAACTTGCGCCATTATATATTGATGCCAATGTTGCCGTTGATCAAAACTTAATTATTATGGATGTCTTAAAGAAAAAAGCGGATGCGCATGAGTTGGCTTGTCTGTTACATGAAAAACCATTTCAAGGTGTGAATGGAAGTGGGAAACATAATAACTGGTCACTTGTTAGTGATGATGGGCAGAACCTATTAGAACCAGGCGATCGTCCGCATGAAAATATTCGTTTCTTATTATTTGTCTGTGCTATTATCGAAGCAGTAGACACCTATCCTGAATTATTGAGAATGGCTGCTAGTTGCTACGGAAATGATTATCGTTTAGGCGCTGATGAAGCACCACCTGCAGTTGTTTCTATCTGTATGGGAGATGAATTAGAAATCATTTTTGATAAATTGCGTAAAGGTGACCATGAATTAAAAAACGAAATAGAAACACAGCCTTATGCCATTGCGAACTTATCTTATGTGCCAAAAGATACAAGTGATCGTAACCGTACTTCTCCGTTTGCCTTTACTGGAAATAAATTTGAATTTAGAATGGTTGGTAGTAGTCGTAGTGCTTCCACAACAAATATTATCTTAAATACAATTGTGGCAGATTCTCTACGTAAAATTGGTGATCAACTACAAAAATTCAAATATATCGATGATATTCGAAAAGCTTCATTAGATATTTGTCATACTATTTTGCAACAACACTCTCGTATCTTGTTTTCTGGAGATGGTTATTCTGACAACTGGTTAGAAGAAGCAAATAAAAGAGGCTTACCTAATATCCACCATTATATCGATTCTATTGAATCCTTAGTAGACAAGAAGGCTGTTGAGATGTTCAAGCGTAATGGTGTATATGATAAGCCAGAGTTACAAGCTCGTGTTGATATATTAGTTGAAGAATATCGCAAATCCGTTAAAGCCGAAGTCTTAACCCTTTTAGATATGAGTAAAAAGCAAATTTTACCAGCATTAGTAAAAGAATTAAAATTCTATAGTGATGCCCAAAACTCCTTAGGAAAAGAAAATGCTTATTACCAACGAAAAATCAAACATTTGACCACTTTATTAAATAGTTTTGATGAACAATACCATATCTTAAAAACAAAAATGGAAGAGCGTAAGAACTATCCTGATAATATGAAAAAAGCACAGTATTTAAATACTGTAGTAATCCATGAACAAGATAATTTACGCACGATCATTGATCAAATAGAAGAAGCATTGTCATCTGAAAATTATCCATTCCCTACATATGATGAAATGTTTACATCCGTACAATAAAAAGAAACTACAATGTAGTTTCTTTTTATATATCGCAGTATGCCTTTAATCCATAAGCCCCTTTTGCTTTTTTAACTGCTCGATTAATGGCTTTAGCCATTATATCACTAGCCAGTACTCCAATGGCATCAACATTCGCTTCTACTTCTTGTGTCGATAATACAAAGATAGTATCTCCATCACTCATTGTATGTACTGGATGGATTGCTCTAGCATATCCATTATGCGCAATACTCGCAATTTTCGTACACTGTGCTTTATCTAATTTTGCATTGGTGACAATACAGCCGATTGTTGTGTTAGTACTGTTCGGTGTGCTTGCATTATTCATATAAGCGCATAAAACATCTTCAGCCTTTATAATTTTATTATTTTTTTCATCATAAATACCAGCAAGTTGTTCATTAGTTTGATAGTCAACCACATTTCCACAAGCATTAACTGCAACAATTGCTGCCACTTGTACGTTGCCTACTTCAACTCCAACACTTCCAATTCCACTTTTCATAGCATGTTCAAAACCCATAATTTTACCAACACTTGCTCCAGTTCCAGCCCCATAGTTTCCTTCTTGAAAGTTATCGTTTTCGGCATTTACACAAGCTTGGTAACCCATTGCTTTATCAGGACGAACTTGTGGATTCCCTAGCGATAAATCAAATAAGGAAGCCGCACAAACAATTGGAATATAAGCAACTTTCATATCAAATCCACATTTGTGTTCTTCTAAATATTGCATTGCTCCACTTGCCGCATCAAGTCCAAAAGCACTCCCTCCACTTAACATAACAGCATGTATTTTTTGTACCATATTTACAGGATTTAGCAAATCAGTTTCTCGCGTAGCAGGTCCTCCACCGCGTACATCCACACCGGCAACCGCTCCTTCTTTACAAAGAATCACACTACATCCAGTTCCAGCAATCGCATCTTCACTTTGTCCAACTTGAATTCCTTTGATATCCGTAATTTTTATTTCTTTCATATGTTTTCACCTCATGAATATCATAGCATACTCATCTTTTAAACAAAAGGTCATAATCGTTAGATCATGACCTTTCTTTGCTTATTTTTCTTCTTCGCTTTCTTTCTTATGTGCAGCAATAATTGGATCAACTAAATTACTAGGAACGAGATCATAGCGTTCAAAGCTCTGCGTATAAGATCCTCTTCCTTGTGTCATTGCTCTTAATTCAATTGGATACTTTTGTATTTCTGCTAATGGTACTTGGGCACTGATTTCTTGATAACCTTCTTGCATATCCATACCCATAATAGCTCCACGACGTTTATTAAAGTCTCCTATTATAGTACCTGTAAATTCATCAGGAACACGTACTATAACATTCATAATAGGTTCTAGCAAGACAGGAGAAGCCTCTGCCATTCCTGCTTTATAAGCCAAGCGTGCTGCTAATTTAAATGCCATTTCACTAGAGTCTACATCATGGTATTTTCCATCTTTTAATGTTGCTTTTACATTTACTACTCTATAACCCGCTAATACTCCATGATGCATGCATTCACGTAGACCTGTTTCTACTGCTGGAAAGTATTGACGTGGAACTGCTCCACCAAATACATTCTCTTCAAACACCATGTCTTCAACATCACTATTTGGAGCAAATTCAATAAAGACGTGTCCGAACTGTCCATGTCCACCAGATTGCTTTTTATGACGTCCTTCAGCAATGACTGTTTTACGAATTGTTTCATGATAAGGTACTTTGGCATCCTCCAAACGCACCTCAACTTTATATTTTGATTTTAGCTTTCCTAAAACGACATCGATATGCTGATCACCAATTCCATATAAGATTGTTTGTTTGGTTTCAGTGTTATTCTCTAAACGTAGTGTTGAATCTTCTTCACACATTCTAGCAAGTGCATTACTCATTTTATCTTCATCATTCTTAGACTTAGGGAAAAGTGCCATTCCTAACATTGGTTGAGAGAAAGGTATTGGATCTATTAAGTAATTCTTTCCTTTTTCACACAACGTATCATTGGTTTGGGTATATTGCAGTTTCACAACAGCACCAATATCACCTGTAAATAATTTACCAACTGCTGTTTGGTGTTTTCCTTTGATAATAAAGATACTACTGATTTTTTCTAGCTTTTCTTTATCAGTATTGAATACTGACGTATCACTGCTTAGGACTCCTGCCAATACTTTTATATAAGAAATACGTCCAACAAAAGGATCGACTACCGTCTTAAAGACTTGTGCACATAAACTTTCTTTTTCATTTGTTTCTAAAACAACTTCTTCTTTAGTTGTTGCATCATGAACAACAACACTACCACTTTCTCCATACGTTGGGAAGTATTTAATGATTAAGTCCATTAGTCGCTCTATTCCAATCGTATGTGTGGCACTTCCACTAAACACTGGACGAATATCACCACTACGAACTCCTAAGCGTACTCCACGTGTTAGTTCAGCTTCACTAAACTCTTCACCACTAAAGAATTTTTCCATCAATTCATCATCACTCATAGCAACAGCTTCAGCAATTTGATCTTTATAACCTTTAACAACTTCCACCATATCTTCCGGTATTGGAGAAGCTTCATTAGCATTAGCGAGCTCTCCTTCATAATACCAAGCTTTATCTCTTAAAATATTAATTGAACCAATTGTTCTACCATTTTCTAAAATAGGAACTTCAAAAGGAATTACGCACTTACCAAAACTATCACGTAACGCACTATACGCTTGTTCAAAAGAAGCGTTTTCTTCATCTAGTTTATTAACAAAGAAAATAGTTGGAATATTTCTTTTTTGCGCATGTTCCCATGCTTTTTGCGTACCTGGTTGTACTGCATCTTTACCATCCACAACAATTAAAGCACTATCTCCTACAGCTAGTCCTGCTTCAAAGCCACGGATAAAATCCATATATCCCGGTGTATCGATAAAGTTTATCTTACAATCTTTCCATTCAATCGGAACCATACTTGCATAAATTGAAATACCTCGACGTATTTCTTCAGGATCATAGTCAATCAAAGAACTTCCTTCACTAGTAACCCCAAAACGTTCACTTGCTTTCGTATAATATAACATGGATTCTAGTACTGCTGTTTTTCCTACACCACTATGGCCAAGAACCACAACATTGCGTACCTCATGAGACAAGTAGTCTTTCATATAGAGTCACCCCTATTTCAAGATTGGCTTTAATTGCGCCAAACATTCTTCACGAACATAATGAATTGCTTTATGTCCTTCTTTATCAATTAAATCTTTATCTGCTCCATTTGCAATCAGTTCTTCAACTAATCCAACATATCCTCCATAAGCTGCTCTCATCAAACAAGTACAACCATTATTATCACAAGCATTCACATCTGCACCACGTGTAACTAAAGAATGAATGACTTCTTTTTTAAAGGCTACACAAGCTTCCATTAAAGCGGTTCTACCTACTTCATCTTGTACATTGATATCTGCACCTGCATCTAACAAAACTTCAACACAACGATCATGCCCTAAAAAAGCAGCTCTCATAAGTGCATTACGTTCACGATCATCCGTTTTATTCACATTTGCTCCTGCTTCAATCAATTTTTTACAAATTGTTTTATTCCCTTTTTTAGCAGCTCCCATAATGGCTGTTTTCCCACTATTATCTTCTAGGTTAACATCCGCACCATTATCTAATAACACACGTACAATATCTTTATAATCTCTTTTAGCAGCTCTCATGAGTCCAGTTCTTCCATCACCATTTTGATAGTTGATATCTACACCTTTTTTAATTTCTGCACAAACTGTCGCAAAATCACCGTTTGCACAAGCATCCCAGAATGCTTTGTTGAATTTCTGATCCATTTTAAATTCCTCCTTATGTGTTTGAATCAAATAAGCATAAAAAAATGGACGCAAAGCAATTTCACTTTACCTCCATTTTAAAACACAATAAACCCAGTACATTACGAACTGGTACGTCATGGTGCGCTCTGTCTTTTTCGAATGTGATTTTTTTATCCATATGACTCACGCTCCTTGTTCTTAATATAGTTCTATTGTATCTCATTTCACGGAATTTGCAAGCGTTTTCACTTAACTTTCATCTTATTTAATTGCTTATTTTCTAAAACTAGAATTCGTATAAATAAATCTCCCAAATATTTTGTATTTTCCATAAATAAAATAAATTTCGAGTATCTCTAATGGTTTGTTTTTTATAAGCTTACCATTCAATGTGTAATCATTTCTGAACTTAGAAATGAGTCAGGAAAACAATTTGAACTAAAAATTATCAGAAACATGTATCCCCTGAGTCAAAAAAATTATCGTAAAATCAATTATCTCACTGACATCAATTTTATTAATATTTTGTGAACACATTGACACTCAGGCTTCTTCGGTATAAAATATATAAATTACATATAAAAACAGGAGGTATTTATCATGGATGTTCATGCTTATCAAAAGCAAATACATTTACTTTATAAAAAGTCAAATCAAAGTAACTCCTTTTTCTTCCGTCCTCACTTAAAACAATATCATCTTACTCATGAGGAATTCAAAGTGCTTTCTATAGTTCACAATACAGAAGGTTGTACCATTGGTGAAGTTGCAGAACATTTGCATTTAGATGCTGCAAATATTTCCACAACTTGTAAAAAGCTTGAGAGTCTCGGATATCTTTCTCAAATACACAATACGTTAGATAAACATATCATAAACTTATCATTAAACGAGGCGGGAACCATTTGCGTGAAAGACTGTATTTCTTTCTGCAAATTACATTATGAAAAGCAATGGGCACGTTACAACAAAAAAGACCAAAATGCAATCTATAATATTCTTAAAAAAATGAATCAACACTTAGAAAAAAATGAAGAAAGGACGTATTAGGTATGGATAAAAAAGGCATCTTGTTTGATTTAGATGGTACATTAATTAATTCTTATGAAAGCATTAATATAAAACAAGTATTAAGTGAGCTAAAAACCGTCCACACTGCTTTAATTTTAAAGCTCATTAAGTCACGAGTACGTAGCTTTGCGGAAATGGAACAAAAGATAATAGAGGAAGTAGAGTCTCGTGAAGAAGCAGATGAGTTAATTCGTCGTATTTCAGACTTTCTTTTAGAGCACTATGATAATGCACCACTTAAAAAGGACGCTTTAACATTTCTTCAATACTTAAAAGATAAAAACTATAAAATTTGTTTATGTACAAATAACGCCACTGATGTAGTGAACCATATTATAAAAGAAAAAAACATTGCTGAATATTTTGATTATGTAGTCACATCTCAACAAGTTACTAAAGCAAAACCAGATCCACAAATGTATTTAGAAGCACTTCATAGTATTGGTTTTAGTGCACAAGAGTGTATGGTTTTTGAAGATACAGAGACAGGTGTCTTGGCTGCTCAAAACGCAGGAATTGAAGTCATTGTCGTAAATGACAAAGAAAAGCGGAAGTTTAATGAGTGTCTTGTTATCAAAGATTTTTCTGACCCTCGTTTATATGAAATATTTTAGGACACATACTGTGTCTTTTTTTATACCTATTAACATATGCTAGAGTAAGCATATAAACTAGGAGAAGACAATGCCAATAGATAAACAAAAAAACTTTATTATTCATTTTCTATACTACGCATTATGGATATTTATTATCTACTTTTTTGTTTATAAAGTTTTTACTTACATCTACCCTTTCTTCTTTGGATTTCTAATTGCCTTTTTATTACGCCCTATTAGCTCTAGAATGGCTAGTCATCATCAAAAAGCTAGCGCTCTTTGTATTATCACAATATTCTATACATTGATCGCTTTTATTATAGGATATATACTCCTACAATTTTACGCCTATATGAATAAAGCTATGCTACAACTACCGCTGTATTATCATACCTATATTGAGCCCTATCTTCAAATTTCATTCGGGAAAGTAGAAAGTGTAATAAATTTTGTAAACATCGATACTAGTCAACTAATCACAACATTTCTCCAAAGTTTACAATCTTCATTATCAAATTTTATTGCCAGTTTCTCGACGTCTATGATTCAATCACTTACCAGTTTCATTACAACGCTACCAACGTTATTTCTTTCTTTCTTCATTACTGTTTTATCTTCTTTTTTTATCACGATAGACTATCCTAGTATTACTTGTACAATCCTTAATTTTTTTCCAAGACAAGTAAGAGATAACATCTTATCTACAAAAAACTTTCTAAAAGAAACATTGCTAAAACTCACAATTGCATATGGAAAATTAATGTTGTTAACATTTCTTGAATTAGCAATTGGCTTCTATATTTTAGGTATTGATCATATCCTTCTTATCGCTTTGGGAATAGCACTCTTTGATATTATACCTGTACTAGGTGTTGGTGGTATCTTGTTACCATGGATAGTTTTTACTTATGTAAACTCACAATTAAAACGATGTATTGGTCTTTGTATTTTATATCTTGTAATTACCATTATTAGGAATATTGCAGAACCACGTATTGTTGGTAAGCAAATAGGTCTACATCCACTTATTATGTTAGCATGCATGTATGTAGGTGCTAAGCTTTTTGGTTTCTTAGGAATCTTTATGCTCCCTATATGTTTATTAGTTGCTCAACATCTTTATCAAAAAGATCCAAATAATATGACATTACACTAGGTAGTGGATAGTGAATATCCTCTTTATTTATCACTTATTTGTCTAGTCGCTGTAAATCAAATAAAGCAAAAAAAGCAATCATACGCTAAAGGTTTGATTGCTTTATTATTTTCTATGGTCTTAATCCAGAACCACCTTGTAATACAATTGTTTCTCCACTTATAAAGGAAGCATCCGCACTTGCTAAAAAGACACATGTACGTCCTACATCATCCTTGGCATTTCCAAATCTTCCTAATGGAATTCCTTGAATCGTTTTTGCATATTGATCAGGATAGGTTTCTTTCCATTTCAACATTTGAGGAGTTTCTACTAGTGGACAAACAACATTCACATTAATGCCATCAACACCCCACTCTGTTGCTGCTACACGACTAAGCCCACGAATACCTTCTTTTGCTGCTGCATAAGAGGCTTGCCCAATACGACCAGCAAGACCTGCACCACTAGCAAAATTGATTACTGAGCCGTGTGTCTCTTTCAGATATGGATAAGCTTCACGCATGTAGAAGAATGCTGCATATAAACCTGTATTAATTGCTAAATCAAAATCCTCTTTCGTATGGTCAACTAACATCGTACCAGATTTACTCGCCATCGCATTGTTTATCAACACATCCAAATGTTGGAAAGTATCCATCGTTGTTTTAATGACGCGTTTTACTTCTGCTTCATTTGATCCATCTGCACTAATTGCTAGTACTTGAATATGATATGCCTTTTCTAGTTCTTCTTTAGCACTCATTAATGCGCTCTCTTGGCGTCCAGTAATTACTAAGGTAGCACCTTCTTCACCAAAAGCTTCCGCAATACCTCTACCAATTCCTTTACCACCACCTGTAATCAATACTACTTTATCTTTCATTTTCATAAGCGTCCTCTTTCTATTCTAGTTTTTCAAAAACTGATGCTGGTGCTTTACATATTGGACAAATAAAGTCACTAGGTAAATCTTCACCTTCATAAATGTAACCACAAATGCTACAACGCCAACCTTTACTTGCTGGTGCTTCTTGAAAACTTGGTGCATTTTTTGGAGTAGTTCCATTCTTAACTTGATGATAATATGCATATGTCATCACTTCTTCGTTATTTAAAACTTCTGCGTCCTTCACTTCTCCAATAAAAGTAACATGTGTTCCTAAATCAAGTTGTGCCACAACTTGACAAGAGAAACGAGAAGCACAGTGATCAATAAGATATGGAATTCCTTGGTCATCTCTTTTAAACGCAACTTTTTCAAATTTATCTACATCCTTACTTGAATGAAAGCCAAACGTGCCAATAACATCTAAATTACATTCTTGTGTTAAAACGACGGCATCAAATTTTTTTGTACGATCAATTACCTGCTGTGTAACATTATCCTTGTTTAAAGTAATTGATAATTGCATTGGTGAAGAGGTTACCTGATGTAGTGTATTGGCAACACAGCCAACATCTTTACCATTTTCGCTACTGCTAATAATATACAACCCATAACTTAACTTATACAATGCTTTTTGATCCATGATGATTCCTCCTTTTAATATTAAGACTTATTCTTAATTATAACTCTATTATGCACTCTTTATCATATGTTGTAAAGAAGTTTGACTTGCAAATTTAATAAAAATTAAGAAAGATATGAGATATTTTATAATATTTATGCCATAATAGAAAAGATAGTAATTTTTACAGAATTTAAAAAGCATATTTTTATCTTTACACTATCAAATATGCTATCATTAAAGTGTATAAAGTTTACGAGGAGGCTTTCTATGTCAAAAAGAAGAAGAAAAAGAAGAGTTAATTTCAAACATC
>JAVWIF010000033.1:0-19148 GCA_036639635.1 Longicatena sp.
AAGCTAGAATATTTCATTAACGAAAGGTCTAAGGGAGGTTATGGAAAATGAAAGAGAATCTTAAAATATTAGTACAAGCATTAATAAAGTCAAAATTTTGGATCATTGTTATGATATTAGAAGCTATAAATTTTTTGTTGATGGGTAAAAGTTTTTCTTTTACATCTTTTGCATTTTTCACTGCAATAATTACGTACATTTTTGGAATAGGTGATATTATTGAGAAGTATAAAGGAATAAAAAAAGCACAAAAATAATTTAAATTCTTAAATTACCAAAGAAAGCAGTAGGTGACCTACACCTAGTATTGCAATAAAAAAATATTCAGTAAGGAATTCTTATTTCCCATGCTGAATATTTTTTTGTAAATATGGTTTAATTTAATGACAATGACCAGAGTAGGTTACCTTATTTTATAGGTTATCATTCTTTTCATCATATGAAGAAAGTACAATCTTATCTTTCGCTAAAGATGCTTGTACATCAATAATTCTCTGATTCTTACTTCCTTTAAATGTTAGCCGATAATCTTTCAATTCTTCCACAAACTTACCGTCTACTAAAACATCCAGTTTGCTAAGTAATTCTTTTTGCAAACTATCTTGTAATAAGTCTTCAAATAGAAAACCAGTAAATGCCCAAATATCTAGCTTTTTTTGTCTTGCTGTTTCAACGATTGGAAGCAATGCTTCACTTTGTAAGAAGGGTTCTCCTCCAGATAACGTTAATCCTGTTTGTAATTGAGAATCCATGAGTTGTTGTTGAATAGAAGCAATCGAATACAAATTTCCTTGTGTTTCATCCCATGTCTGAGGATTATGACAATTTTTACAATGATGAAGGCAACCTTGTGTCCATAGTACACTACGAATACCAGGTCCATCTACAATACTATCTTCTTGTAAAGGATTAGCTAAGCGAATACTGCTTTTAGCCATGCTTTACACGGTCTCTCTCTTCTGCGGCTTTCCCATTGTTGAAACGATCAACAGTTCCAACTAAGTATCCTGTAATACGACGTATTTTTTCAAATTTATATTCGCCTTTAGTTTCATCTCTACCACATTTTGGACAAATATGTCCTTCTATAACTCCACTATATCCACAACATGGGTCTCTATCCACTGGATGATTAATACTTCCATAACCAATTCCAGAATCTTTCATACAACGGACAATAGCTTCAAAAGCTTCTAGATTATTTGATGGATCACCATCAACTTCTACATAGGAAATATGTCCACCATTTGTAAGTTCATGATAAGGTGCTTCTTTTTGAATTTTCTTAAATGCACTAATATGATAATACACAGGGATGTGGAAACTATTTGTATAGTATTCACGATCTGTTACGCCTGGAATAATCCCATATATTTTCTTATCAATACGCGTAAATCTTCCTGATAACCCTTCTGCAGGAGTAGCAATCAAAGAAAAGTTTAATCCATATTTATTTGTTGCTTCATCACAAATTTCACGCATATGTCCAACAATTTTAAGACCTAAACGTTGTGCTCTTTCACTTTCTCCATGATGTTCACCAATCAACGCTTTTAAACATTCACCAAGACCAATAAAGCCTATTGTAAGAGTTCCTTGTTTTACTAGTTCTTCTAGTGTATCTTCCCAACCTAATTTCTCAGAACCAATCCAAACGCCTTGTCCCATTAAGAAAGGAAAGTTTTTAACTTTTTTACGTCCTTGTATTTCTAAGCGTTCCATCAATTGTTGTACAATCATTTCCATTTTTTCATCAAGTTCATTAAAGAATGCACCTTCATTAAATTCCCCATTTATAGCGACACCGTGTTTAATACCTAAACGTGGTAAGTTAATTGATGTGAAAGAATTATTTCCTCTTCCAGTAGCAACTTCAGGTCCATTGATATTTCCCATAACGCGTGTTCTACATCCCATATACGTAGTTTCGGTTTCTGGATGTCCCTCTTTATAGTATTGTTTATTAAATGGCGCATCTAAGAAACTAAAGTTTGGAAATAAACGTTTTGCTGATACACGCATTGCTAACTTAAATAAGTCATAATTAGGATCATCGCTATTATAGTTAATTCCTTCTTTTACTTTAAAGATAAGAATTGGAAAAATTGGTGTTTCTCCGTTTCCTAACCCCGCTTCTTGTGCTAGCATTAACTGCTCAGATACTAGTCTTCCTTCAGGTGACATGTCCGTTCCAAAGTTAATACTTGAGAATGGTACTTGTGCGCCTGCACGTGAATGCATCGTATTTAAGTTATGAACAAAAGCTTCCATTGCTTGAAATGTTTTACGAACAGTAACTTTTGTAGCTTCTTTTAATGTAAATGTATCAATTAAAGCAATTTTTTCATCATCTAAATGATATTCTTTCTTTAACATTTCATTAATAGCTGCAACAAATTCTTCATCAATTGCCATCGTTGCTGTTTTACCTGTAGCTTTTTCCACTTCTAAGAATTTTTCTTTGCACTCCACATCTAAATCAATAATCAATTCTAAAGCACGATTCAAATTGCTCATATATTCTTTACGGAATGTTTTTTCTACACCTTTTGCCATGTAGAAATCAAAAGCTGGAACACTTTGTCCTCCGTGTTGATCGTTTTGATCACTTTGAATAGCAATTGCGGCAAGTGCTGCATAACTAGTAATATCTTTTGGTTCTCTTAAATGCCCATGTCCTGTTGAAAAACCACCTTTGAACAATTTCTCTAAATCAATTTGACAACATGTTAAAGTTCCCATATTCATAAAGTCCATATCATGAATATGAATATCTCCATTTTCATGTAAACGAGCATGTTGAGGATTCATTAATTGTGACATACAGAACTCTTTGGATACAGCACTTCCATATTGAAGCATTGTCCCCATAGCTGTATCTCCATCAATATTCGCATTTTCACGTTTAATATCTGCTTCATTACTATCTGAAAACGTAATTTCTTCAATTGAGCGCATCAATCTAGTTTTCATATTACGAATTCTAGAACGTTCTGCACGATATAAAATATATACTTCACTAGTTTTAGCATGTCCATTTTCAATCAAAACTTTAACAACTGCATCTTGTACTTCTTCGACAGTTGGGACGTTTTCTTGATATTGATTATTTAATAAGCCAACCACTTGTTGTGTTAAAACCTCAGCTGTTTCATAATCTGCTTTACTTCCATCATCTTGGGCTACTTTTGAAGCCGCTAAAAATATTGCTCTTGTAATTTTTTCTGGTGAAAAATGAATTTCTCGCCCATCTCTTTTTTTAATCACTGTAATCATATTGATTCCTCCTACCTACAAGAATACATTAAAAAAATACAGCATCATTTCTATATAAGACTATGATTGTATCTTCGTTATCTATTGTATTCCACAGTACCCATTTCATGTTTTGTAGACTAACAAGAGTCTAGCACGCTTATGTCACTACTGTTTCGTATGCCTATTATTATACATGAGTTTACACACTTTAGGGATTGTAAATAAACTTTTTTTACTTTCATTTATGAAACAATTTTCTGCAGATTCAAGAACTCAAATTTCTAAAAAGACTATCTTGTCATCATCTACATTGGTTCGCTATTCATCCTTTAAGAAACTATACTTAAAGGATCTAAAGATTTCTTACGTTCTCTATCATTTCAGTAAATAAATGATTGTAATAACTTACTCTTGCTTAGAGATAAGAACATATAATCAAAGATTTATTACTTTATCGCTGATTTATCAAGGCTGTATTTAAATGGTCTTTTTATAAAAAAAAGACAAAGATTAAGTATTCCTTGCCTTCTATTCTTCCTAGCTAAACATTAAATCTAAAATGAAGCACGTCTCCATCTTGTACAGGATATTCTTTTCCTTCTAAACGAAGTTTTCCTGCCTCTTTTACCGCTAATTCGGTTTCTAGTGCATCAATATCCACAAACTTGTAACACTCTGCACGAATAAATCCTTTTTCAAAATCCGTATGAATAACCCCTGCACATTGAGGAGCTAACATTCCTTTTTTAAATGTCCATGCACGACACTCATCTTCTCCTGCTGTTAGGAAAGTACAAAGATTTAAAATGGTATAAGCTGCTTTTATTACTTTATCTAAACCACTTTCAGCAATACCTAATTCTTGTAAGAATTCCATTTTTTCAGCCTTTTCTAAACCAGATAATTCTTCTTCTATCTTTGCACAAACAGGCACTACTTGATTATTTTCAGCTTCTGCAAACGCTTTTACTTTCTGATAGTAAACATTACTATCAGGTTCCCCTATTTCTTCATCTGACATATTTGCAATATAAATCATAGGTTTAATTGTTAATAAGGTAAAGGCTTTAATGATTGCATTTTCCTCTTCATCTAAGTCAACACTACGTGCAGGTTTTCCAGCTTCAAGTGCATCTTTTAACTTCTTTAACACTGCAACTTCTTGAATTGCTTCTTTATCTTTATTAGAAGTAGCTTTACGTTCTACTTTAGAAAGACGATTATCAATTGTTTGTAAATCTGCTAAAATTAATTCCAAATTAATAATTTCAATATCACGTATTGGATCAACGCTACCTTCCACATGGGTAATATCACCATCATCAAAACAACGGACAACATGACAAATAGCATCTGTTAAGCGAATATTACTTAAGAACTGATTGCCCAGTCCTTCTCCTTTACTAGCCCCTTTTACAAGACCGGCAATGTCTGTAAATTCAAAGGTTGTATAAATCGTTTTCTTTGGATGAAACAATTCTACTAAACGATCTATTCTATAATCAGGTACTTCTACTACACCAACGTTTGGTTGTATTGTTGCGAATGGGTAGTTTGCTGCTTCTACCTGACTTTTTGTTATTGCATTAAATAAGGTGGATTTTCCGACGTTTGGTAATCCTACAATTCCTGCTGTTAATGGCATACTATCATTCCTCTCGACGTTCCTATTTTATCTTTTTTTAGCCTTTTATGCAAGTAATTAAAGACAGTTTAGTTCGTATTGTTTAAACAATTGGAAATGGTAGATAATTTGTACCTTCTTCAACAAAACGTTTATATAACTTTGTATGAATAGATATAGAATTACTTTTGTTTGTAAATATATAAACAATCACATAACTCTTTACACTTTTATCACTATCAATTTTTCGTATATCACTATATTTAATCCACGTGTTCTTAAAATATATTCGATCTTTTTCAAATACAATAAAAGGAGATTTGTTATTTAATAATTCTGGATTCGCAAACAAACAGAAAATCAAAAGATAGATAAACATACTATTTTGTTGTACTACGCTATAAATATAATAGAGTTCAATTAACAAACTAATACAAAGCAAACATAAATATGAATTCATAGTAGGTTCTATTAATGTACTACCGTTTGTTTGCTTATATACTATAAATTCGCTTATTTTATGTGAAAACATAACAGCATACAAAATTAGATATAAGCCCAACATCACCACTTCAAGAAAGTGGTCATTTTTATCAATTAGCAAATTAGCTATGATTGCCACTATCAATAACGCTAAATATATACCAAATAAGCTCAAGTATATTTGTTGTTGCCTAAGTACTTTATCTTTCATCTTTGCACTCTTTTTTCTTTTCGATTGTTATAAAAATACTTACCAAAGATTACACTACAAGGAAGAAAAAATAAACAAATTAGTAATAACACAGGTAACCCTTGTAGTTTCATAAAATAGTCTGGTAATTGAATAGAATAGTCAAAGAATTTATTAAAGACTCCTATGATAAAGAGTGTACATAAAATAAATGTAATCGCTCCTCCAATCTTATTATGACTATTTGCTTTCGCAAGACTTGCATATATTGTCAAAATACTCGTTATTAGATTATACCATAAACAGACTACAAACGTAGTTGTTTGAAACCCCATGAATAATCCACATATTCCCATAATAATCACCTCTATAAGAATATAGATAATCGTATATAGCACACTTTCTAAGATAATTCCTTTCACAAAAATATGCTTTTGATTACTCATTTGTAATAACAGATTTTTAGAAATTAATTGATCTTTTTTATTATCATTCAAAGTATCATTACTATATATTCCTAAAAACAAAAAATAGCCACTATAGAAAACTCCACTAAAATCAATAATAGAAGCATTGGTATTCATTGATAGAATAAGACCACTTATGATCGCTCCAAAAGCGAAGATACACAACATTGCTATCCTTCTAGATAATGGATTGATTGTCCAATATAATTTCAATGTCTCTTTCATGCATTCCATCTTCCTTTCACATATCTATTAATGTTAGATATTATATAAATAATACATAACATACAGCATAAAACAAATGCAATTGCTAGTGCAACACTACTTGTTGTTAATTGGAAACAAGTAAAGTTAACAAAGCATGAATACAGCATAATTACTCCTGTATTGATAAGTATCGTACAAGCCATTTTGTATTCGGTTTGTCGAAAAGAAATATACAATTGCAACCAAATAGCTGGTAGCATAATGCTATATATATATATACATACTTTAAAATCAGATTCGTGTTTTGTACTACTATGATATTTAATATACAAGCAACAAGTACATAAATAATAGTTATCATTCCAGTACTATATATTGATCTTTTAAAGATTATTTTACTATTAGGAAGCATTTTAACAAAGATACTTTCTGCATTTTGTGAATCTAATATTGATTCATAAGCGTTTAGAATATTTATCAGTAAACCGATATATATAATAATTGGGAGCATTGCTGGAAATAATGTACTTAAGATATTAGTTTGTTTATAACAAAAATAACACGTTAAAAGGAAGTTAAGGGCTAATTCGCTTATAAACGCTAGTTTAAAGCGTTTGGGTAGGCTTCTAATATGATACAGTTGGTAAGCAGATAAGACTTCCCTAAGCATGATGGTGTCCTTTCTTTAAAAGAAATAGCGATAAGTCACGTAAGTTTGGTTTTTCTATCGTAATTTCATGTTGTGCTTTCCATTTGTTTATACTCTCGCACTTACCAAAGCCTTCAACAACTTCTTTATTAACCTGGATATAATCTAAATTAGCACGCAAGAATGCTTCTTCATTAAGATTACCTTTAACCACACAATACATCTCACACAAATCATCAATATACCCTTTTTCGATGACTTTACCATCACACATAAAGATAGCATAGTCTGCGACATTATGAACTTGTTCAATATTATGTGTTGAGTAAATAATGGTATGCTCCTCATTTTCTAAATATTTTCGCATCTTTTCTTGCAGAATATCTTGCATTACAGGATCTAGATTAGCCGCCGGTTCATCCAATAATAAATATTCTCCATCTCTTGCAAATAATGCACATAACATTAATTTCATCTTGTTACCTGTTGACATTTTACCTACTTTTTTATCATTAATTGTTTGATCTGTCGTAATCTCAAAATCCTTACATAATTTTTTGAATTCTACTTCACTATATTTATGAAATCCTAATTTCATAATCTCGTTAATTCTAGCAATATCCATAAAGCTACCAAAGCAACAAGTATCTGGTACATAAACCATCGATTCTTTAAAGCTATCACCATCAATTTCTGCTATTTTATTTTTATATTCAATGCTACCTTCATAAGTGATTAACCCACTTATTATTTTTAATAAAGTTGTCTTTCCAGCTCCATTATTTCCAATTAGAACAGTTGCTAATCCCTTAGGAATTTCAAGATTTATAGTATCCATTTTAAAGTTCTTATATTCTTTTTTGATATTTTTTAATTGAATTGCACTATTCATATCCTATACCTCCATTAATGTGTGTAAAATTTGGATGACTTCATCTTCGCTTAGCTTTGCTATCTTCGCCGCATCAATTGCTTTTTGTAATTGATCTTCAACAATTCGCATATGTTGTTCACGTACCATTTCATCATTTTGTTCATTTACATAATAACCTTTTCCAGCTTGTGAACTAATTAATCCTTCTTTACTAAGCTGTTCATATGCTTTTAGTGTTGTAACAACACTAAGTTTTAAATCAGCGGCGAGCCCTCTTACACTAGGTAAGTAATCGCCACTTTTAAGTTCTCCACTAAGAATTTGTTTTTTAAATTCATTGGCTATTTGTTGATACAATGCTATTTCTGACTTTTGATTAATTTGCATACTATCACCTCAACTGTTATCTAACTGCAATAACAGTATATACGGTAAATACAGTTGTGTCAACAAAAAAAGAACATCTTTTTCATGTTCTTCTCGTTTATTACTTCAATTTTATTCTAATTATTGTTCTTCTTTATCTGCTTTTTCTATTACTCTTTTTAATTTTTTTTCAAACTCAACTCTTGGAAATAAAACACTGGTTCCACATCCCATACACTTAATACGAATATCAGCACCCATTCTTATTACTTTCCAATACTTTGACTTATGACATGGATGTTCTTTTTTCATTTCCACAATATCATTTAAATCAAACTCTTTATCTATCATAACAATCTCCCTTATAAACTACTCTTATTCATGTTTTCTCTTGCTTCATATGACTCTACTGTATTCTCTAATAACATTGCAATTGTCATTGGACCTACGCCTTTTGGTACTGGTGTAATAAAGCTCGCCTTATCGACAACATCCTCAAAATCAACATCTCCACATATCTTATTGTTTTCATCACGATTAATTCCAACATCAATGACAACTGCACCCTCTTTAATCCATTGACTATTAATCAGTTTTCGCTTACCAACAGATGCAATTACAATATCTGCTTGTCTTGTGATTTGTTCAATATTTGCAGTTCTTGAATGACACATTGTTACTGTTGCATTCTTGTTTAATAACAGTTGCGCTATCGGTTTACCTACAATATTACTACGTCCAATGACAACCGCTGTTTTAGAGCTGAGATCATCAAGTCCAATACTCTCTAAGATACGAATAATTCCTTTTGGTGTACAAGAAATAAAAGTACGCTCTTGTAACAATAATTTTCCAACATTGTACGGATGAAAACCATCCACATCTTTTTTAGGATCAATAGCAAATAATATGTTATGTTCGTTAATATGATCTGGTAATGGTAATTGCACCAAGATACCATCTACGTTAGGGTCATCATTTAACATACGGATTTGTTTTAATAATTCTGTTTCAGCAATTGTACTAGGTAAGCACATGACATTACTTTCCATCCCAATTGCTTTACAAGCTTTCTCTTTACCTGTTACATAAGACAGACTTGCTTGGTTTTCTCCGACTAATATAACGACTAATTTAGGGAGTCGTTTCCCTTCTTGTTTTAACTTATCTACTTTTATCTTTAACGTATTCTTTACATCTTTTGCTAGTTCACTTCCATATACTACAATTCCCATTTATTTATCTCCTATAGTTCTGCACTATCTAATACAATACTTACTGGTCCATCATTGCATAGTTCTACTTTCATATCTGCACCAAACACACCTGTTTCCACTTGTATCCCATATTCTTTTAATACTTCGTTAAAGTACTCATAAAGCGGATTAGCAATATCTCCTTTAGCAGCTTTATCAAAACTAGGTCTTCTTCCTTTTTTGCAATCTGCATATAATGTAAATTGAGAAATAGATAAGATACTGCCTTGTACTTCAAGTAACCCCTTATTCATTTTACCATTTTCATCTTCAAATATACGTAACTCTGCGCATTTCTTTGCTACTTTCAGAACTGTTTCTTTTGTGTCATCATAACTGATTCCTACAAGTAAAAGTAACCCTTGATTTATTTTGCCATGACAATTTCCCTCTATGGTAACACTAGCGTGACTCACTCTTTGTAAAATTACTTTCATGACCTATTCACCATCGTTCCTTATTCTCTACTATTTTAGCAAATTTCCTATCTATTGAAAAGAAAGAACTCATAAAAGAGTTCTTAATAAGTTAATATTTCAATACCATCTTCCGTTACTAACAACGTATGTTCCCATTGTGCACTAAGTTTTCCATCATCGCTGTAAGATGTCCAACCATTATCTGCATCAATATATAAATGATAATCTCCTTCATTAATCATAGGTTCTATTGTAAACGTCATCCCTGGTGCCAAAATCATACCAGTTCCGCTTCTTCCATCATGTGGAATAATTGGATCTTCATGAAACTCTTTTCCTACTCCATGGCCTGCATAATCGATAACAACACTATATCCCTTGCTTGTAGCATATTTCTGAATAGCAGCCCCAATATCGCCTACATGTCCCCAAGGTTTCACAGCATCAATCCCTAATTGTAAACACTCTTTTGTTACTTCAACTAGTCTTTTTGCTTCTTCACTTACATTACCAATCATAAACATTCTTGAAGCATCCGAATAATATCCATGAAAAATAGTTGATACATCAACGTTGATAATATCGCCTTCTTCTAAAATTGTCTTTTCATCAGGAATACCATGACATACTTCATCATTTATAGATGTACACACACTTCTTGGAAAGCCTTCATAATTTAATGGTGCAGGTATTGCGCCATGTTGCGTTGTATAATCATACACTAATTTATCAATATCAGCTGTACTCATCCCTGCCTTTATATATTTTGCGACATGATCCAATACCCCTGTATTAATTTTTCCACTTTTTCTAATTCCTTCTATTTCTTCTTTATTTTTAATTAACGAACGACTAGGTACTTTATTTCCAGCTTTCGCTAGTTCCGCTAATTTTTCATCAAACTTTTCATGACATTGTTTATATTTTTTTCCACTGCCACACCAGCAACGTGTATTTCTGCCCATTTCCATATGTATGCACCTCTTTTTCTTTTATAGTATAGCACTTTCTAAGTTATTTTTCATGGATTTCTATTCATGAATAGAAAAAAGACCTCTAAGGGGAAGTAGAGATCTTCTAGAATGAGGGAGGATAAAGAAAAGGGATTATCTTTATCCATACTATGATTAACAGATTATGTTTCTTATCTGTATCTATACTATATCATTCAATTGTGACGGTACTGTGAATGATTGATGAACGTATTTAAAATTATCCAAATATTGATAATATGTAGTATACTCTCATCTTATAAGGATATTTTTTAATAAATAAAAGACTCTTGCGAGGGACAAGAGCCTAACATGAAGGATGGTAATGAAAAGATTTGAAGTTTATTATTATATTATAAGGGATGAGGAAAGTATTTTCATTACCAATAACAAGCAGTTTATTTGCTTGTGCCTATATAATACACGCTAAATGTGTAGTTTAAGTGAACATCCTATGAAAAGCAGTAGAAATCGTGATAAAATAGAATTATATTTTAAAAGGAGTACATATGCATAAATTCTATGGTCATTTAAAAACGATTACTACACATAAGTTAGGTGTTACGAAACTATGTTTTCGTTGTGGTTTATATAAGCAAGGCTTACTTCATGATTTATCCAAGTTATCATTTATTGAGTTTACTTCTGGGGTGAAGTATTTCCAAGGAAATAGAAGTCCTATTGATAAAGAGAAAGAACTAAAAGGTTATTCCCTTGGATGGTTTCATCATAAAGGAAGAAATAAACATCATTGGGAATACTGGTTAGATAATGCTAGTGATGGTATTGCTCCTGTTAAAATGCCTGTAAAGTATGTTGTCGAAATGTATTGTGATCGTAGTGTTGCTTCTCGTATTTATATGAAAGAGAAGTATAATGATGCAAGTGCTTATGAGTATTTTATGAATGGATATGATCATGTTTTGATGCACCAAGAAACGAAAGATTTACTAAAAAATATTTTGTATTATCAAAAAAACCATGGGACTGATGAAACGATTCGCTATATTAGAAAAGAAATACTTCATAACTAAAAAAACTGCATTGCAGTTTTTTTAGTTCTCTTCTTCTAATCCACCAAGTATTTCTAACAAACGATTCAAGTCAGAATTCCCACTATATTTAATCGTTATTTGTTTATCATCGACTTTAACTTTTGTTTGAAAACGACCTTGCAAGCGATGTTCTACTTGTTCAAGATTGATATCTCGTGGTTTTTGAATGATTGGTTGTTTGGGTTCATTCATATTTTTAACTAAAGTTTCAACTGCACGAACACTCAAATGAAGTTGAATTGCTTTTTTTGCTACTTCATCTATTCTTGTTGTATCTTTTAGTCCTAATAATGCGCGTACATGCCCCATGCTTAATTCTTTTTGAATAACATATTCTTGCACTTTTTTAGGCAACTTTAATAAACGCAACATATTCGCAACGTGTTCTCTTGATTTACCTATGCGATTTGCTAATTCTTCTTGTTTATACCCTAGGTTTTTTATCAGTTTTTCATATCCTTGGGCTTCTTCAATTGCATTTAAGTCTTCTCTTTGGATATTTTCTAATAATGCAATTTCCATCATTTGTGTATCATCGAAATTCATTAAAATAGCTGGTATTGTTTCTAGCCCTGCTAGTTTACTAGCTCTCAAACGTCTTTCTCCCGTAATTAGCTCATATCCTTTTACGGCTTTTTTAACTAGTATTGGTGTAAACACCCCATGTAATTTAATAGAATCTGCTAATTCATGAATTTTGTCATCATCAAAGTTTTTTCTTGGCTGATAAGGATTTGGCTTTACTTCATTTACAGGTACTTCAAATTTTGAATCGGTATGTACTCCAGTTTTACCTTGTTGAATATCTTCTAATACATTACTTACATCTTCACCAAATATAGCAGATAAACCTTTTCCAAGTCTTGCATTGCTATCTTTTTTAGGCATGTGTACTACCTCCTTATTTTGTTTTTACCTATTTATTCATTTTTACTACTTCATTTGCCAATCCAGCATAAGCACGAGCACCTTCACAACGGACATCATATTCAAATATAGACATTCCTCTAGAAGGAGCTTCACTTAACTTCACATTTCTTGGAATAAAATTTTTATAAACACGATCTTTAAAATGTTGGCGTACTTCTTGTTGCACTTCAACACTTAATTTTGTTCTAGAATCGTACATTGTTAATACAACTCCTTCAATAATTAAATCCTTATTGAATAATTGTTGAACTAATCGTATGGTTAATAATAATTGAGTAATTCCTTCTAATGCGTAATATTCACATTGAACAGGGATCATTACGGAATCTGCTGCAGTTAATGCATTCGTATTTAATAAGCCTAATGAAGGTGGGCAATCTATGATGATAAAATCATATTCTTCTCTTACTTCATCTAGTTTCTTCTTCAATAGTTCTTCTTTCCCTACTTCAAATTTTACCATTTGCAAATCTGCTCCAGCTAATGAAATATTAGCAGGAATGATATCAATAGGAGGTGATGTTAATGTTTTTTTAATATCATGAACTGAATAATCTTCCATAATTAAATTATAGACTGACAACTTGTCTTCTCCCACTTCAGCTCCAACGCCTTGTGTTGTGTTACCTTGTGGATCAAAATCTATAAGTAATACTTTTTTTCTTAAATACCCTAACCCAGCGGCTAAGTTGATTGATGTTGTTGTTTTACCTACACCACCTTTTTGATTAGAAACTGCTATGATTTTTCCCATAAGAATCTCACCTTTCTATTTTGGGATGCGAATGGTAATTACCACATCATCCTCAAATTCTTCTTGTGTAACGTTAACATCTGTTCCTGCTCGCTCCACCATACGTACTGCTTGATGAATGGTATTGACTGCAATTTTAATATTCTTGCTAATACCTTTTAACATGATTTTTTTCTTGTCTGTTTTATCTTGTGCATCAACTTTTATCATTTTTTCAGTCTGCGCAACCGTTAATCCTTTTTTTACTATCTTTGATAAGGCTTGGTGTTGTTTTTCTTCATCCAATCCAATTAATGCACGCGCATGTCGTTCTGTTATTTTTTTCGAACTCACTGCACTCTGTATATCTTTATCAAGGTTTAATAAACGGATTTTATTGGCAATGGACGATTGTGATTTCCCAACACGCAAAGCTAAATCCGATTGATTAATACCTGTATATTTCATGATTTCAACATATGATTTTGCTTCTTCTATCGCACTTAGATTTTCTCTTTGAATATTTTCTACCAATGCCATTTCTGCCATTTGAACATCATTTGCATCTAATATTATAACACTAATTTCTACTGCACCGTTTAATTTTAATGCACGAAATCTTCTTTCTCCGGCAATTATTTGATATACCCCATTACACTCACGTACACTAATTGGTTGTATTAATCCATTCTCGCGAATAGATTGTGCTAAATCCATTAATGCATCATCATTAAACTCTATACGTGGTTGATAAGGATTTGGTTGTATTAAATCAATTGATACAATTTTTGTTTCTTTCATTAATATTCCTCCTCAAAGGGGTTTCTTTTTAATTTGAGCAAATGCTCTAGGATATTTTTTAGGTGTGGGTCTCATTTTTTTTATTAAAAAATTGATTCTTTTCGATCCATCAGATAATTGCTTTTCATCCCTTTGTGCTAATTCACATCCCATTAGTTGAATTGCTTTTTCAGCCAATTTAAATTCTTCATCACCATTGGCTCCTTTTAATGCTAAGAAATAACCATCTTTTTTTACAAGTGGTATACATAATTCAGCGAGCATTGGTAAATTAGCGACTGCTCGAGCGCTAACAAAATCAAAGCTTTCACGATGATCTATTGCGAAATCTTCTGCTCTAGCATGTACACATGAAACTTGATCAAGATGTAGCTCTTCACATAAGGCATTTAAAAAAGTAATTCGCTTTCCTAAAGTTTCCACAATTGTAATTTTTAACTCTGGATACATAATCTTTAAAGGAATACTTGGAAAGCCAGCACCTGCGCCTACATCACAAAATGTTCCACTAATTGGAATATCAATAGAAGGATAGATAGAATCCAAAAAATGTTTCTCATAAATTTCATCTAAATCAGTAATGGCCGTTAAATTCATTTTTTTATTCCATTCGATTAATAGTCTAGCATAGTTCTCAAACTGTTTTTTTTGAAGTTCACTTATTACTATATTATTATCTTTTAATATGTTTTCAAAGTCTTCTTTATAAAATGATTTGGACATAGTATCCCTCCAGCAACTACTATTATATCAAAATTAGCTAGTGAACTGAACATTTACTTTGTGAATTTTATATTGCTTCTTTAATTTTGTAATTAAACATAACAAAAGCCCTCCATATTTTCACCAATATAAAGGGCTTTTTAACTATTTTATTTTATTTTTAATCATCTTCCTTATCCATGTCTTTGTTTATGATATAATCTTTTTCCTTGTTAATTAATCAATCAAATCCATTTATTAAGTTTTCAATGATTGTTCTGTACTTGAACATTAAGTATTACAAGTTGTTTTTATAACGTGTTATGCAGGTGAATATTTCAATCCTGCTATTTATCTTGTAATTACTTTTTAATGATTTCTTCATCTTTTTACTGACTTTATTTAAGTTTAATATTTATTATTTTCTTAACTCTTATCAGTTATTCGGAAATCATTACTGTCATATCGTTTTTCACCATTTCAAATATTTATCCTAATCGTGACTACCTTTCTATTTATCTGCGGTAATTCTTATTAGTTTCTTATCCATGGTTTACTATCAAATAAGTACTTGCTCATAGCTTCGCTTATTATCAATGCAATTATTTCAATAAGTCTTGCTGCTTTCTTTATTCATATGAACGTTACTATGACACACTTAATTATTCATTACTTCTGGAGTTTCTATTCTCATAGTAATATAATTACTTATATTATTTCCTGATACCTTAATCAAAATCAAATCTTCTTCAGGCTTAAACTTCCGATGATCCTCACCGTATTTCCGATATTCGTTAGATTATTGATATATCATTAATGAAGTTCCTATACAAGAAACCTTTTCACGCAAACTTGACTATCTAATCTAACTAGCAAACTTTCCCATTTTCTCACCGCTCTCTTTCTCTTTTCTTTCTACACTGTTATTATAATACACTTTCTTTGGGTGTACAGTGTTGTGGCATAATTGGTAAATATTTGGATAAATTGGAATAAAAATGCTTTTCGTCTCGTTTATACATGACTACTCAGCATTTTCTTTATGTTGTATATTTATGGATTTTAGCAATTACTTCACCTTTACGTGATCGTGATATGGGAAGTAATGTATCTTGTAACGACATTGTATCTGTTGATATTTGTGTAACATATTGTAAATTCACAAGGTAACTCGCGTGTATTGCAATAAAATGATAAGATTGAAAGAAAACAATTGCTTCTTTCATTGTCTTTCGCTCTCTAAATTCTCCTCTTCTGGTATGATAAATAAGATATTTATCCTGCTTCTCAATATAATAAATATCATTAATCTTTAATGGTACCTTTATATTATTATAAGAGAACAGATATTCTTCTTGATTCTTTAATAAGACATCAATGAATGGCGCTATCCTATTTAATTCTTCTTTAATATCTTTTCTATCAATATAAAAGATACGTGCAAAGGGTAAAATCTCTTTTAAAGCTTTTTCAACTTTTGTTTTTGTATATATAACAATACGTGAAGGTTTATTTAATACAAAAGCTTGACTTATTCTTGGTATTTCAAATTTTTCATGAAATATAATAACCTGAAATTCTTTTTCTTTTTCAGCATTCGCTAACTGCGATATCTTTGTAAAGTATTGGAATGCCCATTCTTCTTTTTGTAGGAGTGATGAAAGCTCAAACATAATATCTTTGGCAACTTCTTGTGTTTCCAAGATGGCTACGCGTAACATACTCATCATCCTCCTCTTTTTATAAGCTAGCGTAAGTATCCAATATAATATTTTCTTCTTTTAAAATATGTTTTAATTTTTCATTACATAACATATCTAATTCGTTTATTCTTTTTAATCCATAGGAAGTTGTTTCATATAAAAACTTATCAACATACGCCGGATGACACATTAGATCATAAGTCTTCCCATCTTCTAAATGCTTCATCATAGCGCTAAAGTTTTCAACACTCACTCCGTCATCGTAAAAACCAACTAATAAAACTGATTTTCTTGTGATTGGTGATTCATATGTAAAACCGCCACGAAATGGTAAATTATATTCTTTTTGTAATCTTTCCATCACTTCTTTAAAAAAAGGAAGCGAATGGATATGGTGATGAGAATCTAAATGATCGATTGGCACGCCTGCTGCTATTACCTTTTCAATCTGCGTTTTTAATTCTTCGTATGCTTCTTTTAAATCAATTCCATCTACATCGCCTTGTTTTCTGAAATAGCCGTTTTCTCTAACAAGTGTTTTATGTGTTTGTAGAATTGGTTTATAGCAAGTTAAATTTAAGTGCACTCCACAATGTAATCCAGGATTGGCAGCTGCTAGTTTCATTGCATGCTCGAAGCCAGGCATATTTGCCATAATGGTTGTTGATGTTATCAATCCATCTTGGTATCCTTTGATAATCCCATGGTTTACAGCTTCACTAAACCCAAAATCATCTGCGTTTATTATTAATTTCTTACTCATTATACAAAATCCTCCTTTGATTTGTATCACTTTTATTATACGCCTATTCATTGATTAATCAAAGGAATAAAAATTGTCGTTTAGATGAAAAAAAGATTAGAATTCAATCTAATCTCTTACTTCATTATTCAATTGTTTCTCTCCATATTTTAGCACCAAGTGCAGAAAGTTTTTCGTCAATATGCTCATAACCACGTTCAATATGATAGATATTACGAATGGTTGTTACTCCTTCTGCTAATAATCCTGCAATAATTAGACTCGCTCCACAACGTAAATCTGTTGCGCTTACTTCAGAACCTGATAAAGGTGTTGGTCCTGTAATAAAAGAACTAGGTATCATAACATTAATATTGGCGCCCATTTTACTTAATTCATGGCAATGTTTAAAGCGTTCTGTATAAATTGTTTCAGTAATAATAGACTGTCCTTTCGCTTGCGTTAAAAGGGCAGAAAGCGGTTGTTGTATATCTGTAGCAAAGCCTGGATATGGTGCTGTTTTAATATCTGTTGCTATAATATTGCTGTTGGCTTGTACACGAACATTATCTACTCCAATTTCTAGATTAACACCAATTTCTTTTAGTTTTGATAGCAATGCTTCTAAATGATGTGGAATAATATTCTCAATAACAACATCTTCAGCAGCAGCTGCTGCTAATACAATATATGTAGCAGCTTCTATACGATCAGGTATAATTTCATGGAAGCATCCGTTTAATTCATCTACTCCATCTATCGTAATTACATTTGTACCTGCACCACGAATATTGGCACCCATTTTATTCAACAAGGTTGCTACATCAATGATTTCAGGTTCTTTTGCTGCATTTTCAATACTTGTTCTACCTTGTGCATGAACTGCCGCCATCATAATATTAATGGTCGCCCCAACACTTGAAATATCTAGAAATATTTTTGTTCCAATTAATTTTTTTGCTTCTAATATATAAGAACCATGATCATAGGTAATGGTAGCACCTAGCGCTTCAAATCCTTTTAAATGTAGGTCAATTGGTCTAGGTCCTAAATAACATCCACCAGGCATTCTAATTTCAGCATATCCATATTTTCCTAGTAATGCGCCCATAAAGTAATAGGATGCTCTTAATTTATTTACCGCATCATGAACAAGTGGTTTATTACTCATTCCATTTGGGTCTATAACAATTGTATCAGATGAGCGAATATCAACCGTTACTCCTAAATCACGTAGTAAAACAGATAATGATTGTACATCTGATATATTAGGAACTCCACAAATTGTGACAGGCCCATTTGCTAAAATGGCTGCAGGAATTAAAGCAACCGTAGCATTCTTAGAACCACTAATTCTAACTCTACCATTTAATTTATGTTTACCTTCTATTTTAATAACTTCTTCCATTGCTTATTCTCCTTTACGCGTGTATCTATTTTATTATATTATTCTTTTCTAGTGTGAACCTCAATCGCACGCAAAAGTGCATTCTTATTATAAAGCATTTTTTGCCTTATATCTATAACAAAATCTTCCTATCGTGTAAAAACAGAAAAGTTAGGCTCTTATTTCTATAATATATGATTTTGCTAAGTACATATTATCATGTTTTTAATCTTTTTTGGAATTATTAAGTACTTTATATGAAACCTTTTTTATGAAATGTTTCAATTCTTATCATTTTGTTAAGATTTAA
>JAVWIF010000034.1:0-16228 GCA_036639635.1 Longicatena sp.
ATTGCTCCCAACGGATTTTAAGTCCGTTGCGTCTGCCGATTTCGCCACGACCCCACATATAAAAAGCCATTTATAGAAACACGTTGCTATAATATTATATAATAAATCAAAGAAATTGCAAGGAAAAAATAATTTTTTTTGAAATCGTCAATTAGAGCCTATTTATCATGTTTTTTGATTGTCTAAAGAATAGGAAAGATATACAAAGAAAGTTTGTCTTAATCCTTATTTTTTTGTAGATGAAAAGAGGCGTCCATTGGATAAATGTTATCATCAAAGTAGAGTTGATTGACAAAACCATATTTGATAATAATCTTGTTTTTCTTAAATAAATTATAGTAGTTGTAATAATCATGTAAAGATAATGAACTTGAAATATAGTTTTGGTAATGAAGAAGCATAGATATATCCATTTTTTCGACAACACTTTGAAAATAATCGGTAATGTTACCAATTTGTTGGAAAGAAGAAACAGTATAAGGAAGATGAGTATCATTGGCAAGATTATCCATGTGAATATAAAGCGTGTGTTGTATACTTACATGGAAGTAAGAAGCAATTGATTTCTTTATACAAGGAAGTTGTTTTTCCATGGAAAGAGAATTAATAGGCGATATATATTGACTTGCACAAGATAAAGGAAGTTGTAGTTTTGTTGGAATAAAGTTTACATTCATATGAGTATCATCTTTGATTTCCACTAAAATTACATAGGGTAAGCCTTCACTAACAAGAAGAATGTTTTTATTTTCTTTTGCGTAGATTGGCACGCAGGACATAATAGATACAATAGAAACGATTATTAATTTTTTTATATTCATAAAAGTTCACCTCAAGCATAGTATTTGAAGCAGATTGATTTTTATACTATATAATTTATGTTATGATGGAAGCATATAAAAAAGGAGTAATAAGAGATGAAAAATAAAGTAAAGGTTAAGGGAATGATGTGTGGGCATTGTGAGAGTAGAGTACAAGGCGCTATGATGAAATTAGCAGGCATAGAAGCTTGTGTTGCGAGTGCGACAGAAGGTAGCGTAGAGTGCGTTTATGATGATACGAAAGTTACATTAGGACAAATTAAAGCAGTCATTGAAGAAGTTGGCTATGAAGTAGAAAACTAAAACGGTTTAGAACCTTGTGAAAGATACAAGGTTTTTTTGTATGAAATAAAGAAGAATTATGGTAAAATTTAGCTAGCAAAAAGGAGCACACCGAATGAAAATTGCCCATGTATTTGTTGAACATCCTATTTTACATTTAGATCATACGTTCACCTATCGTTGTGATGGTTTTTTTGTGCAAAAAGGTGTACGTGTGAAAGTTCCTTTTGGTCATACGAATATTATTGGTTTTGTTAGTAAAGTCGAAGAGGTAGAAAATGTTGATAACTATGCTTATGAGTTAAAAAGTATTCGAGAAGTGATCGATCAGACCTCTTTATTAAACGATGAACTTTTTGATTTAGCGGCTTGGATGGCAGAGGAATGTGTTGCCCCAATGATTAGCTGTTTTCAATGTATGTTACCAGAAAAATTAAAACCTAAGTCAACACATGGAACGATTAAACAAGAAGTATGGGTTCGTTATCGTAAAGAGATTGAAAAGATGACTCCAAAACAAACAAAAGCATTAAGTTATATAAAAGAAATGAAAGAAATGTCACGTACTTCTTTTTATCAGATGTTTAAGACACCAGGTAAGAAGTTACTTGAACTTGGTTGTATCGAAATATTTAACAAAGAAGTACAAGCAACTATATGTGAAGATACACAAACTTCTTCATCAATTAAACTAAGTGAAGAACAAACACAGGTTCTTCATGAAATACAAAAAGGAGAACACCATGAAGTATTTTTATTACATGGAGCGACGGGAAGTGGAAAAACGGAAGTATTTCTACAACTAGCAAAAGTCGAAATAGATAAAGGAAAACAAGTTTTATTACTTGTGCCGGAAATATCATTAACACCACAAATGATTGGGCGTGTGAAACAACGTTTTGGTGGGAGTGTTGCGATTTATCATTCTGGTTTAAATGCACAAGAAAAATATGAACAATATCAATTGGTAAAACAGCACAAAGTAAATATTGTCGTAGGTACACGAAGTGCTATTTTTATGCCATTTGATGCTCTTGGTATCATCATTATGGATGAAGAACATGATACTAGCTATAAACAGGATAGTGCCCCACGTTATCACTGTCGTGATGTTGCGATTAAACGTGGAGTTTATCATGATGCAAAAGTCTTGTTGGCTAGTGCAACCCCTTCATTAGAATCCTTTGCACGCGCACATAAGAAGGTGTATCGATTGCTCTTGATGCCTAGTAGAATTAATGGAAGTTTTCCTCATATACAATTGATTGAGATGCGTAAAGCACTAACAAATGGAGAAAGTTACTTGTTGTCAAATGCGTTATTAGCAGCTATTTATGAGCGTTTAACAAAACATGAACAAGTGATTTTATTATTGAATCGTCGAGGCTATACACCAATTTTACGTTGTATAAGTTGTGGATATGTACAACTTTGTGAGCACTGTGATGTCGCAATGTCCTATCATAAAGATGAAAACATCTTAAAATGTCATACATGTGGTTGTACTAAAAGTGTTCCTAATCAATGCCCAGAGTGTGGAGCAAGTGCTTGGCGTTATTTAGGGATTGGTACACAAAAATTAGAAGAAGAAGTACAATTGAAATTTCCACAAGCACGTATTATTCGCATGGACAGTGATACGACCCAAAAGAAAAATGCGCATGAAGAATTATTACGCGATTTTGGAGAGAAAAAAGCAGACATATTATTGGGTACACAAATGATTGCGAAAGGATTAGACTTTGAAAATGTTACCCTTGTAGGAATTGTAAATGGAGATGCTATGTTGAATCGCAGTGATTATCGAGCAGCAGAGTTGACCTATGATTTATTAGAACAAGCCAGTGGACGAAGTGGTCGAGGCGACAAGGATGGAGAAGTTATTATCCAAGCGTATGATTGCAGCCATTATGCCATTCAATGTGCCGCTCACCATGATTATCAAACATTTTTTTTGAATGAAATGAACTATCGACATCTAGCAAAGTATCCACCTTATACTTATATTATCAGTATGGTTTTTATTCATAAACAGGAAGCTTGTGTTATAGAAGGTGTTAAAGCGTGCATGCACTTGTTAGAAAACAAAGTAGATTGTAAAGTATTAGGGCCGGCTAGTTTGCACAAGATAAAAGATGAAACAAGAATGAGAATTTTATTAAAAGGAAAACAACAAAGTGTATTGTTAGCATATGTTCGTGAAGTTTATTTACACCACCAACAAAGCAAACAAAAAGCAAGATTAGAAATTGATGTCGCACCGATCAATTTAGAATAAGGATGGAATATATGAAAGTAAAAGCAATGATTCCCTATGGTATTGGAATACTAGCCTGTTTGATAGGCGCATTTTATGATTATCAAATAACAGATACCCTCTATCAAAGTATACCGTGGCTTGGTATATTCTTTGAACGTTTTGTATTAATTCCGATTCAATTTGTCATCGTTATAAGTTTTACTATGTTATATCGAAAGTACAAAAACATAATATTTATAATTTTTGGTTATTGTGCAAGCCTTTATGTACTCAAACATACCTTATCATATTGGATGAATACGAAAGGATTGATGATGATTATCCTGGTGGCTTTGCTTGCTTTATGTATTCTTATGGGATGTGTTTGGATAATTCAAAAATTACCACAGAAAACATTCGATAACACGTATTGGTTCTTTATGTTTATGGGTATTGTTTTACTGAGCTCAATGGTATTTACAAGTATTATAAAAGGGGCTTGGGGAAGAATTCGCTATCGTGAAATGAAAGATGCCGCCCAGTTTTGTGTTTGGTACAAGCCTTGTGGAATAGCAGGTAGTCGTTCTTTTCCTAGTGGGCATATGACAGCGTTTAGTGCTATCTTATGCTTCCTTCCTTATATTGATAAAAGAAATAACCAACAACGTAAGATAGGGCGTATTAGCGTAATGGTACTACTCATTCTAATGGCGATTTCTAGAATGATTATGGGAGCACATTTTCTAAGTGATGTTGCGATGGGCTTTATGATTACATACAGTTGTTATTTGGTAACAAGAAAGTATATGCGAAAGCGAGGAGTTTTATGAAGGCAAGAGAATTGGCATTTCAGTTTTTAAAAGATATCTGTATTCAAAAGAAATATAGCAACTTATTATTACGCAATGAACTAGATAAAGCACAACAAAAAGATAAAGGACTAATAACCCAAATTGTATATGGAACCTTACAAAACTATCGCTTATGTCGATATCAATGGACTAGTTATGTACGTAATATGCCGGATATTGAGGTTTGTATCTTATTAGATATGAGTGTATATCAGTTATTATATATGAATAAAGTGCCAGCCTATGCCATCATTAATGAAAGTGTTGATATTGCTAAAAAAAGGATTCATCAAGATTATGGAAGATTAGTGAATGCCCTTTTACATAAGGTTAACGATCATAAAGAAATCGCAATCAGCGGTACAAAAGAAGAAGTTTTAGCAATTCAGACTTCACATCCTCTTTGGCTAGTGAACATGTGGAGCGCACAATATGGTTATGAAACTAGTGCTAAGATATGTTTAAGTAATATGGAAACAAAACCAAACGCTGCGCGCGTGAATACAAATAAAATTGATAAAGCAAGAATTATGAAAGAAGATGCGCTCTTTATTGAAGGAAATATTAGTGAGGATGCGCTTATTTATCAAGGCTCTTCTTTAGCACAAACTAGTTATTATAAAGATGGCTTTCTATCTATCCAAGATGAAGCAAGTCAACTTGTAGGACGTTTTGTAGGCCCACTACAAGGAGAGTCTATATTGGATGTGTGTAGTGCACCTGGAAGTAAGGCTTGTCATATGGCAGAACTTATGAAAAATGAAGGAAAAGTAATAGCTGGAGATATATATGAACATCGTGTAGAACTTATCAAAGAAGGAGCAATTCGTTTAGGCTTAGATATTGTGGAAGCTATCGTAATGGATGCAACACAATTAAATGAGATTGGAGATACTTGTTTTGATCGAGTACTGTGTGATGTGCCTTGTAGCGGATATGGCGTTCTAGCAAGAAAAAGCGATATTAAGTACCATATGCAAAGTGGTGATATGGATACACTAATCCCTTTACAACAACAAATTTTAGAAAAGAGTAGTAGTCATGTAAAAGAAAACGGGTATTTAGTCTATTCTACTTGTACATTGAATAAAAAAGAAAATGAAAAACAAATTGAGAAATTTTTAAAAGGTCATGAAGACTTCGAACTTGTGCAACAAGAAACGATATTTCCATATACCTATCACAGCGATGGCTTTTTTATGGCAAAGATGAAAAAGATCAAGAAGAATTCATAATCTTGTTTGTTTGAGATTGTTTTATATGTTAAAATAAGGAACGGTGATACAATGAAAAGTTTATATGATTTAAATTATGAAGAAATGGGTGAAATGTCATTGGTGCATGGGTGGAAAAAATTCCGTGGGCATCAGATATTTCAATGGCTATATCGTAAACGTGTAACGTCTATTGATGATATGAGTGATCTTTCCAAAGAGACTCGTGTTACACTGAAAGAAAACTATACACTGACTCCTTTAGTATTAAAAGAAAAGCAAGTTTCTAGTGATGGTACAACAAAATATTTATTCGCTTTAGAAGATGGATCATTAATTGAGAGTGTACTTATGCAATTTGATTATGGAAAAAGCGTATGTGTAACATCACAAGTTGGTTGTAATATGGCTTGTGCTTTTTGTGCAAGTGGATTAACAAAGAAAAAGCGGGATTTAACAAGTGGTGAAATGGTTGCCCAAGTACTTTATGTCCAAAAAGATTTAGATGCGCTAGAAGATCGATTAAGTCATATTGTGGTTATGGGAACAGGAGAACCATTTGATAACTATGATAATGTAATGAACTTTTTAGCAACAGTTAACCACGATCGCGGGTTAGGTATTGGAGCACGACATATCACGATTTCAACTTGTGGAGTAGTGCCAAGAATTTATGAGTTTGCGAAAGAGCATACACAATATAATTTAGCAATTTCTTTACATGCACCCAATGATGAATTAAGAAATCAATTGATGCCTGTAAATAAGGCATATCCTTTAAAGGATTTATTTGATGCCATCCATTATTATGCAAGTGAAAATAACCGACGGTTAACATTCGAATATATTCTATTAAAAGGGGTAAATGACAAACGTGAAAATATTCATCAATTAGCAAAACTAGTTCGTGGAATAAATGCTTATGTAAATTTAATTCCTTATAACGCAGTGGATGAAAATGGATTTCAAGGTGTTGATTATGAACATGCGATGGTTTTCTATGATGCATTGATGAAACTAGGCGTAAGATGTACCATTCGTAAAGAACATGGAGCAGATATTGATGCTGCATGTGGACAGTTAAGAGTAAAACATATACGTAAAGAACAATAAAGTTCGAGGTGATAAGATTGAAATATTTTGGAAAAAGCCACACAGGACTCAAACGAAAACAGAATCAAGATAGCATTTGTCTAGTAGAAAGCAAAGATGCCCTTTTAGCAATTGTTTGTGATGGAATTGGTGGAGGTAATGCTGGAGATGTTGCTAGTAAAATGGCTGCGGCACATATGAAAGATAGCTTTTTACATATGAAGATGCTAAAAGATGATATCCAAGTAAAACATTGGTTACAAAAAACAATTCAAGAAGCCAATGATTTGATTTTTACACAAGCTACCAAAAATCATGCACAAAAAGGCATGGGTACAACATTGGTTGGTATTTTTAAGCTACGTGATACGACCTATGTATTCAATGTTGGTGACTCACGTACGTATGGCTTATATCAAAATGATTTTATTGCTTTAACAGAAGATCATTCCTACATAGCGGATTTATTAAAGCGTGGGGTAGTTAGCGAAGAAGAAGCATTACATCATCCCAATCGTAATGTTTTAACAAATGCACTAGGTATTTGGGATAATGTAAAAATAGATATAAATAAAATTAGTGAAGAGTATCTTGCTTTATTAATTTGCAGTGATGGCTTACATGGGTATGTAAGTGAAAGTGCCATAAAACATGTATTAGCAGGTAATTTGAACGTTGAAGACAAAGTAAATACTTTAATAAACGAGGCATTAGATGCTGGAGGATACGACAACGTTAGTATCATTATTGTAGAAAGGGAAGGTAGCCTTTCATGGACAGAATGATAGCAGAACGTTATATGATTGTTTCTTCTTTAGGAGAAGGAGGAATGGCAGATGTTTATCTTGCCATTGATACCATTTTAAATAGAGAAGTCGCAGTTAAAGTATTACGTGGTGAATTAGGAAAAGATCCATTAACCCTTTTAAGGTTCCAACGCGAAGCCAATGCTGTTAGTAAATTAAATCATCCGAATGTTGTGGAAATCTATGATGTTGGTGAATTTAATGGAAGACATTACATTGTTATGGAATATGTGCGTGGTAGAACATTGAAACAATTAATTTCACAACGTGGAGCTTTAGAACAAGAAGAAGCAGTTAATATTATGATGCAGTTAACAAGTGCTGTGCAACATGCCCATGAAAACAATATTATTCATAGGGATATTAAACCACAAAATGTCTTAGTTAAAGATGATGGTACAATAAAAATTACAGATTTTGGGATTGCCTTAGCACATGATGCAGTACAATTGACGCAGAGTGATGCAGTACTTGGAAGTGCACATTATTTAGCACCGGAAACAACACGTGGTGAAAACCCTACAAACCAAGTAGATATCTATGCTTTAGGAATTGTGTTTTATGAATTGTTAACAGGAAGTGTGCCTTTTCATGGAGAAAATCCAGTACAAATAGCAATGAAACATTTACGTGAAGATATTCCTAGTGTTATTAACTTTAATCCAACACTTCCACAATCCATAGAAAATATCATTATAAAAGCGACAGTTAAAAATAGAAAGCAGCGCTATCAAAGCGCAAACGAAATGTTAAAAGATTTACACAATTGTTTACTGCCAGCATATGCGCATGTTCCTAAACTTACTTTTATTGAAGATAATCCATCGCCAACAATGGTAATGGAACAACCTAGTGTGAAATCCCATAAAGAAAAAGTAGTTCCAATAAAAGAGGAAGTAAAAGACAAAAAAATATCTAAATTGTTAATAGCAGGAATTTCAATTATTTGTATTGGACTTGTTGCCGCAATACTTTATTTAAGTGGTATTTTTCATTATGAAAAAGACATTGTTGTTCCTAAAATTGCAACTAGTCAAACCCAAAGTGAAGGAATGCAAACCTTAGTAAGTGCTGGATTTAAAAAAGATAATATCAAGATTAAACAAGAACTATCTGATGATATTACAAAAGGAAATGTGATATCTGTTAGCCCAAAAAGTGGAACAGAAGCGAAAGAGTCTGCCGAGATTACATTGACGATTTCAAAAGGTCTATATTTTGTTGTGCCTGATTACACAACAATGAAAGTAGAAGACGTACAAGCCGACTTAGATAATAAAAACCCAAGAATTGAATTAGTTATTGAGAAAAAACAAATGGCTGGAGTATATCCAGGACATGTTATTTCACAAAGCGGTTTAAAAGTTGGAGAAAAAATAGATCCAACACAAGATTATAAATTAAATGTGGTTGTATCTGATTATATGCAATTCAAAATTGAAGGAATTGTTGGTACTAAAGTAGAAGATGCTGCAAAGAAAATAAAAGATGCAACTGGTATTGAACCTATTTATAAACCATTACGTATTGATGAGTTAAGTGAAGAAGAAGCAAAGAAAGTAAAAGAAGGAATTGTGGTTAGTGTCACGCCTAGTGAAGGTACAAATTATACCCAAACTGGCGAAAGCACAATTACCATTAGCTACTATTAATATGGAAAAAGCAAGAATTATAAAAATCATTTCTAATCGTTATGAAGTGCTAGATGCACAAGGACAACGTGTTGTGTGTGTTGCTATGGGAAAACTTAGAAAACATCAATCACCTGTAGTAGGTGATGAGGTAGAAATCGAGAGATTTGAAGATCAAAACGGAATTCAAAAAATTTATCCTAGAAAAAATGAATTGATACGTCCAGCGATTGCCAATGTAGATCAAGCAATAATTGTCATGTCAGCGAAAGATCCTGATTTTTCTACGGTGTTGATTGATCGCTTAATATTCTGTGTATGTTATGCCAATATTAGACCAGTACTATGTTTTACCAAACTAGATTTAATAAGTGCAGATGATTCAATCCATGCGCAAATTCAAGCATATGAAGATAGTGGATATGAAGTATATCGAAGTGGTAAAGGGTATGCAAGCGAAGAATTAATGGCAGCTTTAAAAGGGAAAATAAGTGTGTTAACTGGTCAAAGTGGTGCTGGCAAATCTTCTTTGTTAAATCGAATAGATGAAAGTTTCCATCTTCAAACACAAGAAATTAGTAAAGCACTGGGAAGAGGAAAACATACGACACGTCATTGTGAGCTACATGAAATAGCTCAAGGATGGGTTGCGGATACACCAGGATTTTCTTCTTTAGATTTTACTAACATGAATATACCACGCTTAGCAGAACGTATTCCAGATTTTAAGGAGTATTTATATACCTGCAAGTTTAATGATTGTATCCATGAAAATGAACCTGACTGTAAAATACGTGAAGGTGTGGAACTAGGAAAAATTTCAAAAGATCGCTACACCCACTATTTAGAAATAGTTCAAATGATTAAACAAGCAAAACCAAAATATTAGGGAGGAAACAATCATGAATGAATTAATCATTGCCCCATCTGTTTTATCACTCGATTTTGCCAATGCCAATGAACAATTAAAAGCGCTTGATGAAAGTGGTGCAAAGTGGATGCACTTTGATGTTATGGATGGGCATTTTGTGCCTAACTTAACTTTTGGACCAGATATCTTAAAAGGATTTAAAAAAGCTGTGGATATGTTTATGGATGTTCATATTATGGTAGACAATCCAAAAATGTTTAGTGAAGTATTTGCAAAAGCAGGAGCTGATTTAGTTACCTTTCATTTAGAAGCGGTTGAAAATATTGAAGAATGTGTTGCACTTTGCAGGAAGTTACGTTCTATGAATATACTTGCAGGAGTTTCACTAAAACCAAAAACGGATGTAGAAACACTTTTACCATATTTACATGAAATGGATTTGGTACTTATAATGTCGGTAGAGCCAGGCTTTGGTGGGCAATCATTTATGGAAGATATGCTAGAAAAAGTACGCATGCTTCGTCAAGCAATTGATGAAAAAGGGTTATCAACACGTATTGAAATAGATGGTGGTATCAATGATAAAACAGCAAGATTAGCAATACAAGCAGGTTGTGATACACTTGTAGCTGGTAGTTATATCTTCAAACAAGATATTGTTAAAGGTGTTGATTCTTTATTATGTCTAAAGTAGTTTTAGTAGCTGGAAGGGCTCATCATGTACCTTGTTTAGAGGGCTATGACTATATAGGTGTTGATCATGGTGCAATTTATTGTGTAGAACAAAATATACCAATGATTGCTGCAATTGGAGACTTTGATAGTATAACAAAAGCAGAATTAGCAGATTTATATAAACGCACGAAAGTAAAAAAACTTCCATCCCATAAAAATGAGACAGATAGTGAAGAGGCAATATCTTACGCATTGTCACTTTCTTATGATGAAATTATCCTTTATGGAGGACTGGGTGGTCGCCTTGACCATGAATTAGCAAATCTTCATTTATTAATTCATCGAGACTTGCCTATAAGTCTTATGGACGAAAGTAATATAGTATGTGTTATAAAACCAGGAACTTATAACATTAAGAAGCAACATAAATACTTGTCTTTTTTGGCTCTTGAAAAAAGCTGTTTAAGTGAAGATGGAGTGGCTTATCCACTCTGTGAACAAGTGTTTACACCTTCAGATATTTATTCAATATCAAATGAAATTATTGAAGAAAGTGCACAAATAACGCTTCATTATGGAAGAATGTTAATGATGCAAAGTAGTGACTCCTAAGCAATGTTTATGACATTGTTTTTTTATAAGCACTAAATGAATGCAAATGGCGTTATATGTAAACACTTACATTTTTATAAGTGTTAGACTTTTCTGAAATATTATGGTAAACTTACAATAATAATGTAATTAAATGAAATAATAGACATAATTTATACGATAAAGGAAGTGGACAAATGACACAACCCAAAAAAACAGATGCACCTCTTGAGACCGTCTTTTCAAAAAGCGGAATTAAGTTTATTTTTGAAACACTTTACCATTCTGGAAATTCAACAGAAGCAATTTACTCTGCCCTAGCGCTTGTCGCCAGTCATTTTTCATTTGAGCGTGGATATATCTTTGAAACAGATAAAGATGGTACGACCACTTCTAATACATTTGAATGGTGTGCAGAAGGAGTAAGCGCAGAAATAGACAATTTACAGAAAGTACCAATTGAAGCAGCTAGTAGTGCCAATGCTAGCTTTTATAAAACTGGTGTTTTTGTGTTATCATCTTTGGATGAATTGGATCCTGCAGAAAGAGCTTATTTAGAACCACAAGGGATTCAATCTATGGTACAATTTGGGATATTTGATAAAGGACAATTGTTGGGCTTTATTGGATTTGATAACTGTCGCTCGCGTGCATTACATCACGAATCAGAAATTGAAGAAATAATAATTATTTCAAATATACTTGCGACTTTTTTTGTAAAGCGACGTATTGATGAAGCCTTTATGAAAGATATGCAAGTTCAAAATGAAGTCATGGAACATTTAAATAACTATGTTTATATTATTGATCCTAAGAGTTTTAAAGTCTTGTTTATGAATAGCCAAACAAGAAAGCGTATGGATAATAAAGAGTGTACAACACCTTGTTATGACTATTTTAGAGGGTTTAAAACGCAATGTAAAGATTGCCCAATTAGAGAATTGGTAAAAGACCATAAAAAACAAATAAAACATGAAATACATAATGAAATGCTTGGAATTTGGACAGAAACGGACGTGTCGTTTATCAATTGGACAGATGGACTTTCTGCTTATCTTGTAGAATGTGCAGATATTACCGCTCAAAAAGAAGAACATTTACAACATATTCAGCAACTTGAAAAACTTGCATTTGTTGATGAATTAACAGAAAGTAGAACATTTTATAAGTTTAAAGAAGATGCAAAATTAATTTTAAAGAAACAAAACAAAAAACGTCATTTCCTAGTAAAACTAGATATTGAAAATTTTAAGCTCGTTAACCAAATCTATGGATTTGAAGTTGGTGATGAGATATTATGTTGTGTTGCACAAGCTATTAATAAAACAATAAGAAATGATAATGAAATATATGCACGCGTATTTAATGATGAATTTGTTGGTTTGTTTACAATGGAAAATGAGGACACAATAACAAAACTTTATGACATTTTTGTTGAAAATTTTAATACAATACTAGACAAAAAAGTAAAATTTAAATTTACATTTGCTTATGGTATCTACATCATTCAAAAAGAAGATATGGAACTTCACGATATTATGGACCTATTCGAAAAAGTAAACGTTGCACATAAATCAGCAAAAGTAGACAAGAAAAATACGATTGCTCTCTATGATGACATGATGTTAAAGAAAGCTTTGCATACCAAAGAAATAGAAAATAAAATGGCAACCTCATTATTGAATAATGAATTTATTGTTTATTTACAACCTAAATATGCATTAGATAACGAACTAATAGTAGGTGCTGAAGCTCTTACACGTTGGAATAATGAAAATAAAGCATTATTTAGCCCAAATACTTTTATACCAGTTTTTGAGGGAAATGGCTTTGTGACAAAACTAGACTTTTATATCCTTCATAAAGTATGCTGTATTATTTCAGAATGGATTCGTAACGAAATAACACCTGTGGTTGTTTCCGTAAACTTTTCACGCTTACATTTGAGTAATCAAAATTTTGTGAAAGAGTTATGTGAAATAGTAGATAGTGTTGGTATAGAGCGTAAATACATTGAAATAGAAATAACAGAAACAGCAATTTATGATAATATTGATACATTAAGTGAACTTCTAACAGAATTACATGAAAATGGGTTTACGATGTCTATGGATGACTTTGGTAGTGGATACTCTTCACTCGGGTTATTAAAAGACTTGTCAGTTGATATTATTAAAATGGATCGTAGCTTCTTTGCAAATCAAAAAGATGCCCAACGTTCTAAAGTAGTTGTAAGAAATGTAATAAAAATGGGAGAAGAACTTGGAATACGGATTGTTGCTGAAGGGGTAGAAGATCAAATACATATTGATTTATTACGTGAATTGCATTGTGATATGGTACAAGGTTACTATTATGCCAAACCAATGGAAGTTAGCATATTTACTAAATTGATTCAAAATCCAACGAAATTTATGCATAAAAAATAGAATGGTGTTTACATAATTATTCTTTTCTTTATAGTATTTACTATATTATATTAAAACGGAGGCGAGAGTAATGATTAAACTGCATTTATCAAATAATGATATCATAGAGGTTGAACAAGGCACTAGTATTTTAAAGGTTATCCAAGATAGAAGTGATCGTGAACATATTTATGGAGGTATCTTTAATGGTAGTTTACATGAATTAACATATCTACTAAAAGAAGATGGAGATTTAACTTTCATATATGATAAAAGTACTGCTGGAATTTTAATATACGAGCGAACATTGAACTTTCTTCTCATAGTTGCAGTTCATCAACTATTCAAAGATGCAAGTGTGCACATGGAACATGCTTTGTCGCGTGGACAGTACTGTGATATCATTAAACCCGGCGATATTACACCGCAAGATGTAGAGCAAATTCGTGCTAAAATGTTAGAATTAGTTAGCAAAAAAAAGAAAATCACAAGAAATGTAATTCCTACAAAAGAAGCTATTGCTTATTTTGAAAGCATTGGTATGGAAAATAAAGCAAACTTATTACGTGAACGAAAGACAGCTACAAGTACTGTTTACTCCTTATGCAATTGGCATGATTATTTTTATGGTTTTATGTTACCGGATACATCCTACATTAAACATTTCTCAATTTGCTTTTACTCACCAGGATTATGGTTGTCAGCAGAAGCAACCTTTTATAACCAAACCAATCTCTTTGGTGTGTTCCAAGAATTTGAAACATGGGGAAAACTAATTGATGTTTCAAATGTTGCTCAATTAAATGAACAGATTCAACATGGACATATGAATGATTTGGTACTAATGAGTGAAGCGATGATTGAAAAGAAGTTAGCAGAACTTGCTGTAAAGATATGTACACAGCGTAGAGAAACCAAATTCGTAATTATTGCAGGACCTAGTTCTGCTGGTAAAACAACTTTCTCAAAGCGATTAGCTATCCATTTGAAAATACTTGGAAAAACACCGTTGGCAATTTCTATGGATGATTTCTATAAGAACCGTCAAGATTGTCCCAAATTAGCTGATGGCACCTATGATTTTGAATGTATAGAAGCACTAGACATTCAGCTTTTTAATGAAACAATGTTAAACCTATTGCAGAAAAAGCCAGTTAAACTACCAATCTTTAATTTTAAAACAGGATTGCGAGAATGGGCTGACAAAGAAACCCGATTAGGTGAAGGTGAGATACTAATCATTGAAGGCATTCATGGACTAAATCCAAAAGCAACGACCTATTTACCAGAGGAAGCAAAGTTTAAAATTTATATTAATGCTTTAACACATTTAAAATTAGATGAACATAATCGTATTCCAACAAGTGATTATCGTTTAATTCGTCGTATTGCACGTGATAATCAATCTCGTGCTATTTCTCCACAAGAAAACATTGCTATATGGAAGAATGTTCAAAATGGAGAAGATAAGTATATTTATCCTTATCAAGAAGAAGCAGATATAATCTTTAATTCAAGTATGATATATGAATTACCTATTTTGAAAAAAATAGTTGTCCCACTTTTAAATAAAGTTGGGAAAGAAGATATTGCTTACCTTGAGGCAAACCGTTTAAAGAATTTTTTATTATATTTTGCAGATGGGGATGCTAGTGCTGTTCCAAGAAGTTCTATTTTAGCAGAGTTTATAGGAAATAGTATATTTGATGTATCATGAAAAAGGAACGTGGACTCACGTTCCTTTCGCTATGCGTAATAAAAAAACAGGTTTCCCTGTTTGTTCACTCTTATATTGCGTTTTTATTCTTTAATGTTTTTAAAGCGCGAGCACTAATACGGATGGTTTGAGGTTTTCCATCAACAACGACTTTAACTTTTTGTAAATTTACATTCCAGTTACGACGAGTAGCACGCATAGAGTGAGAGCGTTTGTTACCTGATAAAGGACCTTTACCAGTAATTGCACAGACTTTTGACATACCGTTACCTCCCTTCCGTACAATACTTATACAAAACATAATTTGCTTTGTTATCATATCATTTAAGACATTAAAAAGCAAGAATTAATTTATTTTTCGTATTTCTTATGTTATTAGATTCAACTATCACACATTTGTCATAAAATTGTAAGAAATACAATTTACTATAGATTTGCATGTTGAATTACTTTCTTATATAATATATATGTATAAATGTAACAGATTACATAAGGAAAGTGATGAAATGAAAAAGGGCAAAAGAGCTTTAATTTATTCCATAAGTGCAATCATGATAGTTAGTTGTTTGCTATGCTTTAAGGCCGGCAGTATTTTTGGTGTGGAGGAAAGTAGTGATGCCACGCATGAGCCTGATTCCTACGCTGATAAAACAGGCTTATATATGGCAGTAGATAAAGAAGGAAACGTAAAATATATAAAACCAGAAGTAAAAGATATTAGTGATGAGTTAAAGGTACCAGAGGAAACTGATAAGAAAACGACCTTTGATTTAAAACGACAAATAGGTGATGGAGAACCTATTACAATACATAGTTATGATAGTTTTGAAGAGGCTAATGCGGCAATGAATAGACAAGCACGATTTCGTGGAGTTGGGGCATTAGGTGTTTATACAGGTGATCAATTACGTTCTATTCAAAATGGAGTTGTTAATTTTGCTACAAAATCAGATGTCACAAACTATACATCCGTTGATGGTACTGCAGGTTATTTATATGGACCTTCTGGTGCAGATGGAGCTTACTTAGG
>JAVWIF010000034.1:16328-19073 GCA_036639635.1 Longicatena sp.
TGGTAGAATTTATCATTATATTACTTCTAATATATCTTCGACGTATTATGCATCAACAGTTGATGTTGGGCCTGCTCAATCTTATATGAAAGAAAAAGACATTTACTATAGTTATGATGGACATTATTTTTACACTTCATATGCGCAAATGATAAGCGATTATAAAGCGAATACGGAAGTATATCCAAATTCAATTAATCCTAACACACCATATTATAACTATTACCAATACTTATCACATAGAACAAAAACAAATTTTACAGCATCTGATATGAATACAAGAATTACCAATGTGGTTCAGTCAGAGGCTTCTGCTTTAAAAAATCAAGGTAGTAATTTTGTTAAGTCACAAGATACCTATGGAGCTAATGCAGCTTTAATGTTTGGACTTTCTATTAATGAAAGTGGCTGGGGACAAAGTAATTATGCTTTAAATAGAAATAATATATTTGGACATGCTGCTTTTGATAGCAATCCTGATAATGCTACGATGTATCCATCAGTAGCTGAAAGTATACGCCAACATGCACAAACATATATATCAGGTGGTTACTTAGATCCTCTTGATTATCGTTATTTTGGTTCTCATTTAGGAGACAAAGCAAGTGGAATGAACGTAAAATACGCATCTGATCAATATTGGGGTGAAAAAGCTGCAACGCAAAGCTATGCATTAAATAAAATTGCAAATAGAAACGATTATAAAAAATATACCTTAGGAATAAAGAAGAACGGAATTAACTTAAGTGTTCGTAAGGAACCTTCTTCAGATGCAACTATTTTGTATCGTACAAAAAATACGAATGATTATCCTTTCGTTATTTTAGATACTGTACAAGGGAGTTCTGTAGATGGAAATACTACTTGGTATAAAATACAGAGTGATGTTCCTTTAAGTAGTGATCGAAGTAAAGCATTACAATTTAAACCAGGAGAAGGTGCAGAATTTAATTATAATAATGATTATGCATATGTGAGTGCTGCTTATGTTTATAAAGCATCTGAAGGAACAGGTATTGTAGTGCCTCCTGAAAAAGATCCAGTGACACCTCCTGATCCAGTAAACCCACCAACAGAAGAACCGACATATATGAAAGGTGATGTTAATGGAGATGGATATATAAGTTCTAGAGATTATAACACAATTAAAAATCATATAACTGGTTATCGTGTTTTATCTGGCAATGATTTGAAAAAAGCTGATGTTAACGGCGATGGATATATAAGCTCGAGAGATTATAATGCGGTTAAAAATCATATAACAGGCTACAGGCCTTTGAATTAAGGAGCTTAGAATGAAATTTATAGAAAAAGGATTCATAGTATTTTTTGCAATTATAATGGCTATTGGTTTTCCAATGATTACAAAAAACGATAAAATTTTTGCAGCTTCTTTTTCAACCAGTGCAACGCCAGGAACAGTAGGCCCCGGTGGGTCTTTTACCGTAAATGTTAGCTTGCCTGGTGATGGGACTGGTAGGATATTTTTTTCAGGAAATAATGCTACGGTCAGTGAAAGTGACGTTTACTGTGACACAAATTGTTCCATAACCGCTGTTGCGGGAAGTTCTGGAACTGCATCAGTTGTTGTCCAGGCAGGCGCTGCTGGTGGAAACGATGAAGTAACAGATAAAGATGGTAATATTATTTCTGGGCAGACGACAGTATCTGTAGCTATTTCTGCTCCTTCCAATGGAGGAGGTACTCAAACCAAAGAAGAACCTAAAAAAGTAGAAGAGAATAAGAATAAGGATAAGGATAGTTCTTTATCTGCATTAAGTATTAGTGCGGGAAAATTATCCCCAGAATTCGTAAGTGAAACAAAGTCCTATAGTGTAGATTTACCAGTAGGAACTACAGAAGTAGAAGTTAGTGCAACACCTAAAAGTGCAAAAGCAAGTGTAAGTGGAACAGGGAAGATTACACTGAAACCAGGAGAAAATACAATTGAAGTTACTTGTAGTGCAGAAGATGGATCAACTAGTGCATATGTTATTAAGGCAAATGTAAGTGAAAAACCAATTACTACATTAGAATTTGGAGATAAAAAACTTGGCGTTATTAATGGCGATGTAGTTCTTAGCAAGATGTTTACTAAGCAAAAGATTAAAATAGATGGAAAAGAAGTAGATGCTTGGAATAGTGAAACTCTGAAAATGACACTTATCTATATGCAAGATGAAAAGAGTGGGGAAAAGAACTTGTATATTTATGATACAAAGAAAAATGAAGTTACCTCAATTTATAAACCATTTGCATATGCTGGTAAGAATCTAGTACAAATTGATGTACCAAAGGAATTACAAGAACGAGTGGGAATGAAATTTACAACAGTAAAATTAGGACAGTATGATTTACCTGGTTGGAAATTTGACGATAAACACTTTCAAGATTATGCATTAATTTATGTAATGGATGAAGCTGGAAAAACACAGTATTATCAGTACTATCAAAAAGATGATAATTTACAACTATATTCTGGAGCAGCAGCAATTACTCAAGAATATTATGAAAAAATTGAAAAAGAAAGAAATATGATGTTTATTGGAGTTGCTGTTTTAGGTGTTATTAGTTTGATTTTATTAATATTAGTAATTTTACTCTTTGTGAAGCGTAGAAAAACAACAAAGTATGAAAAAGTTGATATGCGCGAACAGGGCTTTCATAAAGATTTAGATGTGGAAACGCAGGCTTTATCTCAAAAAAATATAGAAGAATAAAAGAGAGGCACTCCTCTCTTTTATT
>JAVWIF010000035.1:0-18757 GCA_036639635.1 Longicatena sp.
AGCTTCTAGACCCTTGAGGTCATTTTAGTCATAATATTATCGAAAGTTAACGTAGCATTTGACAACAGTAGTACTCTGCGTTACTATATAGCGGTACTAAGCCGTGCTTAGTAGTGGGAGGTTAGCATTTGGAAAACTTAACAGAGATGCTAAAAGGTGTGCTGGAGGGCTGTGTCCTCGAAATCATTAGCAGAGAAGAAACTTACGGATATGAAATAACTAGAAAATTGAATGACTTGGGTTTTAGCGATGTAGTTGAAGGAACTGTCTATACTATACTTGTTCGTTTGGAAAAAAATCAGCTAGTAAGCGTCCAAAAAAAGTCATCCGAATTAGGGCCACCACGAAAGTTTTATGAGCTTAATAAGCAAGGAAAAGAACAATTAAATCAATTTTGGTTGAAATGGAACTTTATTTCATCAAAAATGAATTACTTAAAGGAGGGACACTAATGTCAGATTTTTTTAATGATTATTTTAACTTCAAAAGGATGTTTGAAGAAAAAAGAGAGTACAAGCAACAAATGGCAAGAGTTGATGCAATGCCAGAAGATTACAAATTTGTGTTTAAGAAAATTCAAAGTCATATGTGGATGTTTGGTGCCGGTGCCGGTTATGATATGATGGAAGTGCATAATGATTTAGTTGAATTATTTGAATCAGGTATTGCTAATAATAAAAGTGTTTTAGAAATCACCGGTGATGATGTTGCTGCATTTACTGAAGGACTTTTATCAAATTGTAAAACCTATACAGAAAATTGGAACGATAAATTGAATCGTGAAATTCACGAAAAAATTGGAAAGAAATAACCTTACTATTACTCGTATGTGTAAAGAAAAATTTAGTAAGCAGAAAAAGAGCAACTAACGATTTAGCTAGTTGCTCTTTTTTCTACTTTTCCAAACAGTTGCTAAAATATCTTTAAGAACAAGCATAGAATCCAATTCATCATAATCATATTTTACTTCTAAATTACGAAGCAGTTTACTTAGCTCTGTTGCATAATATGATATCTCTACCTCACTTTGATATCGAGTGAGAATTGGATATTTCTTACTCCACGCCTTTGTCCAGTCTATTTTATCGTTTACTTTATCACTTGTTTTATCGATGATATCTTGAATTTCTTTTGTATCAATATCAAACTCAATTAGCTCATCTAGTGATAAACCATATAATAGCGCAAGTCTTTTTGATTGTCGGATATCGGGTAATGTCTCGTCGCTCTCCCACTTTGAAATGGTTTGTCTACTGACTCCAAGTTTTTCAGCGACGCTTTCTTGTGATAGCCCTTTGGCTTTTCTTGCATTAAATAGATTGTTTCCTAAGTACATAGCATACCCTCCTAAGATATCTTTGTTTTTTAAATTATAACATTATTATGTAAGGTGTACTACCAACGATATGATACAGTTTTGCACGTTTTATTAACTAGCTTATAGCGAACACATCATATTTGATGAAAGAGAACGAAGTAAAGTATTCTTCATTTCATACATAACAACTTCGTGGGCATTCGTATCTAGTATAGAAGATTGGCTTAAGATATGGTAAAATAGAGCAGAAAGCAGGTTGATACATGTGAAAATAAAAGAAATCATTGTTGTTGAAGGAAAAAATGATACGAACGTGTTAAAGAGTTACCTGGATTGTGATACCATTGAAACACATGGAACACATATAGGAAAACAAATTCTACAACAAATTAAAAATTACCAAAAAACAAGAGGAATTATTATCTTCACTGATCCTGATTTTCCTGGAGAAAAAATACGTTCTACTATAAATCAAGCAATACCAGGATGCAAAAATGCTTTTATTGAAAAAGATAAAGCGAAAACAACCAAAAAAGTTGGGGTTGAACATGCATCAAAAGAAGATATAATAGAATCTTTAAAGCACTTGATGAGTTATGATGAAAGCATACAAGATACCTTATCATTTGATGAATTTATTGATTTAGATTTTAATGGAAAAAAAGATAGTTCTTTACGTAGAGCACATATTACGAAAAAACTATCCTTGGGAAAAACCAATGCGAAAACATTATTGAAACGTTTAAATATGTTACAACTAACAAAACAAGATATTGAAAAAATCATGGAAGACTTTCCTAATCATGAGCTTTAGAGAGGATGCTATATGAATAAACCGATTGCAACACCTAGTAGGACAAATGAGATATTAGAAACCTATGATATTTTCGCAAAGAAGAATTATGGGCAAAACTTTTTAACTGAACCAAGTGTTGTTGACAAAATAGCACGTCATGCAATCTTAAATGATCATTGTGTTGTCTTTGAAATAGGCCCAGGAATTGGTGCATTAACACAATATCTCTGTGAATATGCTAAAAAAGTAATTGCCTTTGAAATAGATGAACGTTTGCCTGCTATATTAAACGAAACGCTGGCAGATTATGATAATTTTGAAGTTGTCCTAAGTGATTTTTTAACAATTGATTTAAAAGAGTGGGTGGATCGTTATAAACAAGCTGGTTTCGATGTTGTGATAGCGGCCAATTTACCTTACTATATTACGACACCTATTTTATTTAAAATATTTGAGTCAAATGCTGATATATCCGCAATTACGGTTATGATGCAAAAAGAGGTAGCAGATCGCTTTAATGCGGTTGTGAACACGAAAGATTATAATGCTTTAAGTATTATTACCCAATATCGCTGTAGTGTAAAACAAGTGATGAAAGTACCAAAGAATGTCTTCCATCCAAAACCAAAAGTAGATAGTGCAGTCTTACAGTTTCAATTTAAACATCATGATAACGAAGTAAAAGAAGCTGTCTTTTTTCCTTTAGTGAAAGCTTGTTTTAAACAAAGAAGAAAAACCATCCTTAATAATTATGGCGAATATATCGAAGATAAAGAAAAAGCAAGAGAACTTTTAGCGAAGGCTTCTATCGAAGTTTCTAGACGTGCTGAGAGTATGGAAATAGATGAATTTTTAAATTTATATGAGGTACATAAAAATGAATATAAAAGCATATGCAAAGATTAACCTTTGTTTAAATGTAGTAGGAAAAAGAGATGATGGGTATCATGAATTAGAAATGATTATGGTTCCTTTGACGCTGCATGATACGATTACGATAACATTATCAAATAAGGATGAGTTTACGTGTAGTGATGCAACACTTCCCATGGATGAACATAATACGGTTGTGAAAGCTGTCTCTTTATTACGTTCTTTATATCCTATTCAAGAACATTTTCATATCCATGTAGAAAAAAACATTCCAGCGCAAGCAGGTCTTGCTGGAGGGAGCGCAGATGGAGCTGCTGTTTTAAGAGGAATAAGAGATTTATTAAAGCTACCTATAACCTTAGAAGAACTTTCTTTAAAAAGCAAGCAAATAGGAGCTGACGTTCCTTTCTGTGTGATGCAAACAAGTGCACTTGTGGAAGGAATTGGAGAGAAAATTACACCAATCCATATTCATAGTGATTTTGAAATATTACTTGTAAAACCAAATGAAGGAGTTTCTACACAAAAAGCATTCGCAATGTTAGACTTTAATGCTTGTGAACACCCTGATTGTAACCTTGTCAAAGATTGCTTAGAACAAGACAGATTTCAAGACTTAGCAAGTAGTGTATCTAATTCATTAGAATATAGTGCTTTTCAATTAGTACCACAAATAAAAGCATTAAAACAAACATTACTCCATAAAGGCTTTGATGTTGTATTAATGTCAGGGAGTGGAAGTAGCGTCTTTGCTTTAACAAGGGACTTAACATTGATAAAAGAAACTGAAATAGAAATGAAAAACAAGGGATACTTTGTTAGCCATACCCATATTATTTAAGTATTAAAGGAAACAGATATATAATGTAACAGAGTAGCTATTCTAATCGAAGGATAGCTTTTTTCGAACTATAAATGAAAATCAAACCATTCTTTATATAATAAAGTAGCAAATTCATATTAAACTAGTATACCAATTGTTAAGAGATAGTATATAATATAAGTAGAAAAGAGTGATAAACATGGGAAATAAAATACTAATTGTTGATGATAGCGTTGAAATTAGAGAAGTCGTGAACGTCCTTTTAAGCAATGAAGGTTACGAAGTTGTTGAAGCGGACAAGGGAGAAGATGCTATTATAAAAGCTAAAGAGATGGATTTAATTATTTTAGATATTATGATGCCATCTATGGATGGCTATAAAACATGTCGAAAAATTCGCGAATTAACCAATGCGCCTATTCTATTTCTAAGTGCTAAATCTTTAGACGGAGATAAAGCTTTAGGTTTTTCTAGTGGCGGTGATGACTATCTCGCAAAACCTTTTTCCTATGAAGAATTAGTTTCTCGTGTACAAGCACTTATTCGTAGATATTGCATATATAAAGGAAAAGAGATAACAACAAATGAAACAATGATTATGAAATATAATTTAAAAATTGACCAAGAGAAAGCAATCGTTTATGTGAATGATGAAAAAGTAAATCTAACTGATTTAGAATATGATATTTTGCATCTATTAATTAGTAACCCTAAAAAAGTATATTCAAACCAAGAATTATATGAAAACATATGGGAAAGTCCTTATTTATATACAGCCAATAATACAATTATGGTACATATTCGTAATCTCCGTAAAAAACTAGGTGTAGATCCTCAAAATCCAACATATATAAAAACAGTATGGGGAAAGGGGTACCGCTTTGAGTAAACAAAGGCACTTTATACGTTTAAGTATTCGCTTTATACTAGTTGTTATTATTTCTGGTTTATTAGCAGCTTCTTTATTTAGTTTCTTGTTCTGTAATCGATATCGTATTTTTTATGCTTTCTATAGTGAAGAAACTTTAGGTGAAAATACAAATGACGAAGTACTAAAATTGCAGAATAATATTACAAACAAACATATCTCTAAGGATGATAGCAAAGCCATACGCAATGAAATACATAAATATAAGAACTTGACTATGTACTTATATGAAACGGAAGATGAAGTAAAAAACACAGATCCAAATGGATATATAGAAGATAAAGTATATTTTGGTTCCTTACAAGATAAAGCATATATAGGAAGTTCTAGCTTTTTATTGACTTTATATGAGCCAAACATGGAACAATATAATCTGAAGTTTTATGATGGGAATTATGAACTATTGGTATATTCTTATCAAGGGGCTATCTTTATGGAACGTTTTTTAATCGTCATATCAACGATTTGTATCCTTTTGTTTTTAAGCTTAATCATGTTATTTGTCCATCGGAAGATGAAGTATGTACTCGTAATGGAAAAAGAGATGAAATTAATTGAACATGGGGATTATCAACATGCAATTACATATCAAGGAAACGATGAATTAACCGCTTTAGCAAGACAATTAAATCGATTACGTAATACATTATATGATAATGTAAATAGTGAAGAAGAAGCACGTATTGCCAATAAAGAACTTGTAACAACCATGTCTCATGATTTACGTACACCACTTACTTCACTTTTAGGATATTTAAATATTTTAACAATGAAAATATATAAAAACGAAGAAGACAAAGAAGGTTATATCAAAAAAAGCAAACAGAAAGCAGAACAGATTAAAGAACTTTCAGATAAACTATTCCAACACTTTTTAGTAAATTCAAAAGATGAACAAATTGAGTTACGACAAATAACAAGTACAGAAATAAATCTTCTTATAGAAGCAGAATGCGAAGATTTAAGAGATAGTAAATATGAAGTACATAAGACATTGGATGTTTCAGAATATCAAATTAAAGGTGAATATAATTTATTAACACGTGTTTTTGATAATCTGTTCTCTAATATAAAAAAGTATGCGGATAAAGAATTGGTGATTATAAATGAACAAGTGAGTGATGATATAGTAATTATTAAGATTATGAATAAGAAGAAAAAAATCAGTAATCATGAAGAAAGCACACAGATTGGTTTAAAAAGTGTTTTTAAATTGATGAAACAAATGGAAGGATTTGTAAGTGTTGATTCTAATAAAGATAGTTTCATAGTCGAACTTACGTTTAAACGAGAAGAAGCAGTATATTAGGTTTTGATAATATACTGCTTTTTCTAAAATAAATGAACCAAACAAGAAGTCGTGACGAATATAAGAGTAAGCAAAGAAGGTGATATCTTGTTATGTAGTGATATAGAAAAATTATTAGAAATGTTTGGAGTAGATATTTATCGCTTTTGTTTGAAGCTATGTCAAAATAAGGTAGACGCTGAAGACTTGTATCAGCAAACATTTTTGAAAATGATGGAAATAGAAACAAAATTAGATTGGAATGATTATCCAAAGGCTTTTGTATTTTCCATAACAAACAGCATTTGGAAGAATGGTATAAGAAAGAATGCAAGGCATCAACGCATTGCGGGTGAAATAAGTATTGTTGAAACAAACGAACATTTAGTAGTAGATAAAAGTAATCTTGCACAAAATGTACAAGATAGTATTCGTAATCAAGTACTTCATGAACTGATTCAAGAATTAGAAGATAAATATCGGATACCAGTATTATTGTTTTATGCACAGGATTGTAGTGTATATGAAATAGCGCAGATTATAAATAAACCCGAAGGAACAATTAAAAGTAGATTGTTTAAGGCAAGAAATATATTAAAGAAAAGATTGGAGGAAAAAGGTTATGAAAACTAAGAATGATGAGCTAACTGAATGGATGAAAGCGTCTTTACAATCAAATGAGTTGCCAAATGAAGAATGTGTACTAGATTTAAAGATAAAGTTAAGACAACAAGCACAAGGTACCTCTAGTAAAGGAATATCCTTATGGTTTTTTCCTATGATACTACAAGTGTTTAGTGTGCTGACAATTGCTATTACAGCTAATATTATATTTCCATATATAAATGATATTATTATATATCTAGTTTCGTTATACTTAATTATTGCGGTCTTTATATTAACACTCGTTGGATATAAGTTACATATTATACAAGAGGTTTTTCGGATTCAAATACAGAAAAGAGGAGATTTATATGAATGAGTTTGAAATAGAAAAGAAGAATCGCTTTATCCCAATTATTATAGGGATTATAGCAGTGTTTGTTGGAGCTTTGGTATTACTAATGGGATATTTTTTTGTTGAAAAAGTGAATATTGTATCTGGTGTTTTATTTGTAATAGGATTTATCTTATTTATATTATTTATGGTAAACGCATGTTATTGGATATTTAAAGATTGCAAAAGTCGTGGTGAAAATGGTTGGATATGGATTTTAATCATTATATTAATTTCACCTATTGTAGGTTTACTTATATATTTTATAGTACGCAAAGGAGAAAGAGTAACTTGCTTTTCTTGCCATCGCATAATTGATAAAGATGCAATATATTGTAACTATTGTGGAGCAAAACAAGAGCCAATTGAAGAAAGTCTTCATAAGAAAGCAGGAATGAAACACTTAGTTATAGGGATTGTTACGAGTGTACTCATGATAGTGAGTTTCATAGGATTTGCAATTGCAACGTTATCGTCTGAAAGTAGTTATTTTAATCATGGTTATGTCATGATGAGCATCGATAATACATGGGGAAATAAATGGGATTTAAAGTTTTCATCAGCAAGTGAAGGGTTTCGTAAACGTACTGATTTGAAAATAAATAATAATAAAGAAACTTTATATGTAGATATAGCATGTAAAAAAACAAGTGATAAAGATAAACTGATTCTTCATATTGAACAAGGTGATGTTCATGATGAAATTGATGTGACAAATCTAAAAGAACCTTTACATTACCCTTTAACGAAATTCAAGAAAGGTGAGATTGATCTTACTCTAGAAATACATGGGGTAGAGGATGTAAAATTAAAAATAAATGTACGAGAATAGTATAAAGAAGGATACGCTACGTTTAGCGTATCCTTCTTTAAATAAGATTAAGTTTTTGTAGCGCTATATAAATGCCATCATTCCACACTTCAGTTGTAATAAAATCTGCAACGTCTTTTACTTCATCAAAGCCATTTCCCATAGCCACGCCTATCGTAGCATTTTCTAGCATTTCAACATCATTTAAACTATCTCCAAAAGCAATATACTCGCTCTTGTTGAAGTAATCTAATACAAATTGTATTCCTAAATGTTTATGAAATCCTTTTAAAATAATATCGGCATAAGTAGAAGGGCCCGGTATGACTTCAATTCCTTCAATGTCACGATACTCTTGATAATCATAACCCATTGGACCATAGGCAATCATCATGAGTACAAATGATTCATCATAAGGTAAAACAGGAGGAATGATTTCCTTAAAGTATTCAGTAGATTCAATTACATAGGTATTTGGTTCTGTTGTTAAACGATTACTTTCTCCCATGATAAATAACGGTGAGTTTAATTCTTCTGCTTTATGTAAACAAGCATGAACAATATCACTAGGGATACAAGTTAATTGAAGGGGTTGAAAATCATGGTTATAGATTGCTTGTCCATTGTTACAAACGTATATATCCCAATCTATTAGCTTTTCAAATTCACCCTCTTTTAATGAGATTAAAGAACGCCCAGAACAGATACATAAAGTATGTCCTTTTTTACGCAATAATTGCAAAGCTTTTATTGTTGATGCTGGAACGATATGCGTGTTACTATCAACCAAAGTTCCATCAATATCAAAGAATATGAGTTTTTTATCTTCCATAATGCCCTCCAATTGTGCTATTTCTTGTATGATAGCATAAGAATTGGTAATTTGTAACCATTAATTGAAAGAAATATGTGGAAAAAAGCAGAATACCTTTTTTTTATAGTCAAATTTTGATAAAATAGTCATGGAGGTAATTTTTTATGAAATCTGCTATTGTTTTAGCTGCCGGCAAAGGCACAAGAATGAAATCAGCACTAAATAAAGTAATGCATCCTGTACTAAATAAACCAATGATAGGACATATCGTTTCTAGTTTGAAAAAATCAGACGTTGATCGTATTGTTGTAATTGTTGGACATGGTGCGCAGAGTGTAAAAGAGTATTTGAAAGATGGAGTGGAATATGCACTTCAAGAACCTCAATTAGGAACAGGGCATGCCGTAATGCAAGCAAAAGCTTTGGAAGAAGTAGATGGAGATACCATTGTTTTATGTGGAGATGGACCATTAATCCAACCAGAGACTATTCAAAAAGCGTTTGCAGCAAATGTAGGACATGCATGTACCGTATTAACTAGTGTTCTAGATGATGGAGCACGCTATGGAAGAATTGTTAGAAATAAGGATGGTTCTGTAGAAAAAATCGTTGAAGCAAAGGATTGCAGTGAACAAGAATTGACCATAACAGAGATCAATACTGGAATTTTCTGTTTCAATAACAAACTATTGTTTGAAGGATTAAAAGAAATAAAAAATGAAAATGCACAGAATGAATACTATTTAACCGATTTAGTAGAAATCTTTAATAAAAAAGGACAAAGTGTAAATGCTATGATTGTCGAAGATCAAGACGAAACAATGGGCGTTAATGATCGCGTTGATTTAGCAAAGGCAGCAACTTGGATGAAACGCCATGTTAATCAAAAACACATGTTAAATGGAGTGAGCATTCTCGACCCAGAAAACACCTATATTGATGTAGATGTTGAAATTGGGGAAGATAGTGTTATTTATCCAAATGTACATATTCAAGAAGCAAGTAAGATTGGAAAGAATGTAACGATTTTACCAAATTCTTTCTTAAGAAATGCAATCATTGGCGACAACGTAACCATTGATAGTAGTAAGATTGTAGAAAGCAAAGTAGGCGCACATACAACAATAGGTCCAATGTCTCACTTAAGAAACAATACTGAGATTGCCGAAAATTGTCGTATTGGAAACTTTGTAGAATTCAAAAACACATACTTCGGAGATGGCAGCAAGTGCGCCCATTTAACTTACATTGGTGACAGTGATTTTGGTAAAAAAATCAATGTTGGTTGTGGGGTTGTTACTGTAAATTATGACGGAAAAAATAAGTTTCGTACCGTAGTAAAAGATGGCGCTTTTATCGGAAGTAATTGTAACTTAATTGCTCCTGTTACCATCGGAGAAAATGTTTTATTAGCCGCAGGATCCACAATCACCAATTCTGTAGATGATGGTGATATGGGTATCGCAAGATCACGCCAGTCCATAAAAAAGGGATTTGGTACAACGTACAAAAACAAGTAGGAAAGGTACAGGGGTAGTAAAAAAATGGAAAACAAAACAATCGTATTCGCTCTAACATCAAGTGTTCAATTAGCAAATGAAATCGTTGCAAAATTAGGAATACCATTAGGACAGTGTGACGTAAAGCACTTCTCTGATGGAGAAATTTTAGTTGAAATAGGAGAATCAGTACGTGGCAAGAATGTTTATATTGTCCAATCTACTTGTGCACCTGTTTCTAGCAATATTATGGAAGTATTGATTGCTATTGATGCTTGTAAACGTGCAAGTGCAGCTCATATTTCTGTTGTAATGCCATACTTTGGATATGCTAGACAAGATCGTAAAGCAAAAGCAAGACAACCAATTACATCAAAATTAATTGCCGATTTATTAGAAACAGCAGGAGCAAATCGTGTGATCACGATGGAACTTCACGCCACACAAATTCAGGGATTCTTTGATATTCCTGCAGATGATATTTCCGCAATTTGCATTCTTGGAAAATACTTTAAAGAATTGAACTTACAAGATATTGTTGTCGTTTCTCCTGATCATGGTGGAACAACACGTGCTAGAAAATTAGCAGAAATCTTACATGCACCACTTGCTATTATCGACAAACGTCGTCCTAAACCAAATGTTGCTGAAGCAATGAACATTATTGGTGATGTAAATGGTAAAGTAGCAATTATGGTAGATGATATTGTAGATACAGCAGGAACACTTACTGCTGGTATTAAAATGTTATATGATAAAGGAGCTACTGCAGTTTATGCATCTTGTATTCATGGTGTTTTATCAGGACCTGCTATTGAACGTTTAAAAGCAGCTAATTTATCTGGATTTATCTGTACAAATACAATTCCACAAGATGATAAAATGGCTGAATACCCAGAAATGAAAGTATTATCTGTAGGACCTGTATTAGGTGAAGTTATTAACGCTGTAGAAACTAGCACACCAGTGAGTGAAATTGTTGCTCGTTATGCTGAATCTTAATTAATACGAAGGAAGGAAATGAATATGCTGGAACATATTATTGAAACTATGCTACCAGAAATCGTTTCTATATTGGAAATCATTGGAGTCATCGTAATTACGATTGGTTCTTTAAAAGCTTTTTATCATTATCTAAAAGCGTTCCTCACGCAGAAACAATACCCCATTAGAATTGAACTAGCCAATGCGCTAGCTTTAGGCTTAGAATTTAAAATGGGTGCTGAGATACTAAAGACGGTATTGGTAAGAAGTTTTAGTGAAATATATATTTTAGGAGCTATTATATTGTTACGTGCATTATTATCCATGATGATTCATTTTGAAATTAAAGCGGAAAATGAACATGGTGACAAACAAGCAGCTTCGCCCAATAATTACTAAAAAAGGAACAACTTTCGAGTTGTCCCTTTTTCTTAACTATGAAATATTCGATATATAAAATTATTTGGTCCTTCATTAAACAAGGAAACAATCCCTTCTGTACCTTGCTCTTGATAAATATCATGAATATAAAACATACCTGCAACACTAGCAAAACGATCCCATAGAATTGGTGACTTTGCACATAGTAATAGCTTATGCTGGACAACTTTATTATCTACTTCAATCGCTTGAGCAAGCATTCCAAAGGCTTTTTCTTTATGCACTTCATATTTATCAGTATGGAAGCTATACGTATTGCAGTCCTCGTTCCAAGCAAGGAAATTTGCCAATCCATTTGCGAACGTTAAATAATCTAAGATATCTAAGTATTCTTTTAGCTTCATAGGATAGTATTGATGAATGCCAATTTTAGTTACTTCAAGACTAATGAAATTTTTTATGATATACATCATTTGTGAAACAACTCTTGTACAGTTTGCTACTTGAATTACATCTATAAAAAGGTAAATTTTATCATCTTTATGTATTTGATATCCAATTTTATTACCACCTACCATTGGACATATCGAAATAATATCAAGAAAAGAAGTGTCTATAAATAAACTGTTCCATAAGTCTAAATTAAAGATAGGGAACTTATCACTTATTGCCTGTATTTGTGTACTTACTTCTTTCACTACATCTTTTCTTTTTATATCAGGTTCTTTAAAATCTTCCAATAATTTAAAAAGTGGTTCTTCTTGTAATTCTTTATCATCTAAAAAAGCTTGTATAAAAGAGTTGTTAAATAACATAGCTAGACCTTCTTTCTATTGTGCTGATGGTTTGTTTTTGCCAGCTCCATAATAATAGAACAGTGGAACAATTAAGGAAATTGCGAGTTGTCCTAAAGATGATAATGAGAAATCAATTGTCAAGAAATTTAAAACGACACTAAGTACTAATAAGAGTCCAAATAACATACAAAGCTTATAGTACTTTGTATTTCCACAAAAAACAATTCCAACGATTCCTGCTACTGTTTGTATTCCTGCTTGTCCATAAGCAAGACTGAGCGTAATAAAAGAATTATTATTTCCATTTAACCCTAAAGTGGAAAAAGTCTTAGCATCGCCTTGTTGTAAGGCAAAATAGATTAACCCAAAGGCTGCAAGTCCAAATGACAATTCTAATACAGCAGATACTTTTAAAATTTTTCTTCCATTTGCTTCCATATAAATTACCTCTTTTCTTCTCTATATCATAGCACATTAGTACACATTTGATAAACTAATTGCGATATGAAGAGCGAATTACTTCATAAGAGAAGCAAATAAGGGAATGCTAAAGTTGAGGTGATTTAAAATGGATAAAAAGACGTTTAGGGATGTACTAATTAGTTGTACTTGTTTTATATTAGCCATGTTATTAACTTCTTTTTGGATAGATAAAAAGATGGATAAAACAAATAGTAAAACGACATCTGTAGTACAAAGTGGTAGTAAAAAAGTGATGTATTTAACCTTTGATGATGGTCCTAGTAAACATACACAAGAAGTACTAGACATATTAGATAAGTATAAGGTGAAAGCAACTTTTTTTGTAACAGGAACCAACAAGGAATATTACAATATGATTAACAAAGAAAGTGAAAATGGTCACGGTGTCGGTGTGCATACTTTCTCTCATAGTTATGATAAGATCTATGCGAATACAACAGCATATTTTGCAGATCTAGAAAAAATGAATGAATTGATTGCGCAACAAACAGGTAGTAAAGCAACTTTTATGCGTTTTCCAGGAGGTAGTAGCAATACGGTTTCACGTAAATATCAAAATGGTATTATGAGTACTTTAACTAAAGAAATGAGCGCTAAGGGCTATCAATATTATGATTGGAATGCTTCAAATGGTGATGGTAATTGTTACTTAAGTAGTGAAAGACTGACTGCTCAAGCAATTAAAGAAGTTGGCAATAAACAAGAAGTCATGATGCTAATGCATGATGGAACTGGTAATAAGTCAAGTGTTGAAGCACTGCCTTCAATTCTAGAAAATATGTTAGCAAAGGGCTATGAATTTAAAATAATCAGTAATGATACACCTGTATTTCATCATCATATTGCGAACTAATTTATACGATAACAAGGAACTAGAATGATATAAAACAAAGTAAAATCTATCGAAAGTAATATTGATAGATTATTTTTTTCCAGGAATTAAATAACACATAGCTTAGCTATATACTTTTAGGTATGAAGATAGATCAGATTATGAAAAAGCAGTCAAAATGAAATTATAATTTAATTATGGCAGTTAACGTTACCACTTTTGATAAAAACGAAAAAGTGGTAACGTTAACTGTAATATATCACTAAAAGTGATATAATAAATATGGTGATGAAAATGAAAATATATAAGAGAGAAAACTATCTGAAAAAGATAAGAGGGTTTTACGATACTGAAGATATTATTAAAGTCATAACAGGTGTTCGTAGATGTGGCAAGTCATCATTAATGCAGACGATTGCAGAAGAAATTGTGACGGAAGGTGTTAGAGAAGGAAATATAGTATATATTGACTTGGATAAAATAAAATATAGAAAAATTAAAGAGGCTGATCAATTAGAAGAGATTATAAATGAAAAAATCTCAAATATTAAGGGTCTTAAGTATCTTTTTATAGATGAAGTACAAAATGTTAATGGTTTTGAAGAAGTGTTAAATGGTTTTAGAAATGATGGTGAGTATTCAATTTTTATTACTGGTTCAAATTCATATTTATTAAGTGGAGAATTAATGACAAAACTAACTGGTCGTTATATAGAATTTGAAATGTTTACATTGAGTTTTGAGGAATATGAGAATATGAAAATATTTTATAATAAAACGATTAACTTAAATCCATTAGAGGAATTAAGTGCTTATATACTAGAAGGTGGTTTTCCTCGTACGATTTTGTTAGATAACATTGGTGACAAAAGAACGTATACACAAAGTGTAGTTAAAGAAATATTTGAAAAGGATATTAGAAGAAGGGTAAAAGTACGAGATAGAGATGCTTTTGAAATCGTGAAAAACTTTGTAATTAATAATTTTGGATCACTTATAAGTATTAACGGAATTGTAAAAGCGTTAAAAAGGAATGGAACTTCTATAAGCAAACTAACAGTAAGCAAATATATTCAAGCTTTATTGGATGCAAAAATCATATATAGTTGCGATAGATTTGATATGAAATCAAAAAAAGCGATTAGTGGAGAAAAGAAATATTATGTAGCTGATTTAAGTTTCTATTATTCATTAAATACAGATAATCAAATGAATTATGGACAGTGTTTAGAAAATATTGTGTATATTTATGCAAAGAGCCATGATTATTCAGTTAGTGTTGGTAGAATAGGAAAACTTGAATGTGATTTTATTTTACGTGATAGAGAGTTGAATTACGCATATGTTCAAGTTGCCTATACAATCATGTTAAGCATTGAAACAGAAAACAGAGAGTATAAATCATTAGAACAAATTAAAGATAGTTATTCAAAGTATGTTGTCACAACCGATTATCTTCTTCAAAAAAGACAAGGGATTAAACATATTAATATCATAGATTTCATGAAAAAAAATGAATTGTTTTTATAGCTATTTATCTAGGATTGAATTAATTTTGATAAAAGATGAATGTAAAATTAATATTTAAAACGTATATTCAAATTTTTTGTACTTAGAAGTTTTAGTAGTTGAGTTTAAGGAGTTTATTACTAATGTAAGATGAGACAAATTACACAATTGTATATAAGCTAAGGTAGTATAATAAATACAAAGAAATGAGGCATGTAAAATGGAAAATAATCGTTCAAAAGATAATGCTGCTAAATATGCGAAAGTATATAATCAAATACTAAAGATGATACAAGATGGAATGTATCGTGAAGGAAGTAAATTAATATCAGAACCAATATTAGCAAGTGAGTTGAAGGTAAGCAGGTCAACCCTAAGACAAGCGTTAGCTTTACTACAAGAAGATGGTATTTTAGAAGCAAAAAGAGGTGTCGGCAACTTTGTTAGAAAAACTACGCATACGAATCAACAGGGACTAGAAACTATGAGTAATCCTATTCATAAATCTTGTTTAGAAGAAATCAATGAAACAAGTATTAATATAATACCAGGTATTTCTACAGCGTATACAGAACGTATATTCGATAGAAAGATGCCAGTTGTATTAGGAGTACATCGCTATTATAAGAAACAAAAAGTGAATGTTGCTTATTGCTTTTCTCATATAGCAACTGATTTTGAATACTTAAATGAACTTGATTTAAATAATGAAGAAGATTTTCTTGCTTTCCTAGAAAACAGAGTATATGAAATTGCTCATTCTAAGAAATGTGAAGTTGAGGTTGTGAAAGAAACAGACAATTTACATGGAAAACATATTCAAAATAAAACAGGATTGTTTATGATGATAAGAGAAAATATTATTGATATTAATGGAAAAGTGATTATTGTGAACAAGTTTTACATTCCAATAGAATATGCTTCTGTTAAAGTATTTTGTAATAATTGATGAACAACTAGAAGATATGACCTAAAGTTATGTCTTTTTTTGTTACCGGTTACAAAAAAACAAAATATTTGTTGACATAGATTTTTTACATGTTATATTATATGTATTAAGCATACAGCAACATAGACAAGTGTGCTGGACAAGGAGAATGTATGGAAAAAAACAACGTACAAAAAGTAATGCCATTCATTATGCTCGCTTTTGTTTTAGTAGGCAGTCTACAAGAAGCGTTTAATGTGTGTGCACCAATTATTACAAAAGATTTTAGTATTACTTCTTCAGAAGTTAGTATGATATCGGCCTTTGCAATGTTGACTATGGGAGTTGCTTATATTATATACACAGCGTTATCGGATTATATTTCAATTAAAAAGTTGTTGATATTAGGGATTATTATTTCAACAATAGGTTCTATAGGTGGTTTACTATTCAGTGGTTCATTTATTTCTGTTATTATATTTCGCTCTATTCAAATGGCAGGTGGAGCAAGTGCTTCCGCGTTGCTTATTCTATGTGCTACAAAATATTTAGATGAGCATACAAGAACAAAATTTTATGGTTTTAACACAGCTTGTTTTTCAGGGGGCCAATTGTTAGGGATTTTATTAGGTGGTATATTCGCTACTTACATTGGATGGAAATACTTATTTATTATTCCTGTATTTTCTTTGCTATGTATCCCTTTTATCATAAAATATTTACCTGAAGATTCAAAAGAAGGAAACAGTAAAGTAGACTTTATTGGAATTATGTTAATGGCTTCAGTATCACTATTTATTTCTTTGTACTTTAATTTACTGGATATTAAGTTATTGTTCATTAGTGTAATTGTTGCTATTGTTTTCTTAGTGTATATTTCGAAAAACAAACAAGCTTTTATATCGATTGATTTCTTTAAGAATTGGAAGTTTATGTTAGTTATTTTGGTTGTTCTAATTACTTATATTACACAGGGTTCTTATTCTTTCCTTTTCTCTTTTATGGCATCAGATGTATATGGAATAACAATAGATAAAATTTCAATGATTCTTTTACCAAGTTATGTTGTAAGTATGATTATGGGGATTATGGGAAGTGAAATCACAAAGAAACTAGGAGTGTCTAAAACACTCATGCTAGGACTAGGAAGTATGGCATTAGGACTGGCGTTAGGGACCTTGTTTCTAGACAAGAATATCGCTTTATTAGTTATCATGGCAAGTTTGTTTAACGGAGGATTTGGTATTTTGTATACACCAATTATGACGTTAGTGATTAACTCTCTACCAGAAACAATGCGTGGTGCAGGTCTAGGTTTCTTTAATCTTTGTATAAAGATTACATCATCTACAGGAATTATTATAACAGGGCGATTGCTTACTATAAAAAATTTACAAAACAGTACAATTGTTAGTTCTATGTCGAAAGCAGGAATGATTTATAGTAATTTATTATTTATTTTTCTAGGTGTTGTTATTGTTAGTTTTATTACAGTGAATATTGTAAAAAAGTTTTTAATAAAAGAAAGTATATAGAGGGTAAAAAGATGAAAAGAGTAGATGGTACACAGTTTCATATTGGTGTTAAAGAAGGAGAAGTAGGAAAGTTTGTTATTCTTCCAGGTGATCCAAAGCGTTGTGCAAAGATTGCAGGGTATTTAGATGATGCTAAACTAATAGCAGATTTAAGAGAGTATTGTACGTATACAGGATACTTAAATGGTGTAAAAGTAAGTGTTACTTCTACTGGTATTGGAGGGCCAAGCGCTGCTATTGCTTTGCAAGAATTAGTAGATGCAGGTGCTTCTTACTTTGTACGTTTAGGAACCTGTGGTGGTATGAACACTAAAGTAAAAGGAGGTGATTTAATTGTAGCTACAGGAGCTGTTCGTCAGGAAGGCACGAGTAAAGAATATGCACCTATTGAGTTTCCAGCAGTTGCTAATTATGAAATTGTAAATGCATTAATAGATGCGGCTAATAAAAGAAAATATAAAATGCATGTAGGTGTTGTGCAATGTAAAGATTCATTTTATGGACAACACGAGCCAGAAAATATGCCAGTAAGTGTTGAATTAGAAGCAAAATGGAAAGCATGGATGCAATTAGGTTGCTTAGGTTCAGAAATGGAATCAGCTGCATTGTTTAGTGTCGCAAGTTACTTAGGGGTAAAATGTGGAAGTATACTATTAGCTGTAGCAAATCAAGAAAGAGAAAAAGCAGGGTTATCAAATACGGGGTATTATGATACAACACAAGAAACAGAAGTTGTAATAGAGGCGATTAAAGCATTAATCAATAATAATAGGGAAGTATAAAATATAACGAGAGAACTGTTATGGTAATCTCATTGTTTTTTTAAATTCGCAAAGATTTTCTTATGTAATATTATCGTAACTGAGGTTAAAATAGGTTTATTTACAAGATTATAAGTATCACAAAAAAATGCAATTATGACAGTTAACGTTACCGTTTTTGATAAAAATTAAAAAGTGGTAACGTTAACTGCATAAAAACAGCTAAAATTAAGACAATGTTGGAAAGTCATAAATAAGGTGAAATAAGAGAAAAGATATATTGACAAGCAAAGTTAGCTATGGTAAACTTTCGATAATAAAGTTTGCTTTAGCTAACTTATGAACGGAGGAAAGAATGATATGTGCTTAACATTTGGTTGTATAGGACAAGTAAACAGTA
>JAVWIF010000036.1:0-18447 GCA_036639635.1 Longicatena sp.
AACAAGATAAATCATTCACAAACATCTAAAATTGTGCTATACTAACACATGGTGATATATATGACAGAAAAGAATGTGCCTAGAGCAACGTTACAACGTTATCCTGTATATTTGAAAGCTCTACGTAAGTTAAAGAGTTCTCATGTTGAAAGAATAATGTCCAAAGAATTAGCAAGTGTAGTGAATATTGAACCAACGACAATTCGTCGTGATTTTTCTTTTCTTGGAAACTTAGGTAAACAAGGATATGGATATGATGTAAATCGCTTAATTGAAATATTTAATCAACAATTAGGGATGGATTTTGATGAAAAAATTATTTTGGTAGGTGCTGGTAATATGGGACGTGCCTTAATGAAATATAATAAATGGGATTATGTCGTAGGTGAGATTGCTTGTGCATTCGATGTGAATCCAGATCGCCAAGGGGTACGTTTTGGAATTCCAGTATATGATTTAGCAGATGTGGAAAAGAATGTACCGGATGGTTGTCGTATTGCGATTTTAGCAATTTCAGAAAACATTCAACCAACCGTTGATCGTTTGATAGCTTGTGGTATTACAGGCTTTGTTGATTTTACCCATGAACATATACAAATTCCAAAAGGGGTTGTATTAAAGAGTGTAGATGTGGTATCATCTATACAAGAGTTGGTGTTTGAAACAAACAACTTAAATATGGAACGTTGAAGCAGAAAATTATAAGAAATGTTTGAAACAAGCGAGTCATGAAGGTGAAAGATGACACAAATAAACTTATATGAAACACCTGTGGAGTTAAATCGGAGAAGTAATAGTAGACGATTTCGCATAAGGATAGCGTTATATCTAAAGTAAGATGCCTATAGTTGTTTTATAGGAATCAGGATGGCACCGCGTACATTTACGTTCCTGTTTAGGAACGTTTTTTTATATCAAGGAGGAATATGATATGTTTGAATTTATGACAATTAGAGAGCTGTATGAAATTGTAACAAGTGGTTCTCATGTGGAATTAGACGGGATTGAATATGTGCAGTTACAAGGATGGATTCGTACCAATCGTTGTTCAGGAAAGCTCGGCTTTATTGAATTAAACGATGGAACTTATTTTCGTAACGCGCAACTAGTATATAAACAAGAATTAAAAAACTTTGATGAAGTTGAAAAATTCACAACAGGAGTTGCCCTTACGATTATGGGAAAAGTAATGATAACACCAGAGGGTAAACAACCATTTGAAATAGCAGTAACGCAAGTTGTTTTAGAAGGTGATTGTGATCATGATTATCCTTTACAAAAGAAACGTCATAGTTTTGAATATATGCGTGAAATTGCTCACTTACGTCCAAGAGCGAATAGCTTTTATGCAATCTTTCGTTTACGTTCCGTACTTTCTATGGCAATTCATGAATTTTTTCAAAACCAAGGATTTGTATATGTTCATACTCCATTAATTACAGGAAATGATGGTGAAGGTGCTGGAGAAATGTTTAGAGCAACCACACGTGAAGATGGAAAGTATGAAGAAGATTTCTTTGGAAAAGAAGCATTCTTAACAGTTACTGGACAGTTACATGTAGAAGCATTTGCGATGGCATTTCGTGATGTGTATACGTTTGGACCAGCCTTTCGTGCTGAAAACTCTAATACATCAAGACACGCAAGTGAGTTTTGGATGATAGAGCCAGAAATTGCATTTGCTGATTTAGATGATGATATGAATTTAATAGAAGATATGGTTAAGTATTGTATAGATTATGTATTAGAAAATGCACCAGAAGAAATGAAATTCTTTAATACAATGATTGATAAGGGTTGTATTGAACGTATTACTAAAGTACGTGATGGTGAATTTAAACGTATGACATATAGTGAAGCGATTGATATCCTTTTAAAGGCGGATGTACCATTTGATAATAAAGTGTCATGGGGTATGGACTTAAATAGTGAACATGAACGTTATATTTGTGAAAAAATAATTGATGGTCCTGTTTTCTTAACGGATTATCCAAAAGATATTAAGGCTTTCTATATGCGTGTTAATGAGGACAATAAGACAGTAGCGGCTTGTGACTTATTAGTGCCAGGTGTTGGAGAACTTGTTGGTGGATCACAACGTGAAGAGCGTTATGATGTACTTGAAAAACGGATGGATGAGATGCATATGGAAAAAGAAAATTTAGAGTGGTATATGGATTTAAGAAGATTTGGTGGTTGTAAACACGCAGGCTTTGGTTTAGGCTTTGATCGTCTGTTGATGTATATGACAGGAATGCAAAATATTCGTGATGTGGAACCATTCCCACGTACACCTAAGAACTTATTGTTCTAATCATAAAATACCACGAATATTCGTGGTATTTTATGTATAAGGAGGAAGTATGGACAACATTCGATTCGTCAATGAAAATGATATTTCGCGTATCTTAGAAATATATGCACCTTATATTCAACAAAGCGTTGTTAGTTTTGAATATGAACTACCTTCTTTATCGACCTTTCGTACACGTGTAGAAGATATTCAAAAATCATATCCTTATATTGTCTACGAAATAGATTATATAATTGTAGGCTATGCCTATGCTCATCGATATCAAGAAAGAGATGCATATCAATGGAATGTTGAACTTTCTATTTATGTAGATAAAAAGTATTGTAAACGTGGAATTGGTAGTTCTTTAATGGCAACTATGATATCTTTACTGAAACAACAACATATTCAAAACATCCATTCTTGTATTACAATCCCCAATGACAAGAGTATTCAATTACATAAAGCATTTGGCTTTCGTGAAGTAGGTGTCTTTATGCATAGTGGTTATAGGGATGGACTTTGGTTAGATGTTCTGTGGATGGAAAAAACAATAGGTGGTCTAGATACTCCACAAAAGGTAGTAAATATCCATGCTATTTCCCAAGCAATAATCGAAGAAATATTAGTACAACATAAAAAAAACTAGGGAAACCTAGTTTTTGCTTATTAAGTTCATAAAATCAAAGAGTAAATTTTTTTCTTTACGACCTAATGAATACCATAATTTTAAGAACTTTTGGGTTTCAGGATCTTGAATATGTTCGCCTTCTCCTTCATAGAAAAAATCACTTAAGGATATATCCAATCCTCTGCACATACTTTCTAGGGTAGGTAAAGTCGGACAGTTGCCTTTTTTGAATAAGGAATCTATCGTACTGAGAGGCATATTCGCTGCATTCGCTAAGTCTGATTCACTCATATGTTTTTGTTTCATTAAATAATCTAATTTTTTTAATACATCCATAGTGCCACTCCTTATCTGAAAACTTATGTCTGTAAACATTTTAATACGATTAGGCGTATGAAAAGATACGGAAGAGCGTAGTTAGCTACACATAAACGTAGTATGCTACGTAATTGCGTTAGTAAATACATTTTTTCCTTGTTTTTGTTACTTTTTTCTCATATTTACCTAAAAACATTGTGTTACATGTAGATATCTTCTATAATAGATTTGGTGATTTTATGGAAGAATATATATTAAAAGTAAAAGAAGATGGCTCAAAGATTAGCGTGCGCGATGTACAAATTAGACTATTAGACATATTAAAAGACATTGATATAGTTTGTAAAAAGCATGATATTCCCTACTGGTTAACTGGAGGGAGTGCTTTAGGCGCGGTACGTCATAAAGGATTTATTCCTTGGGATGACGATGCTGATATTGGCATGATGCGTGCAGATTATGAACGTTTTCAAAGCGTTGCATGTGAGCTAGGAGAAAACTATGTCATACAATGCTTTGAAACACATAAAGAATACAATGTGTTAATTCCCCCAATGAAAATTAGAAGAAAAGGAACGTATTGTGAAGAAGCAAATACTTTGCTAAAAAACAAATGTAAAGATAGCGATGGCTTATTTATTGATGTTTTTATTGTGGATTATGTAAGTGAAAATAAAGTAAAAGATTTTACATGGAGAACACGTAATGGGATTTTGATGGTTTTGATTGGATTGTTTGAAAATCTACATATGAATCCATTATTATTAAAACGTCGATATGTACGTAATGCAAAAAAGTATGGTGCATTGAATTTTAATAGCCCACTTATCGGTTATGATTTAACATGGACTTTTGATTCTTTTTTACATCCTGTTGTTTATTTGAAAGAAAGTGTTTTTCCAGTACAGTATGTACCCTTTGAAGATACCTTTTTACCGATACCAAAACGCCCTAAAGATTTATTGGACGCTGAAGTATCACCTAGTCATATGAGTTATCCTCCAAAGAAAGATCAAGTACCAAAACATATTAAAGATATTGAATTATAAAGGAGAAAAATACCATGGCATATGAACCACGTAATAGAACTTATAAAATTAGATGGAAGTTTGCACTTCCGTTACTGTTTTTATTAGTGCTTGTCATCTATGCGATGGGTAGTATCTTTTTTTCTTCAACAAGACAAGAAGAAAAATTTACAGTGTGTAAATTAAATGAAACCCAAACACAAGAAGCGTTAAATAAAAAAGCTGGGGAGACCTATATGATTTCTGACTATCTGTATTATGGAGAATCTTTAGGATTATATAAGGATACCTATGCTATGAATGTCGAAGATGGTTTAGCAGGTAAAACAGTAGAGTTACATAATGTATGTAATGATGAGACAACATCTTTAACAATGGATAAAGATTTAGATCAGAAAATTACCTTAAAAAATTTAAAGCCGGGTTTTTATGATGTTACAATTATTGAAAATTTAGTAAAGAAACGGATTGTTTTTAAAGATAGTGTAAAAAGTGAACCTTTTTATATGGCAAAACGAAATAATAAAGTAAATAAAGTAAGTATTATTGCTACGAAGGATTTGTTGAAAGACTATAATATAAGTATGGATAAAAATTATATGTTTTTAAATGTCCAAGAGACAACGCCATCTAATGATAAAATTGATGTTTATATTGATCCATACGGTATGAATACAGATTATCAGTTTGTACCTGATAAAGGAAGTATTGGTAATGGTTTAAGTGAATATGAAGAAACGTATGATGCAGCCCTTATTATGAAAAAACAATTAGAGAGTTATGGCTTACGTGTTGAAGTAGGTAGAGATAGTGTGAGTAAAGAAGCAAAAAGCGCTTATGGTAAAGATGGGCGATTTGCGAATGCTTATCAGAAAGATGCAAAATACTATGTGACCTTACGTTTTAATAAGAGTGAAAATAGCACTTTTAAAGGGGTTGAAATGTGGCATAGTTCTTATACGAGTTCAGTACTAGGAAAGAATATTATGTTTGGTTTAACAAAGAATCTTGGTATGCAACCAAGTGAATATGGAAATAGTGACGGCTCAGGAGTCGGACGCTCACCTTCAAAAGATGGATTTGATAGTATTATCTATGTTAGAGAAACCGGTGGTAGAGCAACATTTGCGGGGATGTATTCTGATTTAGCAAAGAAAGAAAATGCAAGTTTTAAGGATGCGAATGGAATGCATGCCTTAGAAATAGATTTTGCTTATGTTAGCAATAGTGATGACGCCAAGAACTGGAAAGAAAATAAAGAAAAAATAGCAAAACAAACGGCAGATTCATTTGCGGAGGCAATTGAGGCTAAATAGTTGAAAGAGGTGTAATATGAAGTATCAGATTCATAAAGGAAGCAAATATTATGGGGCAAACACGATCTTTGAAGATATTCAATTTGAAATAAAAAATACAGAGAAGATTGCGATTGTAGGACGTAATGGTTGTGGTAAAACAACCTTGTTAAAGGCAATTGCGGGAGTGGAAAGCTTAGATCACGGAGATATTCATAAGATGAATAACTTGAGTATTGGCTATCTTGCACAAACAACATTTGATCATGATGATGCAATCGTTGAAGATGAATTAGAACATGTTTTTGATTATCTTAAAGAAATGAGCAAACAATTAGAAGAGTTAACCTCTGCGATGAGCCATGATCATAGTGAAGATATTTTAAATAAATACGCCAATCTTCAACAACGTTTTGAAGAAGCTGGTGGTTATACATATCAAAGTGAAATTATGACAATCTTTACACGTTTTGGTTTTACTAAAGAAGATTTAAAACGCGTTGTATCTTCGTTTAGTGGGGGTCAAAAAACAAGACTAGCCTTCGTTAAACTCTTGTTAAGTAAACCTGATATTTTGTTACTAGATGAGCCAACCAATCATTTAGATATCGATACAATTGAATGGTTAGAAGGATACGTCAAACGTTACCCAAAAGCTGTTGTTGTTGTATCTCATGATAGAATGTTTTTAGATGATGTTGTAGAAGTCGTATATGAGATTGAATACGGAATCATGCGTCGCTACCATGGAAACTATACGAATTATGTCAATACTAAAAAGAATGATATTGAATTGCAGAAGAGTGCTTTTGCTCGTCAACAAAAAGAAGTACAACACATGGAAGAGCTTATTGAAAAATTTCGTTATAAAAAGAATAAAGCAGCCTTCGCTCAATCAAAAATAAAATATCTAGATCGCATGGAACGTATCGATGATTTAAATGCAGACGAAAAAACATTTCGTGCACACTTTGAACCAAAGATACGTGGAGGAAAACGCGTATTAGAAGTCAAAGATTTAAGCATTGGTTATGATTTGCCATTATGTAACGTTAGCTTTGAATTATTACAAGGACAAAAAGTCGCAATAATAGGACCAAATGGAAAAGGAAAATCAACACTAATGAAAACGTTAGTCGGACAAATTCCGTCTTTAGGTGGGAACTTTTTATTAGGACATCAAATAGAAACTGGTTATTTTGATCAAGAATTGGCCCAGTTTGATTCTATGAATACAGTATTAGAAGAGGTATGGAATGATTTTCCTGATTTAACTAGAACGGAAGTTAGAACGGCTTTAGGTTGTTTCTTATTTAGTGGCGATGATGTATTTAAAACAGTAGATGTTTTATCAGGAGGAGAAAAGGTTCGCTTAAGCTTTGTGAAACTTATGTTGTCACATCCTAATTTTTTGATGATGGATGAGCCCACTAACCACTTAGATTTAATTGGAAAAGAAGCGTTAGAAGATTCCTTAAGTGATTATGAAGGTACGATGCTATTTGTTTCCCATGATCGCTATTTTATCAGTAAACTAGCAACAGCTATGCTTGTGATTGATGGAGGAAAGGCTACATATTATCCGCTTACGTATAGTGAATATATGAATAAAGAACCTATTAGCATTCTTCCTAAAGTAGAAGTGATAAGTGAAAAAGTAAAACCAGAACGTTATATTAATTATGGTAAAGAAATCAGTAAATTAGAAAAAAAGATAGCAAGCAAGGAAGAAGAGTTGGAAAGTTTACGTGAACTTCGCTACGATCCAACCTATTATCATGACTATCAAAAAATGAATACCTTAGATTCTCAAATTGATGATGTACACAATGAAATAGAATCTATGATGAAAACATGGGAAGAATATAGTGAAAAGACAGAACAATAGAAAACATATTGAACTGTCTTTTTTGCATAATGTATTGCTTTTTTGCACAACCTACTTTTAGGTGATGATAATGAATAACGCATATCAAGAAATGATCAATGGACTAGATAGTCAATTACAGATAACAAAGAACTTTGATGTTGTAACAAAAGCATTGCGGGTGCAAGGATTATCTATGAATTATTACTTTGTGGATGGCTTTGCGAAGGATGAAATATTAGAAAAAATGACTGAATTTCTTTTAAAGGCCGATATTAAAACAATTGTTGAAAAGGCCGATATTCAAGTCTTTTGTGATTTATTTATACCCTACTTAGAAGTGGATATTAAAAAAGAAATAAATGATATGTGTAACGCTGTTTTAAGTGGTTCTGTACTATTAATTGTAGAAGGCTATGCACAAGGCATAGTGATTGATGCACGAACGTATCCAACACGCTCTATGAGTGAGCCTGAAGATGATAAGGTATTACGAGGAAGTCGTGATGGTTTTGTAGAGACGTTGATTTTTAATACAGCATTGATAAGGAGAAGAATAAGAGATTGTCGTTTACGCATGGAATATCATGCGATAGGGAGTATTAGTAAAACGGATATTGTGTTGTGTTACATGGAAGGTATTGCAGATGATATACTTGTTTTAAATATTAGGAAGAAATTAGATGCAATTAATGTAGAAGCACTAACGATGGCACAAGAAAGTATTGCGGAAGCATTGGTTCCACATAAATGGTTGAATCCTTTTCCTAAAGTACGCTATAGTGAACGCCCTGATAGCGCTTCTAGTAATGTCTTAGAAGGTAGAGTCATCTTGTTAATAGATAACTCTCCTTCTGTTATTATCCTTCCTACAAGTTTCTTTGACTTTATTCAAGAAGCACAAGATTACTATTTGCCGCCGTTTACTGGAAGCTATTTAAGAATTGTGCGCATTGGGGTATTTTTCTTAACACTGTTTGTTACCCCAGTTTGGTTTTATCTAAATTCAAATCCTAGTATTTGTCCTTCTTGGCTAACTTTTAGTCTTATCCAAGATACCATGAATCTTCCGATTGTAATCCAATTCTTGCTCTTAGAATTTGGAATTGATGCATTAAAGATGGCAAGTCTCAATACACCTAGTTCATTAAATAGCTCGTTTAGTATAATTGGTGCCCTTATTTTAGGTGATTTTGCGGTAGAAGCACATTGGCTTGCTCCAGAAATCATTTTATATATGGCTTTTGTTGCACTTGCTAATTTTACGCAACCTAGCTATGAATTAGGATATGCTATTAAATTTATGCGTATTCTATTAATTATTTTGATTGGAGTGTTTCCTAGTATTGGCTTTTGGGTAGGGTTAGGACTTATTATTCTCATTATGGGAAGTAATAAGACAGTGACTAAAACAAGCTATTTTTATCCATTGATACCTTTTAATGCGCATGACTTTAAGATGATTTTTGCGCGTAAGAAACTAAAAAGCAAAAAGAAGTAGCAACTTATTGTAACAATGCGTGCTATACTTATTAGGAAAGAAGTTGATGCACGTGTCTGATATGTTTAAAAGAGTAAAACTTGCATATTTTGTATATGTTATGGCAATGCCTTTATTGCTCTATGCGTATGGGTTTGAATTTGTTTTTTATCTACTCTTATTTAGTGTAGATGCCTATATGCTAAAGAATATAGATGTTGTAGAACTCGTAAAAATAAGTTTAGGAGAAGAATACAAAAAAGAAAGTAACCAAGTGATGTTTTATGAATGCATGGTTATAGTTTGTCTTGTAATCATTGCTTTTAAATCCTTAGAATTAGCAGGGATTTTATTGTTAAATGATATAATTCTTGATGTTGTGAGCTTTTTTTTGCATATGAATGCAAAGAAAAGCAAATAGGAACTTTTAAAATAATAGGTTATGTGCTAAAATTACAACGTAATGTTAAATTATTAATAGGAGGAATTATAACATGGCAAATTGTTTAGTAGCACAGTCTGGTGGACCAACAACTGTTATTAATGCTTCACTTGCAGGAGTAGTTAAAGCAAACCAGTTAAACCCAGTTTACGATACTGTATATGGTGGTCTTAATGGAATTGAAGGAATTTTAGAAGAACGTCTTTATGATTTAACAAACATGAGTGATTTTGAAAACCGTGTTTTACGTCAAACGCCATCTTCTTGTTTAGGAAGTTGCCGATACAAATTAAAAAGAGATGACGATACTGATTATAAAAAATTAGTTGCTGTTATGGATAAATTCAATATTGAAATTATGTTCTATATTGGTGGAAATGATTCTATGGATACTGTAGATGCATTAAGCCAATGGGCTAAGAAAAATGGCGTTAGCAAACGTTTTGTTGGAATTCCAAAAACAGTTGATAACGACTTAATGGTAACTGACCATTGTCCAGGTTTCGCATCTGCTGCAAAATTTGTAAATGCAGTTGTTACTTCAACTTGGCAAGATTACAACGTATATACTCGTAGTGAAGTTTTTATTCTTGAAACTATGGGACGTGATGCTGGTTGGTTAGCAGGTTCTTCAGTAGCTACAGGGCATGTTGATTTATTAATTTTACCTGAACAAGACTTTGATCAAGAAGTATTCTTGGCACAAGTACAAAAATGTATGGATGAAAAGAACAAATGTTTCATCGTTGTTAGTGAAGGTGCTCACTTTGCAGATGGATCTTACTTAGCAGCTGGTAAAGCTGTAAATGATGGCTTTGGTCATGCTGTATTAGGTGGTGCTGGTAATGCCGTAAAAGAAATGATTCTTGATGCTGGTATTGCTCCACGTGCGAAAGTACAAGACTTAAGTACAGCACAACGTTGTGCAAACTACATTCAATCAGATGTTGATGTTAGTGAAGCATTTGAATTGGGAATGTCAGCACATATGCATTCAGCTGATGGTAAATTTACTGGACAAGTAGTTGGAGTTGTTCGTGATGGATCAAAAGAATACAATGTTAAATTTATTGCAGGACCTGCACATGAATTTGCAAACCATGTTAAAAACATTCCAGCAGAATGGATTCTTCCAGAATACCATGGTTTAACACAAGAAGCATATGACTATTTCTTACCTCTAATCAAAGGAGAACCAACGTTGATTATGGATAATGAAAAAGGAACACCTGCTTACGTATTCCCTTACCACATGTCAGATAAAAAATAAATTATAATGAAAAAGCGATGTTGTTCATCGCTTTTTTTTAGAAAAAGCGATACTTTACTCAATATTATTAAAAAAAAGGAAAAGCAAACAATTTGTATGAAGGAAGATGAATTCATGAACAAAAGCGTTTGTTCATGAAACATAAACAAATGTGTAAAATAGTATGAAAAATATGTATAAAAATTGACATCATGCCGTATTGTTTCATGGAACATCACATATTTTACATAAAAATGAAAGAAAATGCGTTTATTTCGTGTAACTTTCATAACAAAATTATTGTAATTCAATGTGATATAAGATATAATGAAATCATTATCAGGAATGATAGGAATAATAGGAGGGAATTTATATGAAAAAAGTATTAAGTCTACTATGTGTAGGATTAATGGCTGTTTCTATGGCTGGATGTGGTAGCTCTAAAAAAGGGAACACATTTACAGTAGGAGCAAATGAATTAACAGGAACATTTTCACCAATTTATTATTCATCTTCTTACGATGGATATGCAGTCGATTTAATGTACGAAAAGCTAATGGATTATGATGTTAACAACAAACTTCAACCAGGACTTGCTGAAGGTGTTGCTGACGCCGATGGAAAAACAGTTACATTCAAATTGAAAAAAGGAATCAAATTCTCAGATGGTACAGACTTTGATGCAAAAGACGTTGAATTTACATTCAAAGCAGTTTCAGATCCTGCATATGATGGACGTTACGCAGGTACTACAAAATATTTAGAGGGTTATGGCGCTTATTCACAAGGTGAAATTTCTACAAAATATGCGAATGCAAAAGGTGCTGTAGATGCAGCTGATGCAGCAATAAAAAAAGCAAAAGAAGATAAAGATGAAGCAAAGCAAAAAACTGCTGAAGCTGACAAGAAAAAAGCACAAGAAGAATTTACTGTAGTTGAAGCAGAATTTAAAAAAGCTACAGAAAAAGAACCAGAATTTCCTGGAATTAAAGTAATCGATGATTACACAATCCAATTTAAAACAGAAGTACCAAGAAATGATAACTTATCTACACTTGCAGCAAGTTTTGCAATTATCTCTGCTGATCAATTTAAAGACGGCTATAAATATGGAGATTTAAAAGTTGTTAAAGATTCTTTGAAAAAACCAATCGGAACAGGACCTTATGTTTTGAAAAAATGGGAAGCAGGAACTGGTGCATCATTCACTAAGAACAAAAAATATGATCGTGGTGGATTTGCTATCGAAAACATTGTTATTAAACCAACAAAACAAACAACTGAATATCAAGAATTAGAATCTGGAAATATCGATATGCTTAACGGTATGATTGAACCTAAGAAAGTTGGGCCAGCTTCTACTAATGATAAACTTGCTATGAACCACTACCCACGTGGTGGTGCTGGATATATCACATTTAATGCAGCAAAAGGTGCTACTGCTGACAAAGCTGTACGTCAAGCATTAACATTTGCATTTGATCGTAAAGGATTTGTTGACTCTTTCTATGAATGTCCAAAATGTAAAGGATTAGACGATGTGAAGCTTGGATATGTTCCAGCAACATATAATAACCCATTATCAACAATAGGTGACGTAGTTAGAGGAACTGATAAAGTTGAAGGCTTAGAAACTTATGACTTCAATATGGAAAAAGCAAAACAAACATTAGATGCAGCTGGATGGGTTGCAGGAGCTGATGGCAAACGTTCAAAAGATGGTAAAGGATTAGATATCAAAATCTTATCTATGGAAGACCACGATATTTTAGCTAACTTAGTACCAATGTGGCAAAAAGCATGGGGAACTGAATTAGGTGCGAATGTAAAAGTTGCTACTGTTGACTTCAATACGTTACTTGATAAAATTAACTATGACAAAAATGGAGATGATTGGAACGTTTTCTTCCTAGCTACTTCTTATACTTCTGATGGTATGGCAGACATTTTACAAACATTCCATTCTGATTACGCAAAAGATGGTAGTGATAACTACGCTCGTTTAAAAGATGCTGAATTAGACGCTATGTTAAAAGGTGCACTTACTGAAATGGACGCTACGAAAGCATTAGCTAAATGGAAAGAAGTTGCTGTTCGTATTAACGATGACGCTACTGTAATTCCAGTTTATGGAAACACATATTTTGATCTTTACAATAAGAAAGTTAAAGGTTTAAAGACAAACGCTCTTTACACTTGGCCAAGAGCATTGAAAGATGCTACTATTGCAGATAAATAAAATATGTAAAACGTTTTTATAAGAGCAAGATTACCTTGCTCTTATTTATGTTTGTATAACAACTATACGAGAGGTGATTTTTTATGTTAAAGTACATCGGTAAACGGTTGCTCAATCTTATTCCAGTAATGTTTATTATATCTATTGTTATTTTTGGTACGGTAAAATGTATGCCTGGAGATCCTGTTACGGCTTATTTAGGAATAGGTTCAAAAGCGACGGTAGAACAGAAAAACCAAATACGTGAAGAGTTAGGATTAAATAAATCTTACCCTGAACAATACGCTGTTTGGATTACAAAACTAGCAACTGGAGATTTAGGACAATCTATTAAATTTAAAGAACCAGTTTCAAACATTATTGGAACTTATGTTTGGAATACATTTTTATTAAACTTAGTTTCTTTGGTAATAGGTATTGGATTATCAATACCAATAGGCATACGTCAAGCGACGAAGAAGTTTTCGAAATATGATAATTTCTGGACAGTATTTTCGCTACTTGGGGTATCTGTACCAACGTTCTTTTTTGCTTTGGTATTGATATTCTATGTTGCATTACCGTCAGGATTTATTCCGGTAAATGGTATGCGTACACCAGATATGGCATTGTTTGGATATGATAGTATCTTCCAAGAAATTGGAGATGTCGGTATTCATATGTTATTGCCTGCAATTGTATTAGCATTTGGTAACTTTGCGACATTCTCACGTTATGTACGTAGTGCAATGATTGATGTTATTAACATGGACTATGTTCGTACAGCGCGAGCTAAAGGATTAAAAGAAAAGGTAGTAATTTATCGACATGCCTTTAAGAATGCTTTAATTCCATTAGTAACGTTATTAGGATTATATATTCCTTCCTTGTTTAGTGGTGCCATGATTTTAGAATCTGTTTTCTTATGGCCTGGATTAGGAAAGATATTAATTGATGCGATTACGGGACAAGATCAAAGTATCATTACCGCCTGTTTAATGTTCTCTGCACTCTTAATGGTGGCAGGTAACTTATTATCGGATGTATTGTATTCTGTTGTTGACCCACGAGTTAAAGTAGAATAGAGGTGATTTCTATGGTAGAAAATAATGAAATTAAGAAAATAAATAAAAGTGATACTAGAGGACCATGGCAAATCGCCTGGGATAAATTTAGAAAAAATAAAATTGCAATGTTTGGATTGGTCGTTTTTACAATTATAGTACTTGCTGTTATCATCGTTCCTATGGTATCTGGTGTAGAACTAACTGATTATGATTATGCTTTAAAGAATTTAGGTCCTAGTGCTACTCATTGGTTAGGTACAGATCAACAAGGACGTGATGTCTTCTTCCGTTTGTTCTTAGGTGGTCGTATTTCTATTATGGTTGGTATTATTGCAGCACTAATTACTGTCATATTAGGTTGTACAATTGGAGGTATAGCTGGATATTATGGTGGTTGGGTTGATAACTTATTAATGCGTTTTTCTGAGATTGTTTATTCCCTTCCTTTCACTCCTCTAATCTTAGTATTTGCATTTAATATGTTGTGGACTCCTTCCGATATTAAAATGTATATTGTCTCTTTTCTAATAGGAGTATTATCGTGGCCAGGACTTGCAAGACTTGTGCGTGGACAGATTTTATCATTACGTGAACAAGAATATATGCAAGCTTGTGAAGCTTTAGGATTAAGCGATTTTTCTAAAATATTTAAACATTTAATTCCAAATGTTTTATCAATGATCATTGTAAATGCAACACTTTCTATGGCAAGTGCAATTCTTACAGAAGCTGGTTTATCTTTCTTAGGAATGGGAGTTACAATTCCTACACCTTCTTGGGGTAATTTAATGCAAACTGCACAGAATACAGAAGTATTTAGGAACTTTCCTTGGAACTGGTTACCAGCGGGAATTATGTGTTTATTAACCGTAGTTTCAATCAACTTGATTGGTGAAGGATTACGTGATGCCTTCGACCCAAAAGATATACGATAGGAGTATGACTATGGAAAAAGTTAAAAATAAGAAAATTTTAGATGTTAAAAATTTACGAGTATACTTCTATACTGGAAAAGGTGTTTCTAAAGCAGTAGATGGAAATGATTTCCGTATGTATGAGAATGAAACTTTAGCTATTGTTGGAGAATCTGGTTGTGGAAAAAGTGTTACCGCTATGAGTATTCTAGGTTTGGTTGATGAACCTGGAAAAATTGTAGAGGGTAGTGAAATTATGTACGATGATAAGAATTTAGCAACCTTAGAGGATGCCCAAATTCGTCAGATTCGTGGAAATGATATTTCAATGATTTTCCAAGAACCAATGACTTCTTTGAATCCAGTATTTACAGTAGGTTTTCAAATTACTGAAAATATTTTATTACATGAGGAAGTTACGAAAGAAGAAGCCAACGCACGTGCTGTTAATTTATTAGATATGGTCGGTATTTCTAGACCTGAAAAAGTTGTGGATAATTATCCTCATCAATTATCAGGAGGAATGCGTCAACGTGTCATGATTGCTATGGCACTTGCTTGTAGTCCAAAATTATTAATTGCGGATGAACCAACAACGGCACTAGATGTAACGATTCAGGCACAAATTTTGAAATTAATGAATGATTTAAAAGAAAAAACAGGAACTTCAATTATGTTAATTACTCATGATTTAGGAGTAGTTGCGCAAATGGCAGACCATGTAAATGTTATGTATGCTGGAAAAGTTGTGGAATCAGCATCAGTATTTGAAATCTTTAAGAATCCAAAACATCCTTATACCAAAGGATTGATGGCAAGTATGCCTTCTCTTAATAGCGGAGCAGAAAAATTGAGTACAATAGAAGGAAATGTACCAAACCCAATTGATTTACCAAAGGGTTGTTACTTTGCTGATCGTTGTCCTAATGCAATGCCTAAATGTTTAGAGTCACAACCAGTTGATGCAAAAGTTGGATCAAGACATCACGTTAGTTGTTTCTTATATGAAGAGAATCAGGAGGTAAAATAATGGACGATAAAAAAGTTATCTTAGAGGTTAAAGACCTTAAAAAATACTTCCCTCTTGGTAAAGGTAAATTTAATAAAAACAAAAAATATATCAAAGCGGTTGATGGTGTTACTTTCACGCTATATGAGGGAGAAACATTAGGTCTAGTTGGAGAATCTGGGTGTGGTAAATCAACACTTGGACGTGCTATTTTAAGATTACATGAACCAACAGAGGGTGAAGTAATCTTTAATGGTGAAGATGTTTTAGCAAAAAACCGTAAACAAATGCGTAAACTACGTGAAGAAATGCAAATTATATTTCAGGATCCTTATAGTTCTTTGAATCCAAGAATGAATGTGTACAATATTTTAAGTGAACCTTTAGTAGCTCATGGTTATTATAAAAAAGGTGATGAATTAAAGAAACATATTTTAGATTTAATGGAAACTTGTGGACTTCCTCCTTATTACTGTTATCGTTATCCTCACCAGTTTTCAGGTGGACAACGTCAACGTATAGGAATTGCACGTTCTTTAGCACTTGAACCTTCTTTTATTGTTTGTGATGAACCAGTATCTGCACTAGATGTTAGTATTCAATCACAGATTATTAACTTGATGGTTGATTTACAAAAAGAAAAGAAAATTAGTTATATCTTTATCTCTCATGATTTAAGTGTTGTAAAACATATTAGTAATCGTGTCGGTGTTATGTACTTAGGTTCTTTAGTAGAACTAGCAGATAAAGAAGAAATCTTTAACAATCCTCAACATCCATATACTAGAGCTTTAATGGCAGCCATTCCAAAGCCAGATCCAACACAACGTTCTACGATGGAAGCAATACAAGGAGAAATTCCTAGTAATGTAAATGTACCAAGTGGATGTAAATTCCATCCACGTTGTCCATATGCAAAGGATATCTGTAAAGAAAAAGAACCAGTAAGTAAAGAATTAAAACCAGGTCATGTTGTGCTTTGCCATTTCGGCGGTGAGTTTAGTGATTAATAAACCTAAGTTTAAAGATTTATTAAAAAAGAAAGAAGTACAACAAGGAAAGCAAGCAGAGTTAGAAAAAGGAGACTTTTTAGCCCTTTTAATTGCAGGTTTCTCGGTATTTTTACCAATCATCTTATTGTTTTGTGGAGGAGTGGCTATATTTATATGGTTATTTCTAGCATTCTTTAAGTAAATATGTAACAAAAGACAAATTTAGGAATGAATTTGTCTTTTATTTAGGATTTTTGTTCTTTTTTTCGTATATATACAATAAAGAGGGTACGTATATGAAAAAAATGAAAACAGCAGAAGAGATTGCATTACTAGAATACTTAGGAGAAATCTATCGTAGAAACACGAATCAAAGAAGAAAGCAGGACTTAGAAATTAATGAAAATGAATCAGCGTATCAGGCACATGATGTATGTAAACTTATTGATGAAACACTACGACTTATATCTTATAGTGAAGCAGAAATCATTAGAAATGATTTCTTATGGAAAGAAAATAAAAACTGGTGGTTCTATAAATATGATAAAAGCACCTATGAATGTGCAAAAAACATGGCTATAAGGGCATTCTTTCGTTGCTTATACACTTAAATAATGTTATTATTTAATATGTAGGTAGGTTATGATTGCTACCAAAAACAACTTTTGAATGTCATTATGAGGAGGACATGTTTATGTTAAAAGGTATTGCGGCATCATCTGGGATTGCTATCGCAAAAGTTTACAAATTAGAGTCACCGGTTGTAGAAATTGTTAAGAAAAGTGCTACGGTTGATGAAGAACTAAAGAAATTTAGTGATGCTTTAGAAAAAACAAAAGCAGATATTGAAATCATTAAAGGAAAAGCTGCGAAACGTTTATCTGAAGAAGAATTAGCTGTATTTGATGCACATTTAATGATGGCATCAGATCCTGAGTTTTCTGGACAAATTATTGCTATGATTGAAAATGATAAAGTGAATGCAGAATATGCAACACAAACTGTATCTGAACAAACAGTTCAAATGTTTGAATCTATGGACAATGATTACTTCCGTGAAAGAGCAGCGGATATTAAAGATGTTACATATCGTTTGAAATGTAATTTATTAGGATTGTCTATTCCTGACTTATCGTTAATTGAAGAAGATTCTATTGTTGTTGCTCATGACTTAACACCATCTGATACAGCACAATTAAATGAATTTGCTAAAGGATTTGCGACAGCTATTGGAGGAAGAACTTCTCACTCTGCGATTATGGCTAGAAGTTTAGAAATTCCTGCAGTTGTAGGTACACAAGGTGTTCTAGATGCTGTTAAAAATGGAGACATGTTAGTATTAGATGCAATTGAAGGAGAAGTATTTGTAAATCCTGATGCGCAAACAATTAAAAAGTACGAAGCAAAAGCACTTGCTTTTGCACAAGAAAAAGAAGCTTTACAAGTATTAAAAAGCGCGAAATCAATTACAACAGATGGTCACCAAGTAGAATTAGCTGGTAATATTGGTGGTGTAAAAGATGTTGCTGGAGTATTAAATAATGGTGGTGAAGGTGTCGGATTATTCCGTACTGAATTCTTATATATGAATGCTGATCACTTCCCAACAGAAGATGAACAATTTGCTGCATATAAAGAAGTATT
>JAVWIF010000037.1:0-17642 GCA_036639635.1 Longicatena sp.
GTATAGATTTATTGCTTCATTATCATTAGTGTTCAACCATATACTTCTCTAAGTTTTTCACATCTCAAGATAAAAAAAAACGAGAATGGCATTCATCCATTCTCTACTTTAACATGTTATTAATTCGTATCTCGTAAGGTGTTCCTTTTAAATCTGTTAATGCTTTTTCTAAGCAATCAATTTCTTTTTTATGTTCTTTCATATTGGCATATTGAATTGCTAAAAAGTAATTAAACATTCCGCGATTAATACCAGTACAATCTTTATCCTTTAATTGTTCATTCATCGTATCTATGTATTTTGTTTCTTTTTCAATAAAGATATCATAAACAATTTGGCATTCATTGCTTATTGATTCATCATTCATATTTTTCATACGTGTTAATAATTCGCTTGTTTTTGTTTTGTTTTCTTCATCAATGTAGTAATAAAAAGCTTTTACAACTACGTCTATTTCCTGTTTTTTATTCATTCGCATAGTTAGTAATAAATCAAATTGTTCCTCTACTTTTTTCTTTAACCCTTGCATTACAAAGGCATTTAAACGCATATACTCACGATTAAATGGTGGATAAAAGTACTTGCAAAGAAAAGAATCTAATGTCTTAAAGTAATCTTCAAAATTCCCTTCACGTAAATCTTTTAATAAGCGTTGAATGGTTCTTTGTTTCACGTACTGTGTTACAAATAAACAAACAATTGCAGTAACTACAAATACTATAATAACAGTATAGTTCATAAGGCACCTCTTTTTTCTAATAGTTGTATTGTACTATATTCTATAATCTTTTTCATCATTATTTTAAAATTATTTAAATTTTCTTAAACGTAATGCATTACTTACCACACTTACTGAACTAAATGCCATAGCGGCTCCCGCAAAGACTGGTGATAACAAAGGTCCACCAAATATATGTAACACTCCTGCAGCAATTGGAATTCCTAAACTATTATAGAAAAATGCCCAAAATAGATTTTGATGAATATTACGTAAGACAGCCTTTGATAAACGAATAGCCGATTCTACATCTGCAATATTATCTTTCATAAGGACAATATCAGCACTTTCTAGTGCTACATCGCTTCCACTTCCAATAGCAATTCCTACATCACTTTGTGTAAGTGCAATGGCATCATTAATCCCATCCCCAACCATACCAACACGTTTTCCTGCTTCTTGTAATTTCTTAATCTGTTCGCCTTTTTCTTGTGGTAATACTTGGGCAATGACATGTTCTATTCCTGCTTCTTTAGCAATTGCTTGTGCGCTAATAAGATTATCTCCACTCATCATAATCACATCAAGATGTTGTGTTTTTAGACGCGCTATCGTCTCTTTTACATTGTCTTTCAATCTATCACTGATTCCTAGAATCCCTAGAACACGGGTGTCTTGTGCAACCCAAACAACGCTTTTACCTTGTTCTAAATATTTTCTTTCACGTTCTTCATAGATGCTTGTGTCTACCTTGTTTTCTTCCATAAAGAAACGATTTCCAACATAGATCGCCATTCCTTTATATTGTGAACTCAATCCTTTTCCATTATGTGTTTGAATATGCTCTAATTCTAGTGCTTCTATTTTATATTCTTTTGCTTTGTTACAAATAGCCAATGCTAAAGGATGTTTACTACCTGCCTCTAAACTACTTGCTAGTAATAACACCTCTGTAATATTCTCAGCTTCTATATCATTTACTACAGGTTTTCCAATAGTAATAGTTCCAGTTTTATCAAATACAATGGTATCCAAGTCGCTTGCTGTTTCAAGTGCTTCACCACTCTTAATAAAGATTCCAAACTGTGCTGCTTTTCCAGTACCTACCATAATCGCAGTAGGTGTTGCTAGTCCTAGTGCACAAGGACAAGCAATTACCATAACACTAACAAATATCGTTAAAGCAAAACTAGTATCGCTTGTATACAAGTACCATAACAGTGCAGAAACAAAAGCAATACTCATAACGGTTGGTACAAAGTAAAGAGATATTTTATCCGCAATTCGCGCGATTGGTGCTTTTTTGCTTTGTGCTTCTTCTACCATTTTAATAATTTTAGCTAATGTCGTATCATCTTTTGTAGCACTTACTAGCATATATAAACGTCCATCTAAATTTAATGTTCCTTGAATGAGGACATCTCCTACCTGTTTATGTACTGGCATGCTTTCACCTGTCAACATACTTTCATCAATATTTGCACTTCCTTTTTGAATTGTTCCATCTACAGCAATATGTTCTCCTGCTTTAATGATTAAGGTATCTCCAACATTTACTTCTTCTAATGCGATTTCAATTGCTTGTCCATCTCGATATAGCAGTGTCTTAGAAGGTTTCAATTGCAATAGTGCGGAGATTGCATTCGTTGATTTCTTTTTAGCAATTGCTTCAAGATGCTTTCCAAATTGAACTAGCGCAACTACTACTCCTGCACTTTCAAAATATAAAGCATGTACGCTATGTACATCTCCTTGTAAAAGCATAAATAGCGAGTAACAGGAGTAGATATAGGCACTTCCAGTACCTAGTGCTACAAGTGTATCCATATTTGGTGATTTATGCCATAATGCTTTAAGTCCTCTACTAAAAAAGGAATGACCTGCTATTAATATGAGGGTTGCTAAAACAAATTGAATCAAAGCAAAATTGATTGGGTTTGTACGATAGTGAATCACATTAGGTAAAGGTAAAGAAATAGGACCTAACATATGAGACATCCCAATATATAATAAAACACTAGCAATGCCTAACGTCACATATATCCGAATATTTTCATAATCTTTTTGAACATTTACCTGCGTTGTTGGTAAATTTGCTTGATAACCTGCTCGCTCAATTAATAAACGAATTTCGCTTAGTTTAATAATACTTGTATCATATGTTAAGTGTGCCATATTGGTAAGCGGATTGATATCAACACAATGTACTCCATGAACTGCTAGTAACGTTTTTTCTAATTGCGTAGCACACGCTGCACAATGCATGCCTTCAATAACTAATGAGGTGGTGTCTTCTTGGCTCTTTCGATGCAAAGTAAACCCTGCTTTTTCAATTGCTTGTGCCCATTCATCAAACCTGTTTTCTTGAAACGTAATACGTACTTGGTTTAACAATAAATTAACAACTGCATCAACTACTCCACTTTGCTTTTTTAAAATACGTTCGACACTCGCACTACAAGCAGCACAACTCATTCCAGAAACATCAAACGTAAGTGTTTGCATATTTATTTTGTTCTCTAATGCAAAGCCTGCTTTTTGAATTGCGTCGATCATTTTATGCTCATCAAAACCTTTTGTACAAGTAATTACCAACTCTTCCATTAACAAGTTTACTTGTGCCTCTTCTACAAATGGTTGTTTTCGCACAATCTTTTCAACACTCGCACTACAAGCAGAGCAATGCATTCCTATTACCTTATATTTTAATTCCATATAGTCTCCTGTCTATTTCATTAAACGTGCAATTACTTCTTCTATTTCTGCTACTTTTTGATCTGCATCACTCGCTTCAATAGCACTTTTCACACAAGTATGTAAATGTCCACTTAATATGTGCATATTTGCTTTTTTTAACAAGGCCGTTGCCGCAGAAATTTGATTTGAAATATCAATACAATAACGCTCATCTTCTATCATCTTTAATATTCCATCTAATTGACCACGTGCAGTCTTCAAATTATTACATGCTTTTTTTCGTTCTTCATTCATAGTTAGCCTCCCCCCATGGGTATGGGTGTATAGCAATTATAGAAACTTTCATGTATAATGTCAACACAACTGCTTAACATTTCACAACTAGCATATACTACTAGCAGATAAAAGGTGGAACCCTATGCAAACAACACTACTTTCCTTTATGAGTTCTTATGGCTATTGGGCAATTGCGTTTCTCATTGCCATTGAAAACATATTCCCGCCCATTCCTTCAGAAGTCATCTTAACTTTTGGTGGTTTTATGACAACGTATACAGATATGCATATTCTATATGTTATTATCTATGCCACTGTAGGCTCACTTATTGGTGCCATTATCTTATATGGTGTAGGACGCCTTGTAAGCGTAGAACGCTTGAGCAGACTTGCTGAAGGCAAGGTAGGTACAGTCCTTCACTTTAAAGTTGATGATATTGAAAAAGCACGTCTTTGGTTTGAAAAACGTGGATACATTACCGTCTTCTTTTGTCGTTTCATTCCCATTGTTCGTAGTTTAATATCCATACCAGCAGGGATTGCAAAGATGAACTTCTTTAGTTTCTTAATGCTTACGACACTAGGTACACTGATATGGAATAGTGTGCTTGTATATGCAGGGGCATATGCTGGGGCTTCTTGGGAAAAGATAGCAGATTATATGGGAACATTCTCTAGTATTGTGCTTATTGTTTTACTAATTATTTGTCTTGTTGGAGCCTATCTATTATACAAAAGAAAGAAAGCAAATAAATCATGAGCATTCGTGCTCTTTTTTTATTGTAAAGTCTTACAAATTACAAAAGGTTGTTTCCTCTCCCTACTGTTTTTATGCTGTTTACGTTATAATGAAAGCATAGATTGAGGTGAAGTATATATGAATAAAAAAATAATACCTTTCGCTTTATGCATCTTTCTAATCATAGGAAGTGTGCTTCCTATCCAAGCGGAAAAAGATAGTATTCCAAATGATGAAAAATTTCATGTCGTCAATGTGCAAAAGAATGGAGATTACGAAGAGCTTGATTCTTATGCAACCTATCCAGAAGCAAAAGTTTCACATACCTTATTAAAAAACAAATATAATAATTTAGGTATTACTTATGGAAATTCTTTCTTATCAATTGATAAAGGGGTCATATCATTTGATGTAAATGATGCATGTAGTATAAATACCGAATATACACTTGATCAAAATGATGCAAGTGGCTACACCAATGGTTGTTATGGTAATGATGCAGCTTTCTTAGAATATAATACCGCATCTAGTAAGATAAAATTCAAATTGTCTGGTGTTGTTGGTTGGGTAGATGCAAAACTAGTAAGTGTATACCCCATTGAAACAATACCAAGTGTATCTTCTTTTCATGTAAAAAATAAAATACTCTATCATGACTTAAAGTCTTCCACGACGCAAGACTCCTTTGGCAACTCTATTTCCTTAGGTCTTGCTCCATCCTATTTAAAAGAGGATACTACGTATTATAGTTATGATTCACATTACTTTTATGCAACATTCTCTACTATGATTGATGATTATCGTAACGATAGTTATACAAATGCACTAAATGCCAAAGACGTGTACTACAATTATTACCAATATCTAAATCATCGTTCAACTAGTAAGTACAGTCCTAGTGATATTTCAAAATACTTAAAAGATACCTTAGCCTTTAATCAAACAATTACTGATTTTTACGATAAAGATAATTATGTGCATGATATCTTAACACAATCCTTATATATGGAAGGAAGTGATGCTTTCTTTCAATATCAAAATCAATTTGGTGCCAATGCTTTAATGATGTTATCTTTATCCTTTAATGAAACAGCAATGGGGAGAAGTTACTTAGCCTATACTAGAAACAATTTATTTGGTCATGCTGCTTTTGACTCAGCTGTAGAAGAAAATGCTTCACGTTATCAAAGTCTTAGTGCGAGTGTGTATTCTCATGCACTTCATTATATTTCAAACTCTTATTTAAACCCTAAAGAATTTCAGTTTCATGGTGGATTCTTTGGTAACAAAATGGGAGGAATGAATGTTCAATATGCTAGTGATCCTTATTGGGGAGAAAAAGCTGCTCAGTATTATTATGAAATAGATGCCGCCTTAGGCAAACGTGATGAAAATCAATATGCCTTAGGTATAACAAATGGCAAAGAAACAACGCTTTATAAAGATGCTAGTACAAAAAGTAGCGTATATTACAAGATCGAAAAAGGTTATGAAGGTTCCTTTGTTTTATTGGAAAAAGTAAAGAATGAAGAAGGAACATGGTATCGTGTTCAAAGTGAAGAATCGCTTGATCAAAAAGGTGAACAGCAAAGTAATAGTCCTTATCACTTTGAGCGTAGTTATGCTTACATAAATGCAAAAGATATACAAAGCATTCTAAATACCGATAAGATTGGCGAAAAAAGCTATGTAGACATCACGTTTGATGCACAAGGTGGTACGTTTTATCCAGATGCTAAAAGTGTAAGCTTACAAGTGGAAAAAGACGTAATACCGAGTATTACGCCACCTACCAAAGATCATGCTGAATTTAAAGATTGGGATATTAAGTTAGAGAAAGCAAGTAATGAGCTTACTTATAAAGCAACGTATCGCGATATTAAACAAATCACATTAAGCAAAAGTCCAAAAACTAATTATAATATTAATGATACGCTTAGTTTAAAGGGTGGTTTGCTAAACATTGAATACAGCGATGGTACAAACAAAGAAATGGCTTTACGTAGTGATATGGTAAGCGGGTTTTCATCAGAAAAAGCCGGTAAACAAACCCTCCAAATCACCTATGCAAATATTCCTATTAACCTTGAAATTACAATTGGTGATACAGGTGCAAAGAAGAAAAATGATGTCTTAGAGCGTAGCGCTTATATCATCAAAACATATAATGGTAAAACAGGTTTAACCTCTGAAGCACTTGAAGAAGTGAACGCATTTTATAAAGATGTAACTAGCTTTGATACCAACATCTTAAAGCGTGAAGAAATGCGTATGATTGATCGTATATTCCAAGAGAACTTAGAACCTCGCTATAGTGTCGTTATAAAAGATGATACCTATGATATGCAAGTAACAGGTCTTTCTTTGGCACTCGGTGGAGAAAAAAGTTTCTTGCAACATTTCCTTCCAAAAACAATTTCGATGAAAATAAAAGATAGTGTTTCAGGTAATGACAAAAGTCTAGCAAAAAAAGTCGCAAAAGCAAACGAAGTAAGCATTGATGGTGAGTTTACGATAAGTGGTACTAATGATTTTTCTTCATTAAAACTAAAACAAGATGTTGTCTTCTCCATTAAAAAGCCTAAAAGCACCAATGATAACAAAGCTTATCAAGTTTACTATATTAAGGACGAAGATGTCTATCAAGTTCCCACAACTCAAAGTGACTCACGTATTTTATTTAGCAATGACAAGTTAGGGAGTTACGTAGTTGTTTCTCGTAATGTCACAAAACTAGATAAAGTAGCAGACTTCAATGAAGTAAATACGATAGCTGCAAATGGTAAGAACTATATTCGTCAATATATCTTGCTACCTCTAGGTATTATTCTACTTATTTGTAGTGCCCTACTTATTTTTCTTATTTATATCAAACGAAAAAAACATACACCAATCAAACGACACAAGAAATAAAAGATAGAACAAAATAATAATTCTCAGGCAATTAGAAACCATGAGACCTATTATTTTGTTCTTTTTAAGAGTGCTAATTTAGCTATATAAATAAGCTTTCATGCTTGTAGTTTATTAGAATTTGTCTTACAATATGAACCATGAGGTGATAATATGAATCGAAATGAAATCGATGAGTCATTAACTTGGGATTTGTCTAGTTTATTTAAAGACCAAGCAGCAATTAACGAAGCTTTCTCAAATGCAACAACCCTATTAGAAACATTAAAAGGATATGAACAACGTATTTGTATTACCAAAGAAAACTTTTTAACTTTTATGAATAAGGAAGAAGAATTTACCCGTATCTTAGAAAACTTGTTATGCTTTGCGAAAATGAGTACTGATGTTGATCCTAAAGATGAACAAGCACAAGAAAACTTATCAAATGCCTATACGTTATACCAAAAGACAAGCGTTGCATTAAGTTTTGTACCTTTAGAAATTATTGCACACAAAGAACAAATCACAATCTATCTTAAAGATGATGATTGTAAAGATTTTAGATATCCTATGGAAGAAATATTACGTACCATTCCTCATCGCTTAGATGAAGATAAAGAAGCACTGCTTGCGAAAGTCGCTGAACTTGAACGTGTTCCAAGTGATACTTATGAAAGTTTTCGTTTAGAATACAATAGTGTTCATGTCGATGGAAAAGAAGAGTTTTTAAATGATGGAACGTATCAACAATTTTTAAAGAATCCAAATAGTGAAGTACGTAAAGAAGCCTTTGAAAATTATTTTGGAGAATATAAACGTTATCAAAATGCTTTCATGAACATGTTAAGCGGACATGCAAAAGGACAAGTATTTGAAGCAAATATGCGTCATTTTAATTCTGCTTTAGAAGCTAGTTTATTTGGTGATGGTGCAGATAAATCACTCTTTGATAAAGTTTTATATATGGCAAACGAAAAATACATTGCCTATAATCATGACTACTTTGCTTATCGTAAACAGATTCTAAAACTTGATCAACAACACGTTTATGATATTCAATTACCATTAGTCGCAAATGTCGATATAACATACAGTATTGATGAAAGCTTTGCAATTTTAAAAGAAGCCTTAGCACCCCTTGGAGAAGAATATGTTTCTTTATTACAAAAAGCTAGAGATGAGCGTTGGATTGACTTTTTACCATGCGCTGGAAAACAAGGTGGTGCCTACTCTGGTGGTTCTTATGATTCTAAGCCATTTATCTTAACCAACTTTACATCTGATTATAATTCACTAAGCACACTAGCACATGAATTAGGACACTCTATGCACTCTTACTTCTCACGTAAAGCAAATCGTGCTGCATTAAGTGAATATAAAATATTTGTAGCTGAGGTTGCTTCTACTGTAAATGAAATTTTATTGAACAAATATTTATTAAAAACAAGTGACGATAAAAATTATCGTGCCTATTTACTTAGCAATCTATTAACACAATTAGTAGGAACCCTATATCGTCAACCAATGTATGCAAAATTTGAATGTGCATTGCATGATATGATTGAAAAAGGCGAAGGTGTATCTTCACAGAAATTAACACAAATCTATTATGACTTAAATGTTGACTACTTCGGAGAAGGAGTCTTAGTTGATGAGTTGCAACGCTATGGTTGCTACTACATTCCTCACTTCTATTACAACTTCTATGTGTATAAATATACCTTAGGTATGTCTGTTGCATTAAGCTTTGTGAAAAAAATATTAGCTGGAGATACCAAAGACTATCTAGATTTCTTACATAAAGGTGGAAGTGAAACACCAATTGATGAACTCGTAAACGCAGGTGTAGATCCACGTAGTGATGAAGTTTATGATGATGCATTTACTTTCTTCAAAGAAACCTTAGATGAACTTAAAGAATTGTTATAAAAAGTAATGGAGAAAAAACTCCATTACTTTTTATGTTAGTTATCAATCATTATTTAGTGATAGTACTACCATCACGGTAAATATTCCGTTTTTGCTATTAAAATCACAAAACCCATTTCGTTTCTTTGCTACAGAACACATACTTTTACACCCATAGCCGTGTCCTATTTCACTGGAAGTCGGAACATTATCAAGCATTTGAATATCTCCTTCATAAGTGTTCTCAATTTTAATTAATAAACGATTTTGATTTATATGGCAATTAAACGAAATTTTTCGTAATGTGGTATCTTCAATTTTTCTTGTTGCATTTAATGCATTCTCCAAGCCATTTGATAATAACGAACAAAGCTCTGCATCTGAAATATTTAACTTTTCTGGTAAATCCGCCTTTATGTTAATAATACTATCTTGATTTTGTGCTAGATTAACAAAAGACGATAACAATAAATTAACAGTTTCATTTTCACAAAAACGCATTGGCGTAATTACATTTAGCGCATGATGTGCATTGGAGATATATTCTATAATTTTTTCAATACTCCCTTGCTGAGCAAAATTATCAATCATTGATAAATGATGACGCATATCGTGACGATAAATACTGCTCTGTTCTTGTGAAGAACGTAAAGCACTTATTTGGAACTTCGCAGTTTCCATCTGCATAGAAAGCATATTTTTTTCTAGTTCGGTCTCCATTTTTTGTTGAATGGCATCTTGATAAGCAACAATGAACCAAACATAGAAAAGAACCAACACAGTGGGTAAAAATTCATCCATAATTTGATTCCATGAATAAAACTCATGCGTATAAACACTAGTTGTATAGTCAAAAATGTAGTAACCAGCTGGTAGACATCCAAAAAGAAACAAAGCACGTTTCGAATACTTCATTGCTTGTTGAATAGATTTGGCAAAGAAACGCCAAATCAATAAAAAGAAAATAATTATCGCTATACTATATGTTACATTGTAAATAATTTTAGCATGTAATATTTGTTGAAAAAGCAATGCTGTCCACCTTGGTAATTGGCAACAAAAATAAGCAACTAATACACTAACAATTGATTCGCCCCAATGTTTTTTTAAAACCAATACCAAAAAAATGACAAGTGGTAGATGGACAATCAATGGGTAAATCTTCTTTGTATTTTCTAACCCAAAAAGAAAAACGGAAACAATCTGTATACATAACGTAAAAATCAAAAATATAATAATACTTATATTTTCTTTTTTTCCTTGATTTTTACCTGCAAAAAGCACTGAAAGAAAAACTCCGAATAGTAACACCAATCCATAATTAAAAACTGAAAACATCTGTTCCATTACTACACCCCATTTTTTCGAACTATAAGTTATCAATTAGATTGCACATTCATTCATTTCATATCCTAGTATATCATGGTAGTATTAGCGTTGCAATATGCATTTTCATACACAGTTTATTAGTAATATAGAATCAAACAACCTATGATTTTTTTCCATCATTATCAAAGCTTCATAACATAAAAAAAGAGGAGAGTTCCTCTTTTTAATATGAAAACTTGTCGTAATACTCCATATCTTCTAGCATTGAAATATCTTCAATTGGATTTTCATCCAAACGTAATTCATATAAATTTGGAAGCTTTGTTAAAGGTGTCACATCGCTAACATAATTTGCCTTCAATGTTAAGGAAGAAAGATAGATACAATTTACTAAAGGCTCTAAACTCATTACACTGTTATGATCCAAACGTAAAGAACTCAAATTAATTAATTTCTCTAATGGTTCTAAATCATCTATTACATTATTATATAGATCAATACTACTTAAATTTGTTAAATAACGCAAAGACGATAAGTCTTTAATATTATTATTAGCTAATCCTAAGCATTCTAAATTTAACATATCTTTTAAACAATCAATATCATTAATTTTATTGCTACCAACATCCATAGCTGTCATATGCTCACAGCCTTTTAAGACATCAATATTAGCAATGGAATTATTAAATACATTCAACTCTTCTAAATCTTTAGCATTCTTCAAAAACTCAATATCCTGTAAGTAACAATCACTTGCTTTAAAGTAACGAAGCTTTTCCATATCTTTTAATACATCAGTATTTTCTACTCTATTTTCAGAGATATCTAATTTTTCTAATTTAGTTAAACCCTTCAAATTATTCAAATCTTTTAAACCACTTTGTGTAGTTCGAAAGTCTTTTAGGTTCTTAAGTTTATTTAGAAAAGAAAAATCTTTTATATGGTCAAAGGAAATTTCTAATACTTCTAAGTTCTCAAACTCTTCTAAAATACTTAAATCGTTCAAATATTCATTATTCGTTAAATTCAAAGAACGCAAAGAGTCTTTCATATATTGGAGTGGTGATAAATCACTAAATAAATTTGTTGATAAATCTAGCACTTCTATATGTTTTAAATACGTTAAATCAGAAATATCATATAACCACATTTTATTCATATGCAATTCTTTTAGACTATCTAACATTCCTAAGATACTCAATGGAAATGGACCATTCTCAATTCCAACATGCAACGTCTTCAACTTCTTAACATTCTCTAAATATGATAAGTTATCAACCTTGCTACGTTCTAGGTTTAACTCCTCTAAATTAATCATTCCAGCAAGTGCACTGATATCCATTGTATATAAATTATTACGTGAAATATCTAAACGTAATAACTGGCGAAATCCACGTAATGCTTGAATATCACGTAACATATTTTTCGCAAGATTTAAATATTCAATTTCTTTTAAATCTTTAATTGGATCTAAATCCTCTATCGCATTTCCACATAAATCTAAATAATTTAAATTTGTCGCATATTGTAGTCCTTTTAAGGAAACAATATTGGCTGAACGTGCTGATAATTTCACTAACTTAGTAAGTGCTTCTTTCGTAATCTCGTTTTCTGGTATTTGCAGTGTTCTACTAACTGCCTCACGTAACATATCATCTTTTATTAGCATTGACTTGTCCTCCGTATTTTATAAATCTTTACTGTTATTATACCCCAAAACATACAAATCTGAAACTGCTTTCAACATAATTGCGATTTTTTCCAAAATTATGACAAATATTTATAGATAAATGGATAAACCTAGCTACTAATCTAGGATATATTCACTTATAAAAATTTCTATACGGCATGTCTTGTAAATATGCCAAATAAAGGTTGACAGAAATTGGCTGCCATGGTATTCTATAAAAGTAATAAAAAGCAATAACTATAATTTCACGATTTGGAAATTGTATTTATGCATCTCAATGTACAATGATCAGAACGTGATTCTTTTATACATTTGAGGGCTTCTTATTTAACTATTATTAGGAGGTACTAAAAATGAGTACAGGTAAAGTAAAATGGTTTAATGCAGAAAAAGGTTATGGTTTCATTACATCTGATGATGGTAAGGACATTTTCGTTCATTACACAAGCATTCAAGGTGATGGATTCAAAACTTTAGAAGAAGGACAAGCAGTTAACTTCGACGTAGTTGAAGGTGACCGTGGACAACAAGCAAGCAACGTAACAGCTGCTTAATTTCTAAACAAACCACAAGGAAGATTCAGCAAATGCTGAATCTTTTTTAATTTCTTTTCAAACGTATTTTATCATGATAAAATAGAATCAGAAAGTGGTGATGATATGGATCGTTTAGAAACAATTCGTGGGCTTGTTGATGAGATAATAGCAAAGATGCAAGATGAACAAACTAGAAAGTTTGCTTATATTCATACCTATGGTGTGTGTCAAGCCACAACTACTTTAGCACTGATACGCCATATGAGTATTGAATTGCCTTGCATTAGTGCCATGTTGCATGATATTGCTGTATATGCGCAAAACTGTCCTCATAAAACACATGCACAAGCTAGTGCTGTATACGCAAAAACACTGTTAGAAGACACAAATCTCTTTACCAAAGATGAAATTGATTGTATTATTCACACCATCTCTTTGCACTCTAACAAAATGAGTCGTCAAGATGATCCAATGAGTGAATTATTAAAAGATGCTGATACCTTACAACATTACTTATACAACCCTAAAATTGAAGTATCCTCTAAAGATAGTTATCGATTATACTATATCTTAGAAAGTCTTAAAGAAATGCAAACCAAATAGTTTCTATATTTGGTTTTTTTATATATTCAAAATCCTGTCTTGCTTTTTACTATATAAATCTTTTGTTTTGCATAATTTATCAAAATATATTGCTTTTACTTTTTGAATACGTAATACTATAGTCATAAGGAGTGTGTTCTTTATGAAGAAAATAACTGAAAACAGAAGAAATGAAATCACCAAATTAATTCTAGCAAACGAACATATGCGTGTTGAACAACTAGCTAAGTTATTTCAGGTTACTCCGGAAACCATTCGAACAGATTTTCGTTACTTAGAAACAAAAGGTGTGTTATATCGCACTCATGGAGGTGCTAGTTGTAGAAACACCAATGCCTTAGCGCCAATGGATATACGTTCAAAAGAGCAGTTAGACGTAAAGCAAAGCATAGCTTATCGTGCAATTGATTATATCAAAGATGATATGGTCATCTTTTTAGATGCAGCTAGTACCATTCTTCCACTAGGCAATCTATTACGATTGCGAAGAAACTTAACCATTTATACAAACTCTTTAGAATTATTACCTATTTTGAGTGTCAGTGAACATCGCATCCTCTTTGTAGGTGGAGAATATGATCGCTTTAATAAGTTTACAACAGGGTTTTATGCCGAACAAATGATTGAACATGTTTATTTTGATTTATTAGTATGTGGAATGGATGGCTGCAAAGACATGAGTGGTCCAGGTCTTGAAGTCATGGATGAGTTAAGTTTAAAGAAAGCACTACTCAAGCATGCCAAACTAAAACTTTTATTATCAGGAGCTGAAAAATGGGATCGCCCTTCAAAGTTTCAATACGCTGATTTTTCAGACTTTGATATAGTGATTACCGAGAACTTACGCAAAGAAATAAAAGATCAATTATCGATTAAAATCGTTGATGTACATCAATAGTTCTATCATAAAAAGGAGTGACACTCATGCAAAACATGAATTACTATTATGATTTTTCTGGACAAAAATTTGGTTATCCATTAAGTTTGAGTATCAATAGCTTCGATACTCAAGTATTTGCACGACAGAGTAGTTTAGAAATTTCCTATGTACTAAAAGGAGAGTATGAAGTTATTAGTGAACATTTTACCAGTTCTCTCAAAGAACATGAACTTGTATTAATAGCGCCAAATGATATTCATATGATGCACCAAACTGGTCAACAAGAAAATGTAATTCTAACCATTCATATTGATTTTGCATGTATGGCTAGTGCAATGGTTGGAAACAACGACAAAGCCTTCGAATCTTTGATTTGTACGAAACAACAAAATTTCAAATTATTAATGAAACTAAAACAAAAAATAGGTTCTTTGCTACACGTTGTTATGAGGAAAGATAAAAATTTATTTGAGCTCAATGTACTCATGATGGAACTTATCTACATCGCTAGTAATCATCAACAATTCCCAATAGAACACTTGCCATTCCAAGAAGTTCATCATGAAAACTATATGAAAGCTATTCGTTATATTGATGAACACTATAAAGAAGAACTCTATTTAGAAGACTTAGCAAACACCTTATCTTTTAGTATTTCATATACTTCAAAACTTTTTAAGAAATATACCCGCATTTCTTTTGTAAAATATCTTTCTTATGTTCGTATACGAGCCTCAATGGAAGCAATTCTTGAAGGAAAAAGAACCATTGAAGAAATAGCCGCAACCTTTGGATTACCAAACTCTAAAGCGTATACAACAGCGTTTAAAGATTTATATGGAATAACGCCAAGTCTCTATCGCAAACGTTTTATTAAGAACATAACTATCAATGATAGCAAAAAGGAACAAGTTCTTTCCATTGATGAAAAAACAAGTACATTATTAGAACATTTACTACTTGCTTTAGAAGATACCCTTTATGAAAATGCTGGTATTAAAATCGTCAACAAGGATCATCATATCATTTGTCATATCAATCAATCTTTAGCAACACAAACAACACTCACTCATACAAAAGATGAATTATGTATCGATATCAAGAAATAGTAAGTCATTTTTTGTACAAAATCCTTTTCTATTCTTTAATAAATGTATTTACTATGACAAAATATGCCCTATTATATCCTTTTATGATAGCGATTACAAAATCATAATATGCTAAAATAAAGAAAAAGGAGATGTACTTATGAACAATTATCCAAATCTTTTCTCACCAATTAAGATTGGTGAAACAACTGTAAAAAACCGTATTTTTATGCCCCCTGTTTCAACAAATTTAGCTGATAAAGGATATATTACCGATACGCTAATCGAGCACTATAGCGCTCGCGCAAAAGGTGGTGTAGGCTTAATCATCACTGAAGTCACCACCATAGAACCTGTTTACACCTATCTACCTGGAGATATTTCGATAGCAGATGACTCCTACATACCTGGATGGAAAAAACTAGCTGATAGCGTCCATCAATATGGATCAAAAATCATTCCGCAATTATTTCATCCTGCCTATATGGCTTTTCCAATCCCAGGAACACCTCGTTTAATTGCTCCATCTAACATTGGTCCTTCTTATGCAAAAGAAGCACCAAGACCCGCTACAATTCCAGAATTAAAGAAGATTATCAAACAATTTGGAGAAGCCGCTTTAAGAGTGCAAATAGCGCAAGGTGATGGTGTAGAAATCCACGCTGCGCATGCCCATGGTTTGTTAGGAGGATTTCTATCTCCTACCTTTAACAAACGCAGTGATGAATACGGTGGAGATATCAATGGACGTTTAAAACTAGTCTTAGAAGTCCTTGATGAAGTTCGTCGTGTATGTGGTAAAAATTTTATTATAGATGTGCGAATATCTGGTGATGAATATAGTGATGGTGGTCTAAACTTAAACGATGCTATTTACGTTGCAAAACAACTTGAAAAGCATGGCGCTGATATGCTCCATGTATCTGGAGGAGCAACTATTAAACGAGCTAGTTCTATCCCTGCCCCTGGTACAAAACAAGGTGCACATATTGCATCTTCTGAAGAGATTAAAAAATATGTAAGCATCCCTGTCGCAACGGTTGGAAGAATTATTGAGCCATGGATTGCAGAAGAAATAATTGCAAATGGTAAAGCTGACATCGTAATGATGGGACGTGCCAACTTATGTGATTCAGAATTTGTTAACAAAGCACAAAATGGAAATGAAATCGATATTCGTCCATGTATTGGTTGTTTGCGTTGTCTAAATGGTATTATGTTTGGAAAACGAGTTTCTTGTAGTATTAATCCTTCTCTTGAAATAGAGAACGAAGAAACAATTCAATTAGCAGACAAGAAAAAAAACATCCTAGTGATCGGTGGTGGTCCTGCTGGCATGGAAGCGGCATACGTAGCCAAAAAGCGTGGACACCATGTTGTACTCTGCGAACACAAAGATGAACTAGGTGGATTAATGCGATTAGCCTGTGTTCCTATCGCAAAACAAGATATAGCTAAAGTCACAAAATACATGAGCCATAAATTAGCCATGACTGGTGTGGACATTCGTTTAAATTGTACACTTACAAAAGATACGATAGCACAAGAATTTTCCGATTATGAAATAATTATGAGCAATGGAGCAAAACCTATTATTGTAAAATCATTTACCAACTTCAAACAATGTGTAAGTGCAGATGATATCTTGGCTGGTATTGCTTTCCCTGGTCGTAAAATAGTCATTATTGGTGGAGGCTCTGTTGGTTGTGAAACAGCTGATTATTTAGCACCTTTAGTATACGATCAATATCCAAGAGATCGCGAAATTATCCTAATTGAAATGACCAAAAGCTTGATGGCAACAGAGAGCGGACCTGGTCGAAGTTTGTTAATGCAAAGATTAATGAGTAAAGGTGTCCAAATCAATTGTAATGCAAAAGTACAACGTGTTGAAGAAGACAAAATATACTATGAAAAAGATGGCAAAACAACTTGCATTGATGATGCAGATACCTTAGTTCTTGCCATGGGATATCGTAGTGACACCACTTTATCAGATACGCTAAAAGAACTTGCCATTCCATATCACACGATTGGTGATTGTGAACATATAGGTAACTTAAAAGACGCAATCCATGCTGGATATGATTTAGCAAAAGACTTATAACATACACATCAAAAAGGTATTCACTCTTATAAGAGAACGAATACCTTTTATTTATACTCATTGCTTATTATCTTAGGAAAAGGAATTTTCTTTTTAAGCCATAAACGTAAAACTTACTAATATCAAATATTTCTAGTTATAAATCTGTTCCTTTGTATAAATACCTCGTTCAATAA
>JAVWIF010000038.1:0-17579 GCA_036639635.1 Longicatena sp.
AGACATTGCGAATGCCAAGCCAAACGAAAAAACGGTACTATTCATAAGACTTGAAGAGTTGAAAAACCATGTAGCTTAACATGGGGGCATTTAGACTGTGAATAGTAACAATTGATGAAGAGCTTAGTTATAAATATGCTTATAATAGCTAGGCTTTTTTTGTGTTTTGCTTTATAATAAATAGGATTAAAGAAATATTACAATGCGTAGAAAGGTTTAGATTAAATGAATTTAGAAGAAATTAAAAAGAAAACTAAAGCTGTTATTGAAACACAATTATGGGAAAAAGGATATGCGACAACAGAGGATACATTAGTTGCAATGGGGTGGTTATCAAAGGAAAAGTTGGGAGAATGGAAACAAGGAAAAATTCCATATCTAGAACGAGTTTGTAATACAAATTTAAACAAAATTACGCTGTGTATGAAAACTTATCACAACTATGCGAAAGAAAAACAATATAAAATGAGCCGGACTTCTTATATAGCTATGAAAACTAAAAAACCATTACGATTTAGTAAGAGTGGAAATCCTAATATTGAATCAAGATACGCGCAACGCATACTTGCAGGAGCAACACATCCAAGAAAGCAAGTAGAAGAAAAGAAATGAGGAAACTATGCAAATATATGATAAGCTAGTGAAACCAATTAGTGAGGTTAATTATTTAAGAGCGGAGAATGTAGAAAGGTATCGTGTTATTATTCGTTATTTTTTTCGTGAACATGAAAACATTAATTATTGGATGTATAAAGAAGATATCTTTAAAATGATGAGTGAAATCGAACAATTTTTAGATTATACGATGGATAAATGTCAAGGAGACTTGCAGGCACTTACAGAGTGGGGCAATTTGACTGCTATGCAAGATAGCGCAAAAGCTACTTCTATTGTAGAGTTTAAAAATAAGAAGTTTAGATATCAATTAAGTGAATATACGGTTGTAATTGAACGAATGACAATTGAATTAGAGAACTTAGAAATTGAAGGAGCGTCACTTGAACCGACTTTATTAGAGCGCATAAAGAAACAAGTATTACAACTACTAGAGATCAAAGATAAAGAAGATGTCGAAGTTGCAAGTTGGTGGCGTGCATTAAACAATGATTTTATTCGATTAAATCAGGATTATCAAGATTATATAAAAACACTGAATAGCGCAAAAGCAGAACAGATGATGAAATCAAAAGAGTTTTTAATTTTTAAAGATAAACTAATTGTGTATTTACAAACATTTGTTAAAAGCTTGCAAGAACATGGATGGATGATTGAAACTTTTTTAGAAAAGGTACATGAAGAGGATATGCAACAAATATTTGATAAAGTGTGTACCTATGAATTATCAATACCTAGAATTACCTCAACGATAACTAGAGAAGAAATATTAGCGACATGTAAAGGTCGTTGGAATAGTTTGTTTAACTGGTTTGTTGGAGAAAATGGAGCGAATGAAATTAATCGTTTGTTTGATATTACAAATGAAATCATTCGTAAAATAACACGATATGCTTTACAAATAGGTGAATTGCATAATGTTGGGGCAAACCGAAAAGAAGAATATCGTAATATAGCGAAGATATTTAAACAATGCGAAAGTCTTCATGATGCGCACATTTTAAGTTCTTATGTATTTGGTGTTGATACATCTTTACACCTAAAAAATGCCTTACCTAGAGAGACTGACAGTATTTATAGTGGCGTGTATGAAGAAACGCCAACGTATTTATCACTTGAGCCAAGAACGCGTGTAGCTCGTAAAAAAGCAGAAAGAATAGCGGCTTTTGACTACACGTTAGAAAAACGTATCCAACATGAAGAATTGATGAATAAGATGGAAGAGGATGCAAAACGTATAAAAGCTTTACAACAAGGCGGTAGTATCACATTTGCGCTCTTACCTCGCCTTGATGCTCATACCCGAAAAGTTCTTTTATCATGGCTTTCAAGAGGGCTTGCGAATGAGGATAAAATAGGAAAGACAGATCAAGGAGAATACTATCATATCGAAAAATTGGATGAAGAAGATTGTGTCTTACATAGTGATGATGGAGATTTTACAATGCCTAGCTTTCGCCTTGTCTTTAAGGAGGCAACGCAATGAATACGATTGAAGAATTAATGAATAGACGTTGGATATTAAAACGCGATGAGCCAACTTTATATTATGAAATAAAAGATAATATGAAAGATATAAAAAAGAAAATACAAGATAAATTTGGGTATAACTTAATTGTAAATCCTTTTATGGCAAAGCTTGAAAAGATACCTGGTAAAGCTGAAGGGTGGATGGGGTTACAAGAGTTTGAAGATATCAAAGATTATCAAATGTTTTGTTATCTACTTATGTTCTTAGAAGATAAAGAAGTAGAGGAACAGTTTGTATTAAGTATGTTAACAGAATATATACAAATACAATTTGATGAAAATGAAATACAATGGACAAGCTTTCGTACAAGAAAGCAATTGGTGCGTGTTATTCAATACGCTTTAAAAGTAGGTATGATTATGCAAACCGATGGAGATGAAGATGTATTCTTGAAGGATGAAACAACAGAGGTACTGTATGAAAATACAGGGATATCTCGTTACTATATTCGTAACTTTCCAGTTGATATTATGAACTTTAAAGAACCACAAGATTTCTCTAAAAGTGAATGGTTTGATATGGATGAAGATCGTGGTATTGTAAGAAAACAGCGAAGCTATCGTAGACTTTTATTATCTTGTGGTGTTTATCAACCGTATAGTGAAGATAAAGAGGAAGATTTTACCTATATTCGAAACTATCGAAAAACGATTGAAAGTGATTTTCAAGAGTTGTTTCCTTGTGAACTACAAGTACATTCTTCCTGTGCTTTTCTAGTACTTGGTGAAGAGTGTAGAATGGGGAAAGTATTTCCACAAAATAGTGCACTCCATGATTTATTGTTGAGTATGCACGAAGAACTATGTATGCATGTTCACAAACATAAAGTAACAATTGATGAGAAAGAAAACATTGGTATGCGTAAAGATGAATACTTGTCCTTATTAAATCGATTGGTAAAAAATAGAAATAATGTATTACCTAAAAAGTATCAAAAAGAAAATAGAGATTCATTGGATGTGGCAAATGATGTAATGGAACTAGCACGTACATTAGGTTTTATTGAACAAGTTGAAGAACAAATCATAATTTTCCCAATTGCAGGAAAAATTATAGGATCGTTTATGGAGGAAAGAAGATGAGCATGTTAACAAGTAAGTGGCATATGAATCGTTTGGGATTAATTGACTTTTGGTATTATACAGATGAAGAATTCTATTTTAAAAACGGACACATGTTGCTAAGAGGTAGCAATGGTAGTGGGAAATCAGTTACGATGCAAAGCTTTATACCGCTTTTGTTAGATGGCAATAAAAGTAGTGAGCGTTTAGATCCCTTTGGTACAAGATCACGGAAGATTGAAAATTATTTAATTGAAGAAAATAGTGAACGGAAAGATCGTATTGGATACTTGTATTTAGAATTTAAAAGAGAAGATAGTGATGTATATAAAACCGTTGGAATAGGTTTACATGCCAAAGCGGGAAAACCTTTAGAATCTTGGTATTTTGTTATTGAAGATAATCGAAGAATACAAAAAGATATTCAATTAATAGATCATAATTTAGCAATCACTAAACAAGTCTTAAAAAACTGTATTGGTGAACAACAGCTTATTGAAAGTCAAAGAGCTTATATGGAAAGAGTGAATCAAGCCTTATTTGGCTTTGAAACCATCGATGAATATAAAGAGGCCATTACCCTATTGTTACAATTACGTTCTCCTAAGCTGAGTAATTCTTTAAAACCAACAATGATCAATGAGATTTTAAGTGATTCTTTGCAACCTCTTTCTGATGAAGATTTAAGACCAATGAGTGAAGCAATTTCAAACATGGATAATATAAAGGATCAGTTAGATGCATTAAAACTAAGTTATTCATCTGCTAAAAGCGTATATCAAGTATTTCAACAATACTCCTATGCTACATTGTTTGAAAAAGCGCATAAGTACCAAAAAGAAGCTAGTTTGTTACATGAGTTAGAAAATAAATGTAAAGAAAGTACCACGTTAATTCAAAACTTTGATGAACAAGTAAGCATCCTTAATAAGCAGTATAATGATGCATTGCGTGAACAAGTTGTATTACAAGAAGAAAAGAAATCACTTGGTGATGATGATATGCAAAAATTATCAGAAGAGTGTACACAATTACAAACTAGAACAAGGGAAGATAGTGCAAGGTTAGAAAAGAAAACGACGCAAGAAGAAGAAAAAGCAAATAAATACCAGGATTTAAAACGAAGCATAGAAAAGCAAAAGAAAGAAAGTGATGCTAAAGTAATTGCTATCAAAGATAGCTTGAAAGAACTAACATCTTATCAAGAAGACTTGCTTTTTGAGTGTCATGAAAGCTTTTATCAACAGATGGAAACACATCTAGATGCTAGCTACGATTTTACATATTTAAATCAACAAATACAACAGAAGTTAGTTGATTTAGATGAAGGAATAAAACTCTTTCAAGACTATGAAAATGAAAAAAGAAATCGTGATGTAATATTGGATGAAAAAGAAAAACAAAAAAGTAAGATTCAACAAGAAGAAAAACAATTGCGTGATTTATTGGAACAATATGATAGTATTGTAGAAGAATATAAAGAACGCATAAGTAAATGGATGCAACATAATCAAGTGTTAGTAATGAATAATGAACAATATCAGGATATGATGAAGCTTTTATTGGAGTATGATGAGAATCCTAACTTTATTGAAATGAATCAGATTGTTATGAAACAATATAAGATAGAATATACAAAAAGAACACAAGCTAGCGCACATCTTAAAAGTGAACATAACCTCATTCATAACAAGTATGTTGAAAAATATCAAGAATGTCTTGATTGGAAGAACATGGAAGAGCCTCAGCCAGTCATAAGCCGAGCAAAAGAAGATAATCGTAAAGAATTAAAGGATAAAGGAATTGCATTCGTACCTTTATATACATTGCTAGAGTTCGAAACTACTATGGGCGAAGAATTAAAAAACTTTTGTGAAGAAGCGTTCTTAAGTATAGGTTTATTAGATGCACTAGTGGTGCATCGTAAGGATAAAGAAACGATTACAAACCATGCACTAGGAACATGTGACACGTATATATTTATTGATCAAGAAGTATCCTCTTTATCACCACAATATATAAGTGGAACAAGCAACGAAGAAGTCGCAAGTAGCGTGAAGAAAATGCTCATGAATATTGGTTGTGCACAATATGATACATTGCAAATAGAAGCAGAATATGTGCAATCAGGAATCTTATTTGATACTTTATCGAAGGTCTATCAGGCAACTTATATTGGAAAAGAGTCACGTAGAATTTATAAAGAAAAAAGAATTAGCGAATTAGAAAAAGAAAGTGAAGAATTACGCTTACAAGCAGAAGCATTAACACAAGAATTAACAAAGACACAACAAGAAATGCTTTTACTAGAAGAAGAAAAAGAAAGCTTTGTAAGCGAACTTGATATACAAGAAGCATATCAACAATACAAGCGCCAAGAAGGCAATGTAGAACAGTTACAACATAGTTTACTTGCAATTGAAGAACGTATTCATGCAATTAGTAATCATTTACAAACATTAGGGAATGGTATTCAAAGTATTGCACTAAAATTGTCTGTTAATGCGAATCGAGATGTATTTTTGAATACGAAAGATGGTTATCTTGCGTATCGTCAAGAAGTACAAAATATTGCTAAAGAACTACCGGTTTATCATAAAATATCTGAACTGATACAAACAGTACAAGAACAAATTGATACCTTGTATGATGAACTTCAAGAACTGCATATAGACAATGAAACTTTATCTTCTCTCATTCTTAAAAACAAACAAATTCTAGTTCAAAAACAAAAGCAATTAGAAGATATGGGATTTGAAAAGATTCGCATAAGAATGATGGAAGTAGAAGAAAGATTACAAGTTTTACCTGATGAAATTACCAAATTAAATAAAGCTTTGGCAACTAGAGAAGCCAACATAGCGAATGAAAAGATTGCTTTAGAAAAGGCTAGTGACACGAAAGCTAAACAAAGTGAAATAGCACAGGTGTATTTTGAAAGTCTACTAGAAGAAGCAGAACTAGGTTATGTTGCATTACCTGATTATAGTGATAAGACATTGCTACGCGAAATACAAAGTGTAGAAAAAAATAAAGAGATTAATAAGAAAGCCGATGATTTGAAGAATGATCTACAAAACGTTTTTTATAACCATCGAGGAAACATGCAAGAGTATCATTTAACCTTTATTACAAAAGAATCAAAAATTGAAGATGTAAGTACACGTTTGGATATAGAAGCCAAATATAAAGGAAGTAAGATATCATTTTTAGAGTTAATTACTTATTTGGAACAAGATATTAGCTTACAAAGTAATTTATTAATTGATTCTGATCGTCATTTATTTGAAGATATTTTAGTGAATATTATAAGTAAGAAAGTGCGTATTCGTATACAGAATAGTAAATCTTGGGTTGATCATATGAATAAATATATGAATACGATGAATACAAGTAGTGGCTTAAAGTTGAATCTTCAATGGAAGAATAAAAAAGGAGATACAGAAGAAGAGTTAGATACAAAACAACTCGTTGAGTTGCTAGAAAAAGATGCCGGTATTTTAAAAGATGAAGATTTAAAGAAATTGTCTTCTCACTTTCGCTCCAAGATATCCAAGGCAAGAATTTTACAAGATGCAGATGATAATACGCAAAGTTTCCACCAATTAATGAAAATTGTAATGGATTATCGTCAATGGTTTGAATTTAAAATAATGGCACAAAAAACCGGAGAATTAAAGAAAGAATTAACAAACAATGCTTTTTTTGCCTTTAGTGGTGGTGAAAAAGCGATGGCTATGTATATTCCATTGTTTTCAGCAGTTGCGGCTAAATTTGAAAGTGCAAGAATTGATGCGCCATTATTAATTGCTCTAGATGAAGCGTTTGCAGGAGTTGATGAAAAAAATATTGCGAATATGTTTGCACTGATGGAAAAATTTGAATTTGATTACATTATGAACTCACAAGTATTATGGGGTGATTATGCAACAGTACATAATTTAGCTATTTTTGAATTATTCCGCCCTGAAAATGCACGCTATGTAACAGTTATTCCATACGTATGGGATGGACATAAGAAACGCTTGAAGAGTGAGTCCTTATGATAGAAGAAGAATTTTCATCTTATTTAAAAGCGAATAAAGGGTATGCTAGAGTAATGGAAGCTTGGATTCATCAATATAAAAAATTGGGGCATGTAGGTGGTCGCATTCTTATTGAACAAGTAACGACACTAGAAAAAGAAGCCATTGGTGGTTTTATTGGTGCTGATTATCGTAAAAAAGAACAGCTTAGTATTTCTTATCTTCAATGGGAAAAAGCGATGTTGAATAGTCGATTTTCAACAGCTGATTTTGATAAGGTTTTATTGATCTATTTTGGTAAGGAATTAATTACAAATGCACAAAAAAGAAAACTAAAAATAGACACAGAAACACAAAACTTTACTGCTTTACTAAATTCGCAAATACATACGAAAGCTTATCTTTGGCTAACTCATATTTATGAACAAAAAGATGCGAGTTATCTTAAGGTAAAAGAATTATTTGCTACGCAACAAGAAACGACAATACAAATTGTATGCAAGGCAATCAATCAATTACCGTTTTGGGTAAATCAAAAAGAAACGCTACCAGTCTTTGCGAATGATATCGCTCAAGATCCTCATTATTTTGATAAAGGAGTAACAAACTATTTGTTATTCAAAGCCATCTGTTTCTTTTTACAAATGAAAGAAAGTAAGGAAGCACTTTCTTTAGAAGATAAAAATAAGATTTATTATGATGCAGGATTAATTAAAGACGATTTTTCTAATTACTGTATGATTTGTCATATAAACGGAGTTTGCGATCATAGTGTTTTACATCCTGGATGGAATGGATTTTATCAAACGTATGAAGCGTGGATTGTAAACTTGTATAATCTACAACAGATAGGCACTATTGATACACAAATAAAACGCGTTTATATCGTTGAAAATCCTTCTGTTTTTCGTGCTTTATGTTTACATGCGAAAAGTCAAAATTTGAGTGATTTAGGCTTTGTGTGCACCAATGGACAGTTAAATCTGTCTGCCTTCATATTGTTGGACTTACTAGCATCAAGCAATATTTCAATGTATTATAGCGGTGATTTTGATCCAGAAGGTTTATTAATTGCAGATAAATTAAAACAAAGATATGGAAAATTATTAACGCTTTGGCAATACACTTTATCTAATTATACAAATAATAAATCAGGGATCTGTATTGATGAGCGTAGAATTGCAATTCTAACAAAATGTAATAGTGTTGAAATTGTTAGGATTGCTAATGAAATAAGAATTGATAAACAATGTGCTTATCAAGAAAGCTTATTACCATTGTATTTGAAAGATATTGTAAAAGGTAGAATTTAGTTTCTACCTTTTCTTTAGAAGTGCTAACACATTTGCCTAGTAGTGCATATAGTAAATTGAGTAGGAGGAAGAACTATATGAGCGAAAATCAATGCGACTATGAATACGATGATTATGGTTGTGGAGAATGTTGTTGTGAAGAAGATAATGAACAAGTTGATGGTTGTACAAGAGTAGGGCCACGTGGATTGCAAGGACCTAGAGGAATTCAAGGTCAACAAGGTAGAGAAGGATTACAAGGATTACGTGGGGAACAAGGAAATGATGGATTACAAGGAGTTCCTGGAATGCAAGGTGAGCGAGGATTACGTGGAATTCGTGGTGAAAGAGGTCAACAAGGACGTAAAGGAGATACTGGTTCACAAGGAGTACAAGGACCTCGTGGAGAGCGAGGACCTGCAAGTCTAGAAAAACAATTTGCATCTGCCATGATGCAATCTTATCGTGATGCAGAAGTATGCCCACAAGAAGCTATCGTCTTTGACGTAAGTAGTATTCAATGCGGTTTTAAAGTAAGTGAAGACTATCAAAGTTTAATTGTCTTAAAACAAGGAACATATGTAATTGACTTTAGTTTTTTAGTGAATGATAAACCATGTAATGGAGATTCTTTTGTATTAGAACTAAATTGTGCTACATTTATTGAAGAATCTAGAATGCCTGTCTTATGTAAACAAACATTTGTGAATGGGCGTATTATTATGGAATTGCAAGCAGAAGATAGTATCCGCTTAGTATCTGATTGTGCTCAAGGTATGAAACTATGTAGTATGAATCATACAATTAATGCATGTTTGATAATGTTTCAAATAAACTAAACGTAAGCCCCTAAAAATTTAGGGGCTTACGTTATATCAATTATTCTACTTGCTCAAGTTCAAATGGTGTAAATCCACGAAAATCATAAAGACGTGTGTTATAAGCAATATCCTCTGCGAGATCGATGAGTACATGTTTTTCGTTAGCTGTTGTAATTTTAAATTGTGGATAATTTTCTAATAAAGTGTCGATGATGTAGTCTGCTGGAACATTTGAACGAAAATTATTAAACATTCCATCTACAAGCTTATAAGTAAATGTAAGCAATTCTTTAGTTAAGGGTGAATTATACATGTGTGCTAGAGTGACTGCCATAGTTGAACATGGTGGATCAATTGCTTCGCAGTAGGTAGAAACAATATATTTGAAAAATTCAGACTTTTTATTTGGTAAAAATAAAGGCATCTTTTTAACATCTTGATAAAAAGCTTTGATATCAGAATCGCACATGATATCAAATTTATAATACAATCCATCACTTTTTTGGATTTGAGTTGATTTACTAATTGTATTATCTAATAATGCAATTAGTTTTAAAGTATCGATTTTTATCCCTTCATAATGCTTGATTACTGTAATAATATCTTTTGTTGAAACTACTGCATACAAATTAACGCAACACTTTGCATACTTTATAATTAATTTATCTTCCATCGTTATATTTATCCTCTTTCTTTTCATAAGTTTAGTAGAATTTTAGCACATATAATGAGATATTATAATACTTTTATCATCTTCATTAATATTCTATATTGATTCGTATCATATGTTTCATTTGAATTGTTCTTCAAATTCTTTAAGAATATTATGAAGCATAAGAAATTCATAGAGTTCATCATCACTCAATTCTTTATTATATTCATCAATAACATTACATACCGTATCACTTAAGGGGAGTGGCTCACCACATTGCGTACGCATGAAGTGAAGATGCCAATGACTTTGTACTACATCTAAAGTAATAGATGCACAATCTTCTCCCATATCGCCCCAAATGGGTTTAGAAAAGATATCAGTGAAAAAGGAATACTGGTGTTTTATGAATGCTTGTTTATAAATTACTAAGTCTTGTTTTGTCATAAAGGAACCCTTTCATTTATGTATCTTGTTAGTTGTAAACATACTTCACAATTATAAAGGAATTGTAGTAGATATGAAATGATTTTTTTACTAAGTGTGAAAAAGATGGTTCTTTACAAGGCTCTAATTTTCTTTTTCCTTTCATTAGTAAACATAGTAATAAAATATCAAAAAATAGATTAAAGGATATGATACTTGCAGTTTGATGGTATTATCTGGTGTATAGAATGAGCGGCTCGCCACCCATATATAAAATTAAAAGAAATTAGTCAATATATTGACTTTCATACTACAAACATATATAATTTGTAGTATGAAAGTAAGGTGTAAAGATGAGAAAAAATGAAATGATCGCCGAATACTCAAATACTCATAATGGAGTTATTAAGGTGAAAGAAATTATTTGTCAAGGCATTTCAAAACAATATTGTCTAGAATTTTTAAAAAAGAATGAGTATGAAAGAATTGCAAAGGGACTATATATTTCATCGGAGTTATGGGGTGACGATTTTTATGTTTTATCATATAAATATTCTAAAGCTATTTTTTCTCATGAAACAGCATTATATTTATTGGATATGGCAGATAGAGAACCTATAGTCTACTCTGTGACACTGCCACACGGTTATAAAGTTGATGCGTTAACAAAGCAAGGAATAAAAACTTATACGTCTATCGAAAGTAGATATCATATTGGGATTATTGAAGTTACTACTCCTAATGGGCATCTTGTTCATTGTTATGATCGCGAAAGGACAATTTGTGATATTTTTAGAATCAACATCGATCCACAAGATAAACAAGTGGCAATGAAAGAATATCTCAAAAAATATAAAAATATATCTAAACTCATGCAGTATGCTGAAATCTTTAAAGTAAATGAAAAGATTAAATTGTATTTGGAGGGATTATTATGATAAAAACGGCAGTTCAATTGAAAGCTTTGGTAAAAAACAAAGCAAATGGTAATAGTAATAAGGCAAATATGTTTATAAGAAATTATGCTATGGAGCGTTTTTTGGAAAGAGTATCACTATCCAAATATAAAGATAATTTCATTCTTAAAGGTGGGATGCTTGTTTCTAATTTTGTTGGGTTGGATAACAGAACGACTATGGATATTGATACAACTATTAAAAATTATAATACGAGTAATAAAAATATAATTAAGATGATTGAAGAAATAATTGCAATACCATTAAATGATTCAATGATTTTCACTCTAAAAGATATTGATAATATTATGGACGAACATGAATATCCTGGTATTAGAGTTAAACTAGAATGTCAATTACAAAATACAAGAATCCCTTTGAAAATTGATATTTCAAGTGGCGATGTTATCACTCCAAAAGAAATAAATTATTCATATAAACTTATGTTTGAAGATAGAGAAATCAATATTTTAGCTTATAATATTGAAACTGTTTTAGCTGAAAAACTTGAAACCATAATATCAAGAGATGTAGCTAATACCAGAATAAGAGATTTTTATGATGTGATAGTTCTAAGCTTAGAAAAAGGAGACGAAATATCTGTTGAAAAATTAAGACTTGCCTTATTAGCTACTGCAAAGAAAAGAAATTCATTAGAAATTATTCAAGATGGATATTCTATAATTGAGCGTATTGAAAAAGATGAAGTTATGAGAGTATTGTGGATGAACTATCAAAATAAGTTTGATTATGCTGAAAATTACAGTTGGCAAATGGTTATTTATTCTGTAAAAGAATTATATCTAGAAGTTTTTAGGGGTAAAGTGTAAAATTAATATTGGTGTTCATTATGTGCATCTTTTTTGTTATCGATGATTTTCGATAACATTATGATTAAACTATGCAAGAATATAATCCGGATTTGAAATCTCAAGAAACACTAAGTAGTAAAATAAAAAACGGAACAATTTATGTTCAAATTACTACTGAAAAAAGATATAATCAACAAGGAAAATACAATAATGACAAATGTGTTCTTATTGGCAAAATGGTGGAATGTTCTTCCACCATGATGATACCAAATGATACGATTTTGATTTTTATCATGGAATGAAACCAATATTAGAATGATCAGATCATTTAGCTGTTTTAAAAATAGGACCTTATGTTTTATTTGATTTGATAATTATAATAACGGAATGTTTCACTTAATAGACGAAGTTTATGAAGAACATAGTGATTTGAGGAAAGACATCCTGTGCAACATGATTGAAAAAGAAACAAGTATTATGCAGTGCTTTGTTGATTTCAGAGATATTAAGTGATACAAGATAACATTTACATGATTTATTTTAGAGAAATGGAATAACATACATAATGAAACAGAAAATATTTATATATCATATGATTATACCAATATGAATAACGCAGCAACTGGAGCTGAATTACTTGAATTTGGGAAATCGAAGGATGAAGGTTCAATACTAAGAAATGAAATATATAAAAAGACGTAAGATTTAAAACTAAAAGATAGAAAAGGTATACAATTTGAGCAATGCTAAGAGAACTAAGCAAAATAATTATTAAAAGAGATGATGGAGGACAATTTAATCTAAGATATGCATTAACAAATAAGAAAAAAAAGATATTAGAACAATTTGGTATCTAAGAGATTGAATTCAAGGAAGACGCTAGAAAAATCTGTAAATGATACAGTATCTAGGACCTTGCGTTCTTTTTAGTCATAATACTTAACAAAAGTTATTGATGATGGTTTCTTTATTTCTACATTGCTGTAAACATTTAATATATATTTAGTTAATATGTGTTAAATGTCCGTAATTATAAGCATTTTACATATAATTAACTGGATATAAATGGATTTCCATTATATTATATAAATGTTAAGTATTGTATAAGAAGATGAGGTGTTTGTGGTGGAAGATATATCTATTGTAGAAAACAAATTAATATTGAATAATCAAGCAACAACAATTTATAATGAAATAGCAGGATCACTAGAGACCTGTAATAATTTTTATTTTAATATTGCGTTTATCAATTATGGTGGATTGCAACTGTTTCTTAAAACATTTTTGGAATTATCTAATAAAAATATAAAGGGAAAAATCATTACTTCAACTTATCTTAATTTCACAGAACCAAAAGCGTTAAGAAAAATATTAGAGTTTCCAAATATTGATTTAAAAGTATATGGCGATGTCAAAACAAGAGGCTTTCATTCTAAGGCATATATTTTTGAATTTGATGAATATTATAAGATTATGATAGGTTCAGCCAATATGACTTGTAGTGCTTTGAAAAGTAATATTGAATGGAATATTCAAACAATTTCGAAAAAAGATCATATTTTCAGTACAGAAGTGATAAATGAATTCACTAATTTATGGGAATCTTTAGATGAAGTTAGTGAAGAATTTCTTGAAAGATATGAAACATTTATTAGAGCTATTAAAGCATCTAATAAGATGCAGAAGAATCAAATATTTCAATATGACTCTACAATAAAGCCAAATTCAATGCAAAAAATGGCGATCTTAAATCTGAATAAATTTAGGCAATATGGAGAAAAATCAGGATTGGTTATTGCAGCTACAGGTACTGGTAAAACATACATGAGTGCATTTGATGTATTACAAATGAAACCTAAAAAAGTATTGTTTTTAGTACATAGGGAAGATATTTTAAAAAATGCAGAGGAATCATTTAAAAGAGTACTTGGTTCTAAAATAGAAAGTGGTTTTTTTGTTGGAAGAGAAAAAAATGATAATGCTAAATATTTGTTTTCGACAATGCAAACAATGAATAACAATTTTGAACTTTTTGATGCTACAGAATTTGAATACATAATCATTGATGAAGCACATCATGTAACAAGCAGTTCTTATCAAAAAATGCTTAAACATTTTAAACCAAAATTTTTATTAGGGATGACTGCAACGCCAGAACGTAGTGATGGTGCTGATATATTTGAACAGTTTGATAATAATATTGCTATAGAAGTTCGTTTACAAGAAGCTTTAGAAGAAGGATTAGTCGCACCTTTTCATTATTTTGGAATAACTGATATATCCTCAATTGACTTATCAAATGTAAAACTAGAAGATTTATCAGAAATTTCTAAAAGGTTAAAAGTACATGAACGAGTAGATTTTATTATTAAACAAATGAACTTGTATGGACATGATGGTGATAAATTAAAGTGTTTGGGGTTCTGTGTAACTAAGGATCATGCTAAATATATGAGTGATGAGTTTAATCAAAGGGGCATCAATAGTATTTGGCTAGCTGACAAAGATAATAGCAATGAGCGTCAGAAACAAATGAAAAGACTAGAAGATGATCAAGATAAATTGAAAGTTATTTTCACAGTTGGTATATTTAATGAGGGGATTGACATACCATCAGTGAATATGGTGCTAATGCTTCGGCCAACGAATTCTCCAATTATTTTTATTCAACAACTCGGAAGAGGATTAAGAAAATTTGAAGGTAAAGAGTATTTAACTGTTTTAGATTTTATTGGAAATTATAATCGAGCTTATTTAATAGCAATTGCGCTAAAAGGAAGTCGCTATTATGATAAAGATAGTATAAAGGTTTCTGTTAAAAACAATTTTTCAGATATAGCTGGAGATGTTTTTGTGCAAATGGATGAAATTGCCAAAGATAGAATTTTAAAACAATTAAATAATGAAAATTTTAATCATATTAAATATTTGAAGGAAGAATATATATCTTTTAAAACTGAAAACAAAGGGATTGTACCTAAGTATTTAATGGATTACATTAAATATGAAGGAGCTCCAGATCCTTTACGTTTTATTAAATATTCAAAAACATATATAGCGTTTCTTGCTAAAGTAGAAAAAAGTAATGATTTTAATGAATATTTATTGAATGAAGGATTTATGAATGCACTGAAATATTTATCGCTTATGTTGCCTATTAAGAGACCTAATGAATTTGTGATTTTGCATGCATTGTTGTATAACGAAAAGCTAAGCAAAGAGGAATGTATTTCAAAAATAAGTAGATACATGAATTCTGTTTCAGAAGAATCGGTTGTTCATTCTATGGAAAATTTAGATTTTAAATTTTTTGATTCTGCACAAATAGGTAGAAGCAGTAAGCTAGTTGAATATACTGAAGGTTGTATTGCTTGTTCAACAATATTGAAAAAAATTAAAAGTAATAAGCGGTTACTTTCATATATTGAAGATACTCTGAATTATGGGTTACGTCGATATGAAAAAGAATTTGGAGATTTTGAATATCGGACACCTTTCTTTAAATTGTATTCGAACTATACAATGCAAGACGCAGCATTATTGTCAAATTTCGAGAAAACATTTAGTTCATTTAGAGGTAGTGGATTATTAGTTAATAAAAATGATTACTTCTTATTTGTTGATTTGCATAAAGAAGAAAGCATTAAAGAATCTATCAATTATAAAGATAAATTTATCGATAGAACAACATTTCAATGGGAATCGCCAAATACTACAAAACAAGATTCTGAAAGAGGGAAAAATATTATTTTAAATAAGGAAAGAGAGATACATTTACATTTGTTTGTTAAGAAATTTAAAATAATCGATGGTGTATCTCAACCGTATATTTATCTGGGATTAGCGAATTCTATTAGTTATGAAAATAATAAACCTATTAAAGTTATTTTGAAATTAGAAAATGAAATATCTTATAAGTTGTACAATGAATTAATTACGAAAGTCGAATAAGGAAACAAAAGCATTGGAGGATGATGAAATTATACTCCAATGCTTTATTTGTATTTTTTTTGTATAAAATTATAAACTTGAATATCACCTGGAACCCATTGTATCTGTTCTATAGGAGTAGATATAGGCATCCATTGAATGGCTGAATGATCATTTAATTTAATATGGTTATCAGAGATGGTACATAGGAAACAGTCCATTGACAAGTGAAATGTGGAATAATCATATTCTGCTGTCATAAGAAATTCTTGAATATTTATTGTGGTTTCCATTTCCTCTTTAATTTCTCTTATTAAAGCTTGTTGAGGAGTTTCGCTATTTTCGATTTTGCCTCCTGGAAATTCCCAAAGTCCTTTAAATTCTCCTTTAAGTCTTCTAGCAATTAATATGGAATTGTCCTGTTTAATGACGGCTCCAACAACTCTAATAGTTTTCATATAGTTACCTCACTTGCGTATATTATAGCAAATGCAGGAGATTAATAACATATTTTAATAGAAATTTCATGATATACTTATTTATACATTGAGAATACAAACTTCATGATAATATTTATTTTATTAAATATAATGCAAGAATACTAGAAGGAGAAGTTTATGGAAGAAAATAAAACTGTAAAGGTTAAGACACCGGATTTTAAAAGCTATTTTGATACTAAAATATTACGTAAAGGACAACAATATTATCAGGCAGGAAATGTAGTTGATATTGCATTAATAGATGAATGTGTAATAAGAGCTAAAGTAAAAGGAACAATACTATACACAATAATAATTAGAATAGTAAATGATGAAATACAATTAAAATGTAACTGTCCTTTTATGGGAGGAAATTGTAAACATGAAGCTGCTGTTCTATATTATTTGGAAGAGAATGAAATTAAACTCACCAATGATAGCAATGTCTCACTAGATATTAGCGTACAAGATGAATTAGCACTTATGATGGCAGAAACTGCGTATGAAGCAATGATGGATGCAGATGGATACGAAGATGATATGTATGAAGAACATAATGAATATATTCTATCTGAAATTGATGGTTGGATTTATTTTGTAGAAAATGAAGTAGAAGATAAAAATATAAAAAAGATTGATATGTATTTTTCTATGTATGATAATATTGGGAAAATTGATTTCTCTGAATATGGATTAGCAGAAAAGAAGGTTGGAAAATTATTACTTTCTAATTTGCCAATGCATATAAAAGATATTGAGGAGAAGATGAACGATTTATCGCTTGCTCAATATAAAAGAATGCATATGATAATGACTATGACAGATATTGTATCTACTTTAGAAGAAGCTACGCTATTAATTCGATGTATTCAAAGTTTAAAACCAAGAGGTTCAAATTTTGATGATGAAGAACATACTTGCTTTGAGGAATGTATAACTAAATTAAGAAAAGAGTTTATTGATGTAAAATAGTTATTGA
>JAVWIF010000039.1:0-17570 GCA_036639635.1 Longicatena sp.
TTTAAAGCCAAAGCTTTTCTCTTCGTTGATAAACCAATAATTCCTATTGTTAACTTATTCATACGTATCCTCATTACTTTCTATTACACATAAGGGTTCTTGTACAAAACATTCACTTACAATGTTTCCTAATAACCCATCATTTGGATTTATTTCAATACTGACAATATTGTTTGAATAACGATTTGCTACCAACAAACAGTGTTGTTTTTCTACTAATGTAAAGTGGCGTGGATGTCTTCCACCACAACTTCTCATCTGTATAATTTTCATTTCATTTTCTAAAGAGAGCACAACCATTTGATCAAGAGTACGAATAGAAATATATAAAAACCGTTCATCCTGACTTAAAGCAATCCCTGCGCTTTCTCCACATTGTTCTTTATGTAAGAGTGATAAGCGTTCAATTAACGTAAATTCAAGATTATTTACTTGATATTTAAATACTTCATTACTAAGTTCGCTGACTACATATAAAATTTTTTGGGATTGGTTAAACACTCCATGCCGTGGTCCACTCCCGATTGGAAAGTGAATACTTTTTACTTGTTTATAACTTGTTGCATCAAAAACTAGTATCCTATCAAGTAATAGACAAGGTACTAAAAAATAATTCTTATAAAGAATGATTTGATGACAACCTGCCTTTTCTTTTACATGAAGTTCTTTTACATAACTTAATACATTGTTTATCTTTGCATAAATTGTTACACTACCTTCATGATAATTTGCACTATATATTTTATTTTTATCTTGTGTGATGTAACAAGATGTACTTTTTTCTGGCAACAACATTTCCTTCTTCATTTGTTCTCCACAAAATAATACAACACCACTTTGATTATTGACTTCTACACTGGAGACTAAACATTTATCTCGATAAGACAAGTACTTTGCTTGTTGCAAAGGAAATAGTAGGTGCACATTACTAAGTATTCCTTTTTCATTTATTTCATATTCATATATTCCTTGTTTATTTCCTTCACTATAAGAAGCAATATAACCTTTGTATGTACTCATTTAAATACCTCCTTAAAAATCTATACATATCATACAGAATTACTATGAATTCATCCATTCGAATGCTTAAAAATATTATGAACGGTTTAAAATACAAAAGCACCGCTTGGGTGCTTTTGTTACTCATCTAATAAAGTAAGTTTAAAATTGCTTTTCCCAGATTTTTTTACTTGGTACATAACTTCATCTGCTTGTTGATACAATTCTTTAAATATTTCTTTTTTTGTAGTAATAATTCCACCAATACTTGCAGTTAACTTCATTTCCTTGTCTTGCATGATATAGATTGTCCCAATCTCTTCAAGAAAACGCGCACATAGTGCTTCTAATTTATTAGGGGCACTTGCATCGTGAATATAAACTGCAAACTCATCGCCTCCAATACGAGCAATAATACCATCTTCACCAAATACGCGTAATAATGTTTTCGCCGTATCAATTAGCACTTGATCACCTACATAATGACCATATATATCATTTACTTGTTTAAAAAAATCTAAATCAATGATAAACATTGCCACTGGTTGATTTTTAACTAGTGACATTGTTTCTATCCGGTTTTTAAATGTAATGGAATTATAGAGATTTGTTAATGCATCTAGTTGTGAACGTTTTACTAATAATTCTTTTTCGGTTTTTTTATCATTAATGTTCACTATTTTACCAATCACTTGTACAGGTTTTCCTTGATCTAATACAATTTTGCAACTTATCTCATACCAACAACCTTCACTATGATTATCAATTACATACAATTCCCTTGCGCTATCTTCCATTATTAAAATCATATCGCATAACCGTTTTCTTAACATTCCAAAATTTTGTTTATGATTCATAACATCCTGGGTAAAACTATTTACTATTTTATCTATTTGTAACATCTTTGCACATTTATCAGGAATCATAAATTGATCTTTATCATAACTATATTCAAAAATACATTCACCTGACATATCTGCTAACATTTTATAGCGTTGGTTTTCTAGTTCTATTTGTTTTTTTAGTTTTAATTGTTTACGTGAATTTTGATAAATAAAAATTATAATGGTTCCAGATATTAAGAATACCAATAAAAATGCTATTCCCATATGTTCTTCAACATAATGAACGATTGAAAATTCTTTTTCAACATTTACGTTTTGATAAATAAATCTTTCAAGTTCTTCATTATTGTATTGATAGATGCCTTTACTTAGAATATCTCTAACAATCGTATTTGTTTGCTTATTAACACCAAAACTATATTTGTAGTTTTGTGATACTTTCTGTGGTACGATATTTATATCATTTAAATTATATTTATTCTGATAATACGAAATGGTAATAGCATTTCCAAGGTAATAGTCAATTTTTTTAGAATTAACACTCTTTAAACACTCTTCCAATGTTTGGAACTCTTTTACATGTGAATTAGTAGCTTTTTCTCCTTTGACAATCCCTGCACTCTTTAATTCTTTATTGTGAATTGCGTTGTCTTTATAAACTGCCATTGCTCTAGCACTTTCCAAATAAGCTTTACTTAAATATATGTTTAAATTATTTGCTTCTTCATAATCATATGGAACACTGAGTATTACATCGTGTTTACTTAATAACTTTTGATACTCTGTTTCGTCCTTTGCAATCGTGTACTTGATTTTCCAATTGGTTTTTTTAGCAATATCCTCTAAAATATCCACACTAATACCAGCCGGTTTTCCATCTTCTACATATTCTATTGGTGCAAATCCATCGTGGACCAACACTTTTAATGTAGGGTTTTCTTTAATGAATTCTCGTTCTTCATTTGTTAAAATCAAACTATTCATCTGATTATCAAAGTATTTACTATATAAATCATTCATAAAGGTTGGGCTTGCTTTGTTTATTTTATGAATTGTGTTATTTAGCTCTTGAACCAAATCCTTTTTATTGTTTGATAAAGCAATAAAAGAAGGTGTTGGTGAGAATTTTGCAATGATGCGATAATCACTTGGAATACTTACATCAATAGATAATAATGCATCCGCTTCTTTATTTTTTATCTTCTCCATTTGTTCTGCTTCTGAAGTGCAATAAACTTTTGAATATGTTAATCCATGTGTCTGAGCGAATGTTTCAAGTTTACCATTTTGCATCGTTGCTTTTTCAAGCATCGCAATACGTACATTATTCTTTTTTACTAAATTGTTTTGATCTAAGTTATTATCATCTCTAGGAACTGCTAATACGGAATAAGCATACGCATTTGGATCACTTGCATAGGTGTAATCTTTTGCTAAAGCATCACTATAGCGAAGCCCTGTAAAAATATCAATATCACCTTTTTTAAACATTTCAAGTAAGGTTGTCAATTGTTGATTGATGTCACCATCTACTTCTACAAACTCATATTTCCATCCTGTATATTGCGCAATTTCTTGTAAATATTCATAAGAATACCCTTCATACTTTCCATTTTCATCTTTTGTTGTAAGTCCTTTTTGAATAGGATAGGCAACTCTTAGCACTTGTTCCTCTTCTGCTTTCAATGGTGCATTATAAAAGAAAACAGCTAGTAGTAGCATGCTTAATATAACAAAAATAGGTAATTTAATTACTTTATTTTTATGCATTGTGTAATTATTCACCTCCGCACTTAGAACAAGAACTTTTATGATTATGGATATGTTGCTTTTAGTATACCATAATCTTAATTAGAATCAAAATTATTTGCTCATCTCCCCTTAAGCAAAGCATGCGTCTTTCAAAAATATTTCGTGTATTTATAGGTTTTCAAAAAAAAGCATCACACAGGCAAGCTTTTTCATTAAAAAAATGGTACAATAATCGTTCAAGGTAAGGTGATGAAATGGAATTTACATTAGCGCAAATAAAGGATTTCGCAAGTAGTGAAGCAGTTTTTACAAAAGCAGAACAATTAATCTGTCAAAATGCAATCGTATCCTTTGATATAGATGATTTCACAAGTCCAGAAATCATTATGATAAATGCTACAGTTTTAGATGACAAAAAATATTATGAAGTAAATATGTCCATTGATAAAGACGATATTATTGTTCGTGCTCACTTATGCAATTGTAAACAACATGGAGTAACAAGTGTTACGTGTCCACATTGTGTGGCCGCATTATTAAAGATCAAAGAGGATTTTGATAAAAAACAACGTAGTCAAGAAAATGTTGGACTCAGCACTATACAAGATTCTTATGCTATCGATGTAATGAATACGTATGAAGAACAAATTATTTATTCAACATTAGCACTTAATTTAAATACTGCAATAGCACTAGAACCAGTATTAGAAACACGTAAAAATAAAGTAATCGCATTGACTTTAAAAATTGGAAACACAAAGAAATATATGATCAAAGATATTGCATTGTTTTTACAAGATATCCAACACAATGTGAAAAAAAGTTATGGGAAAGAATTAGAATTCCTACACAATATCAATAGTTTTGATGAACCAAGTCAAAAATTAATTAGCTTTATGATGAGTCATGAACATGATATTTTATACTTTCAAAACAGCGAAACATTATCGTCATGTCCACAAGCTCGCAACATGTGTTTAACGCCCAATGCATTAGATGAGTTTTTTACCATGTACAGTGCACAAGATGTGATGCATCGCATGAAAGAAAAAGTATTAATTAATATGCGTTTTAGTGATGAAAACCCGCCTTTTCACTTAACAATTGATAAATCAGAAGATGATGCTTACCAAATATCTTTAAATCATTATGATTATCGAATATTTGAAGGAAGAACTTACCAATATGTACTATTTAATCATATTTTTTATCGTTGTGATTTACAATATTCACGTTCTTGTGCTCCTTTATTAAGAACCTATCAAGCGAAACAAGGCGCCCTACTTTTATCAAAAGATTTAATGCCTAGTTTTTATAGTAATGTTATTTTAAACGTTAAAAAATTTCTTCCGTTACACGGAGTTGATATTACTGAATTTGCACCTTTACCATTAGAATGCAAAATTTATATTGATATGCCTAAATACAATGTCATTAGCGCAAAGCTATTATATTGTTATGGAAATGAACAATATAATGCTTTATCCGATACTGCATTATCAACCTCACGTAGCTTTAATGATGAAATCACAACGCGCTTAGTCTTTACGAAATACATGACAAGAATTGATGCTGTTGAAGGTATTGCTTATATAGAACATTCACAAGATGCTCTTTATGAATTCTTAGATAAAGGATTTGATGAACTCAGTCAAATGTGTGAGATATTTGCTACAGATAAATTTAAAAAATTACATATTAAAGACAGTGTCAATATATCCATGGGTGTGCGTATTGTTAGTGATTTATTAGAAATCAACTTTGATACGTTTGATTTTCCTGTCAACGAGCTACAAGATGTCTTAGAAGCATATCGTCTAAATAAACGCTATTATCGTATGAAGAATGGTTCTTTTGTGAATATTGAAGATAGTGCTTTACATGAATTATCTTCTATTCTAGAAGGTATTCATGTGAGTGAAAAAGAAATCAATAGTGGAAATATTAAAGTACCAAAATATCGTTCTTTATACATTGATAACAATTTAAAAGATACAAGTATGATGAAAATTGATCGTGATACTTCCTATAAAGATATTATTCGTGGCATTCGTAATGTACAAGATAGTGATTTTGCAGTCCCTGCACCTTTAAAAGCAATTCTTCGTAACTATCAAAAAGTGGGATATCGGTGGTTAAAAACGATGGCTGCTTATGGTTTTAGTGGCATATTGGCCGATGATATGGGGATTGGTAAAACACTACAAGTAATTACCTTATTAGAAGATGAGAAACTACAACATAAGAATGGTATCTCCTTAGTTATTTGCCCTTCTTCTTTAATCTTAAACTGGCAAAGTGAGATAGAAAAGTTCTCTACAAGTCTCTCTTGTATTTTAATTAGTGGAAGTAGTGAAGAGCGAAAAGTACAATTAAAGAAATGTCGTGATTATGATATTGTAGTAACTTCTTATGATTATATCAAACGTGATTATGAATTCTATGAGGGTATTGAATTTACCTATCAAATTATTGATGAAGCACAATACATTAAAAACCATAATACAAAAAACGCCTTTAGTGTCAAACAAATTCATGCTACACATCGCTTTGCGCTAACCGGAACACCAATCGAAAATTCACTTGCTGAATTATGGTCGATTTTTGATTTTTTAATGCCAGGTTACTTATTCTCTTATAATTATTTTAAGAAACAATACGAGATTCCAATTGTAAAAGAAAATGACCAAGTCGTATTAAACGAATTAAAACATTTAGTTGAACCATTTATTTTACGACGTATTAAAAAAGATGTATTAAAAGAATTACCAGAAAAAGTAGAACAAACGATGTTAATTGAAATGGATGAAGAATCAAAAAAATTATATGCAGCAAATGTTTCCTTGATGAAAGAAGATTTACAAAAGAAGTTTAGCGACAAAGGCTTTGAAAGCAGTAAAATTATGGTCTTGAGTATGCTTACAAAACTTCGTCAATTATGTTGTGATCCACGTTTATTATATGAAAATTATGCAGGTGTTGGTAGTAAAATAAGTGCTTGTATGGAATATATTATAAATTGTCGTGAATCCGGTAAAAAAGTATTATTATTTTCTCAGTTTACTTCTCTTTTAGCCTTACTTGAAAAAGAACTAGTAAAAGAAGATATTCCATACTATTTATTAAAAGGTAGTACACCAAAAATCCAACGTCAACAATTGGTCAATGCCTTCAATAATGATACTACTCCTGTCTTCTTGATTTCTTTAAAAGCTGGAGGAACTGGTTTAAATCTAACTAGTGCTGAAGTTGTCATTCATTTTGATCCTTGGTGGAATGTATCTGCACAAAACCAAGCAACCGATCGAGCATATCGTATTGGACAGCATAACAATGTACAAGTTGTAAAATTAATAGCAAAAGATACCATTGAAGAAAAGATTATGCATTTACAGAGTTTAAAACAAGATTTAAGTGATTCCATTATCTATGAAAATAGTGGCGCTATAAACAATATGAGTAAAGAAGAAATTATGGATTTATTTTAGTTCTCTAAAGAATATGTAAGCTTTCCTTATGTATTCTTTTTCATATAAACTTACAATATAGAATTGCTAAATTGCATGTGACAAGCTATACTATTCTTATGAATTATCTTTGGGAGGAACAAGATGGAAACAAAAGAAATTATGGATGAATTAGGATTAAAAAGATCACTGATTAGAATTACACATGAAATTATAGAACATAATAAAGGTGTCGATGATATTGTCTTGGTTGGTATTAAGACACGTGGAGAAATGTTAGCACAACGCCTTGCTATAAATATTGAACAAGTAGAACAACGTCTTGTGGAGTGTTATAGTTTAGATGTGTCTCATTGGCGTGATGACAAGGAACAAGCCTACCCTATTCCAGATTTAGAATTACCTGTAAAGAATAAAAAAGTAATTCTCGTGGATGATGTTTTATTCAAAGGAAGAACAGTACGTGCTGCAATGGATGCCATTATGCATTTTGGACGAGCAAAAGAAATACAATTAGCGGTATTAGTAGATCGTGGTCATCGTGAATTACCTATTAGAGCTGATTATATTGGAAAGAATATTCCTAGTTCCCTCCATGAACAAATACGCGTGAAGATGAAAGAAATAGATGATGTAGACGGTGTCTACATCAGTAAATAGGAGAACTTACATGAATAAAGACTATGTATTAGATTTTGCAGAAAAACTATTAAAGATTGATTCACCTACAGGATACACAAAAGATGCTATTCATTTTGTGCAAGAAGAAGCAAAGCGTTTAGGTTATCTTACCAAACAGAATTTGAAAGGCAACTTATTAATTTATGTAGATGGTAAAAACAAAGCGAAAACCCTTGGGCTATGTGCCCATTGTGATACCTTAGGATTAATGGTGCGCTCTATTAAAAGTGATGGGAAACTTGCGCTAACAAATATTGGCGGTCCAATTATTCCGACCTTAGATGGTGAATACTGTCGTATTATTACAAGAGATAAGAAAACATATACCGGCACTATTCTATCTACTTCACCAGCTGTCCATGTCTTTAAAGATGCCTCTAGTAAATCGCGTGATATTGATAATATGGAAATACGTATTGATGAACTCGTAAAAAGTACACAAGATACCCTTGCTTTAGGTATTCAAAATGGGGATTATATCGCAATTGACCCAAAGGTCCAAATTACCAATAGTGGTTTTATTAAATCACGTTTTCTAGATGATAAGATTAGTGTTGCTATCTTAATGGGGATTTTAGAACATTTGAAAACAGAACAGATAATACCAGCATATAACCTAGTTTTTATGATGAGTACTTATGAAGAAGTAGGGCATGGTATGGCACATATTCCTAGTGAAATAAGTGAACTATTAGCAGTTGATATGGGTTGTATTGGGTTAGACTTAGCTTGTAGCGAACAAGATGTTAGTATTTGTGCAAAAGATTCTTCTGGTCCTTATGATTATGAAATGACTTCACGTTTAGCTGCTTTAGCAAAACAAAATAACCTTAGATACGCACTTGATATCTATCCACAATATAGTTCTGATGTAAGTGCTGCGAGAACTGGTGGCAATGATATAAAAGGTGCTTTAATAGGACCTGGCGTGCACGCTTCTCATGGTATGGAACGTACGCACATAGATGGTGTTATGAATACCATGAAATTAATTCTAGCTTATATTAATGATGAAACAAAGTACGACTAGTATTTTGTTTTTTTCTAGGCGCGTAAGTAGCACGATATCTAACAAATTATGTTATAATAAAACCACATAAATATAGAAAGAAGGGCACAATATGCAAGAATGGTCATTAGAACAATTATACAAAGGATACGACGATCCTGCTTTTCAAAATGATTTTAAAGATTTTGATAAAGCCATTGAAAAATGCAATCAATTAGCAGCAAGTTTAACTCATGATAACGAAGTTGAAACATTAGAAAAAATCCTTTCCTATTTAGAGGAATATAAACTAAAAGAAATGAAATTATTTAGTTATGTAGAGCTGCGAGAAAGTTGTGATACAACTGACTCACAAACCGTTTCTTACGTGAATCAAATCATTCAAAAGATAAGTGGCTTATCAAAAACCAATGCTAAATTCAATCGTTATATAGCAGAAGTAGATAACTTAGATACCTATATTAGTGAACACAAGTCTTTACAAGAATATAGCTATTTATTAAGTGAAACAAAAAAAGATGCCGTTCATTTATTAAGTAATGAAGTAGAAGAAGTGCTTGCGAAAATGGATATTTCAGGTGGTGGTGCTTGGTCTTCTTTACAATCCTATTTGACAAGTACTTTAGAAGTGGAGTATCAAGGAGAAACAACTACCTTATCACAGATTCGTAATTTAGCTTATGATGCAGATAGTGCAGTACGAAAGAGTGCTTATGAAGCCGAATTAAAAGCCTATGATAAAATAAAAGATGCTATCGCTTTTGCTTTAAACAATATTAAAACACAAGTAAATACAGAATGTGATTTACGTGGATTTGCTTCTCCTTTAGATATGAGTTTACATCAATCTCACATGCAAAAAGAAACACTAGAAGCTATGCTTGAAGCGATGGTAGAATATATGCCAAAGTTCCAGGCTTATTTAAGAAGAAAAGCGGAATTATTAGGTTATCAAAATGGTCTTCCTTGGTTTGAATTATTTGCTCCTCTTGGTAGTACTAACCATAAGTATTCCTTAGAAGAAGCCCATGCATATTTAATTAATCACTTCCGTCCTTTTGCGGATGACTTAGCAGATATGATTGATACTGCCTTCAAAGATCAATGGATTGATTTTTACCCACGTAAAGGAAAAGTTGGTGGAGCTTTCTGTTCTAACCTTCCTTTTATTAAACAAAGCCGTGTCCTCACAAACTATGATGGAACAATCGGTGATATTGTAACCCTTGCTCATGAACTCGGTCACGCTTACCATGGTTATTTAATTGAAGATCATCATTTATTAAACACTGATTATTCTATGCCCGTTGCTGAAACAGCTTCGACATTTAATGAAAATATCATTATGAATGCCGCAATTGATGAAGCAAGTGGTGAAGAAAAAATAGCCCTTATTGAAAATCAATTACAGGACTTAGCGCAGATTATTTGTGATATTTATTCACGTTTTTTATTCGAGAAAGCTGTATTTGAGAAAAGTAAAAAAGGGTTTATGTTCGCAGATGAATTAGAACAAATGATGCTTGATGCACAAAAGCAAGCATATGGAGATGGATTAGACCCAACGTACTTACATCCTTATATGTGGGTGAACAAAGGTCATTATTATTCTTCTGATTTGAGTTTCTATAACTTCCCTTATGCGTTTGGTGGTTTATTCGCACGTGGTCTAGTTGTAAAATATCAAGAAGAAGGTCAACCATTTGTGGATAAATATCGTAAGATGTTACACGCAACGACGGTTTCTAGTGTAGAAGATGTTGCTAAAATTTGTGATATCGATTTACGAAATAAAAACTTTTGGAAAACAAGTTTAGATACTTGTGTATCACGTATTGATGAATTCTTAGCATTAACAAAATAATTCAAAAAGGATATGGTTGCCCATATCCTTTTTGTTAGACCAATTATAATACCATCCAAAGATAATCTATATTATTGTATTGCATCCTCATCATCGTTTGATTCTATCATGATTATTCTTTGTTCCTCATATATCTTATAGGAAGCATCAAAAGCGTCTTTCACTTCTTGAGAGGTTGTTGGTGATAGTTTGGTATGCTCTTCTAAATACTCTGCCATTTCTTTCGTGACCTTTTGTGCGCCGAAATCATTCATATGATTTCCGCCATCATAACTGTCAACGTTCCAGTCAATGGTAAATGATTTCATATCTGTATTTAAATCGAAGAAAGGGATTTTATTATCGTCAGCAAATTTTTTCGCAACTTCAGCTTTTGATGTTGCCCATTCTATCGTTGGAAACTTAACAAACAAGAGTTGAATATTGTGTTTTTTACATAATGAAATAATTTTCTCAATATATTCTTTTCCATTCTCATTCATTGGCAACTCGGCATTTACTCGACTCATATAATTTCTTTCAATGGGTGCCAAAGGAGAAACATTAACATTTAAAAAATATCCTTTAAAGCCAATTGGTTCCACTCTTTCACTATCTTCAGGAGCAATTTTATTCATTGTTTCTTGATGGTTTTGTTGGGTATGGTTTTCTAAAAGCATACGTTTATCTGCGCTATTAAAGTTTGAAGAAGCATCATGAATTGCTTGTAAACGTACATTCTCTGATTGAAGTGAATTGATTACTTTAGACATTCGAACTTTTAAGCCTATCGGTTTACTAAATAATTCATTGATTTCTAATACCACCACTTTGGGTTTCTGATACTCTAGTGCATCTAATAATTGATAATAAGATAACCATGCAGGTTGTGCAGGAGCGCCTAGTGCATAACTAGTAATTTGTTTTTCCTTCCAATAAACTAGAGGCGAAAAAGAGCGATATACAAAGCTATCACCAAGGACTAACAAATCAATTGTATTTGGTTTTTCATTATGAATACGTTCAAGATGAGGATAGGTAGCTATTGTACAACCATTTTCACCTGCTAATGCAACTGAAGATGGCATAAAAAAAACAGCAAGCATGCAAACAAGTAATAGTTTTATCGTTCTTTTAGTCTTCATAAAGTATCTCCTATTTATGTATATAGCATAGCATATTTAGGGATTTTTGTAAGGTTTTTATTATTTTTTTAGCAAGTAAATGCAACACTTCCAATGATGAAATATTTCATCAACAAAGCTTATTTTCGATAATAACGAAGGTGGCAAATTTCATCACCATTCGCGATAGTTTTCTTTAAATCTAACGCACATCCATAAGACTCTCCAATACCACGATCTCCACACATTGCAATATCACAAAGTTGTGCTATTTTTTCATCACTGCAACCAGCTTTTTGCCAAGCTTTTACGAGTGGGCAGTAATGAAAATGAATTTCTAATTGATCATCGCTACAATTTTGCACCTTCATTTCAAACATCCATTGTGCAGGCTTCGTGAATAATGTTTTACGTAAGCCTTTTAAACTGCTTGTATTTCCTTGTTTTACTAGAAGTTTTCCCTGCCCTAGTCCACAACGCTTAATTGCTTCAGAGCCGAATTCAACTGGATCTAACCCTCTTTTTTCACCCTCATCGCACAATAAATATAGCCAAGCAGCTCGTTGTTCTAGTTGACCACGTACTGCTTGCACAATCGGGTTTGTAATCTTTGCTTCATTTGTAATTTTACTCATACTTAGCCTCTTTCTATCATTGAAATTGATTATCTATATTTCATTATACTATCGTAACTAATAAAAGAATAGCTAATAATTTATACTTTACACATAAAAAAATCGTGTTCTGGGAGAAACACGATTTTTTTAAAGAAAAAGGATTAATTCAAGCTTGGCTGGTAACAATCTTAAATTATGGTATTGCAGATATCTTTATTATGTTTGGTCTCTTATCTGCACCTTTATTATATATCCAAAAGTGTAGTAAAATCTTGTTATCTTTAGCAAAGATTTGTTATTAGTCTGTGATAATAGAAGACGATTTTATATAGCTTGACGTTAACCTTTAGCATATCTCATAACATATATATCCTTTCAAACAAAAGTAATAGTACTTGTACTATGCTTCATCTTCAAAAGTATTGCGGTATATTTTCGGAGTAACTCCAACGTACTTTTTAAATATTTTGGTAAAATAATTTTGTCCTTGAAAACCTACCGCATACGCAATCTCTTTTATTTGTTCATTGCTTTGTAATAATTTCTTACTAGCTTCTACTCTTCGCTCACTTACAAGTTCTGTAAACGTTTTATTACAAGAGTTATTTAGTAATTTACTAATGTAGTAAGGAGAAACATGCAAGCTATCGGCTAAATCACTTAAGGTGATTTGCTTACGATAATTTGAATCGATATAACGGATTGCTTGTTTTACTAATGCGTTTGTATTCTTAAAACGTTCTTCCACAATACACGAATACAAACGCTGTAAGTTTTGTTTTAGAAACATTGGTACTTCTTGTTCTGGATGAAGACATGTTTGTAGCTGTTCCATCTCAATATTTATCTTTTTAATCGTTGGATATTGCTGATAAGTTTCTTGTAAAAGTGCATGAAATAATTGATGAAGGATATCAATGACATCTTGGGATGATTTTGATATTAATGCAAGGTTTAAAGCTTGTGCTTTTTTACGTAAACTTTCTTCATCCATCTTTTCAAAAATATTCATAAAATCAATGACATATTTATGAACATCCATGGTTTCTATTTGAATATTTTCCCCTTGATTACTGAGTGATATTAAAGCTGATACATTACTACCACAGCGCTCTCTTGCAAGTAAAAATGATGCGTGTAATTTACGACTTTCATTTACAACACAGCCAATTCCAATGGTATATCCATTAAAGTCTAATTGATTTAATACTTCAGCACATTCTTCGATATCCTCTTTTTGCATAACCTCTTCAGAAAAAACAAAGAATATTTCACTACCATGAAACGCTTGTTCAATACAATGATATTGATTTCTAGAAAAACGATCTTTAATGTTCATAAGAAGTTCATTTTCGTAGTGATTACGTGTTAAAATAAAACAAAAACCACTACATAATTTAGGATTTAAAAGCTTTAAATTTTTCCGTATAATCAACTCTGATTCATTTGATATAATTGAATACACACATTTATTTTCCACCATCGGCGTAATCTTGTGGATTTTTTCTAATAATTCACTTTTATCAATTTCTTCGCTTTTCAGCGTTTCAATATGTTTTACAACATGTTGTAGTGTTTCAATTAATTGCGCAATATTATAAGGTTTTAATATGAAATCAACAACACCCAGACGAATTGCTTCTTGTGCGTATTCAAAATAATTATAAGAAGATAAAATCAGAAATTCACAATCTTCATTGTATTCTTTAATTCTTTTTATGATTTCAAGACCACTCATACCTGGTAAGTTTATATCTGCTAAGATAATTTGTGGATGATGTTGTTCATAAGTAGCAAGTGCTTCTAGCCCGTTTTTTGTAGCATAAATTTCTTCAATATCATGAAAATTATCTTGGATAATTTTATGCAACGTTTCTCGCTCTATCTGTTCATCTTCAATAATCATAAGTCGTAACATTTTTACCATCTCCATCCAATTTTATGCGAATTATTATTTCAAACCCACATTCTTCCATACTATTAACTAGAATTCTTACAGCATCACCATAAAACACCTTTAAACGTCGTGTAACGCTATATAAGCCAATATGTTCCCTTGTATCATCACTTACTCTAAAGTCATTTAGAACAAGCTTTTCTAGCTGATCTGCTTCCATTCCCTCACCGTTATCACTTACTGAAATAACAATCTCTTTTTCTTGCAAAGTAAACTCTAAACGTACAATACCATCTTCTATCGTATCTTTTAAACCATGAGAAACAGCATTTTCTACCAGTGGCTGTAACACCATGGTCGGCATTTTAATATCTGGAATATTAGTTTCTTCATCTATTTCAAAATGAATGCGTTCACCAAAACGCTTTTCTTGAATATACATATAATTACGAATTGCTGTTATCTCATTTGATAAACAACTAATCTTATTGGCATTATCTAAACTGTAACGCAACAATTGACTCGTCTTTTCCATTAACTCACTTGTCTCATAAGCCCCTTCACTATATGCCTTTTTATAAATCATATTTAACGTATTAAATAAGAAATGTGGATTTATTTGACTTTGTAAAACTCTTAATTCTCCCTGAGCCAAAAGCTCATCTTTCTTTAAGCTTTCATTTTGTTGTTCAAGTATCCGCTTTTCTAACTCCGCTTTTTCTTCCGCATTCATAATATTATTTCTAACTTTTCCTGCCATATCTTCTAATACCATACATAAAATATTCATTTCTTGATTGGTATTTGATATCTTTGTTAAATCATACTTTCCTTTTTTTATCCGATTCATATTATTAATAATCTTTTCAATGGGAACTGTAATACTTTTCATCGTACTATTAGAAAAGTTAATTAACCATCCAATAATAAAGATTATAAATGTCATTGATAATACTTTTAATTTGGTTTGATTACGAATAACAACTTCTTTTTGATACTGCATATCTTCAGTTGCTAATTGATAATATTCACTACTTGTTTGTGCAATTAATTCATATTCATATAATAATTCTTGATACTCAATACTAAATTCTTTCCCTTGTTTTAAATTTGCTTGTGCTACTACTTCTGCTTGTTTACTGTATTCATTGACCATATTCTTAAGTGCTTCTAAACGCCATGTTTCTTTATCATTAATAAATGTTTCCTTTACACTATCTATATTCTTTAAACAAGCTTTTTTATAATCCGTATATACAGTATAATCCGTTGTACTAGGAGTATCCAAATAAATTTGAAAACTCTCATTCATATGATTCACGTTCTCATAAAAATGATTTAACTCATTATACGATATAAATGTTGTATTAAATGTTTGGATCGTTAAATCATTAATCAATATATAAATAGTACATACAATGACAATAGCTACCATTAAAGTCATATTATAATTAAAAAACTTATTTCGAATACTTTCGGTTGTTTTCATCTTCATATACTCACCTATTTGAATTCTTTCTCATAGGTATCAATATTACTTTTATCTACTAAAACTAGTTTTGCTGGTATCAATTTTTTTGTCGGTTCTTTATGTTCTTTTACCTTTTCATATAATATTTTAATCGATTCATACCCATAATCATAAAAGGATGTAACAACACTTCCTGCTATTTTCCCTTTTTTAATGAGTGCAATCGTATCATACATGTCGTCTACTCCATAGATTTGAATATCTGCTTGATTTTTCGTATATTCTTTCGCTTCTACACAACCTATGGCATTTTCTCCGGCTAAATTAATGGCCAAATTCATATCTGTTTGTTCACGAAATATCTTTGCCCATTCATTTTTAGAACGTATTATATCTGATTTTGATTCACTAATAGAAACAACTTCAAACCCACCTTCATGCGTTTTAAATACCTTACGGATAGCATCCATTTGTTTCTGTGCTAAATCAAAGCTTAAATCAGATACTTGAAAACCAATCTTTAAAAAGGTAGTCGCCCCCATTTTGTGTTCAATATCATTTAATAATAATTCTGCTTGTTCATCAAAGTCTTTCGTAATAGTAGCCAATGGATTTGCACCTTGTAAAGGAGAATCAACTAGTACAAACGGAATTCCTTTTTTTGTTCCACTTTCAATAAGTGATGGATGAATAATACCTTGTGTTATGATACCATCTGCTTGTTTCATAAGTCCTGTATGAATTGCATCTTCCATCGCACTTATAGAGATACGGGCAGGACCTTTCCAATCGCATTGTACTTTAAAGTCTTTACAGGCAGCTTCCATTCCGCTCTTCGCCTGTAACCATAAGGGATGATTTGTTAAAGGAGAAGCAAACAAAAAATAAGTAGGTTCTTGCAGAGGTTCTTGTTTGCTGCAACCACTCATTATAAATATTAGTACGATTATAATTATCTTTTTCATAATACTTCCCCTTTCATCTTTCTTATTTTACCATATTTTTATGCAATTGCATAAAAGAAAACAGTGCAAGCACTGTTTTCTATCGTCTGTATTATTTTTTAATTGTTGTCTTTACAAGTTCTAATACTTCTTGCGCAGTTCCTAATTTTAATGCTTCTGCAGCTAAGTTTTCCATTGCTTTTTTATCTAAGCCATTTACCATTTTACGAGCTGCTAAAATAGAAGTAGCTGACATTGAGAATTCGTCTAATCCCATACCTAATAACAATGGTACAGCATACACTTCTCCAGCCATTTCTCCACACATACCAGTCCATTTGCCTTCTTTATGAGCTCCTTGGATTGTCATATTTACCAAACGTAAAATAGATGGGTTATAAGGTTGGTATAAGTAGGATACATGTTCACTCATACGATCTGCTGCCATTGTGTATTGAATTAAGTCGTTTGTTCCAATAGAGAAGAAGTCTGCTTCTTTCGCAAAGTTTTCAGCATTTACAGCAGCAGCTGGTATTTCTACCATCATTCCAACTTCAATGTTATCTGATACTTTTACACCTTCTTTAATCAAGTTTGCTTTTTCTTCATTAAACAATCCTTTTGCAGTTCTAAATTCATCAATAGTAGCAATCATAGGGAACATAATACATAGTTTTCCATAAATACTTGCACGAATTAATGCACGTAATTGAGTACGGAAAATATCAGTACGATCTAGACACAAACGAATCGCTCTATATCCTAAGAAAGGGTTCATTTCTTCAGGGAACGTAAAGTAAGATAGTTTCTTATCTCCACCAATATCTAAGGTACGTACAACTACTTTACGCCCTTCCATTCCTTCTAATACTTCTTTATATGCAGCAAATTGTTCATCTTCTGTTGGGAAGTGATCAGCAT
>JAVWIF010000040.1:0-11777 GCA_036639635.1 Longicatena sp.
TTCGTTTTTTTTATTTTGTATGTTCTTTTTCAAAAGCTAAGATTTCAGTTTTTAAGCGTTCAACAATTTTATCTTGAGGCAATTTTTCTATAATTTTGCCTTTCTTAATTAATAAACCTTCTTGATGACCTCCAGCAATGGCAATATCCGCATGTTTAGCTTCACCAGGCCCATTTACGGCACAACCCATGATAGCAACATTCATATCGCAATGAATACTTTGCAAGAACGTTTCTATTTCAGCAACAATTGGTTCCATATCCCAAGAAGTACGTCCACAAGTAGGGCATGCAATAAGATTTGGTGTATTCTTTAATAATCCACAACATTTCAAAAGTTGTTTCACAATCGTTATTTCATTAACGGGATCTCCATTTACACTAATTCTAATGGTATCTCCAATTCCTTCGTTTAAGAGTGTTCCTAAAGCCATACTACTTTTTATCGCACTGCCTATAAACGTACCAGCTTCTGTGACACCTAAGTGTAATGGATAAGGAAATGTACTAGAAGCAAGACGATACGCTTCGATACATAATAAAGGATCACTTGATTTAAAGGATAAACAAATATCATGGAAATCTAAATCTTCTAATATTTGAACATGACGTTGGGCGCTTTCAATCATACCTTTTGCGTTTACTACCCCATACTTTTCATGGATATCTTTTTCTAAGGAACCACTATTAATCCCAATACGAATTGGAACATGGTGAGTCTTACAAGCTTTTACAACAGCTTCTACATTTTCTTTGGAGCCAATGTTACCAGGGTTTAGTCTAATCTTATCGATACCAGATTCTAGTGAAGCTAGCGCTAAACGATAGTCATAATGAATGTCCGCAACCAAAGGAATATGGGTGCGTTTTTTTATTTCTTTAATAGCTAGTGCATCTTCTTCATCAGCAATGGCCATACGGACCATTTCACAACCAACACTCTCTAATGCCAAAATCTGGGCAACTGTTTTATCAATATCTTTGGTTCTTGTATTACACATGGACTGGATGATCACTTTTTGTTGACCACCGATTTGTAAATCACGTACTTGCATACTTTTAGTATCTGTTCTTAACATGCTACTCACCTCGCTTCTTTATTATAAACAAAATTCATTTCTTTTACAATAAGGTAGCAATTTATTAGGTATTTGTATTATAATATGTGGCAGGAGGTGAGGCGCAAGTGTTACGAAATCCTTTTCGAAATTTGGATCAAAAAAAATTAAGAAGAAGTTCAGATGTGTTACAATCACAAAATGACTATCAAAAAATAGTGAATAAAAGAATCTTTATATTCTCCTTATTTATTGTTGGTGTCTTTAGTATCATTGCTCTTCGCTTAGTATTTATTCAGATATATGATAATGAATCCTATAAAATAAAACTTGAAAATTATTCTTCCCAAAAACAAGTAGATGCAACAAGCCGCGGACAAATGGTAGACCGTAATGGGAAAGTTTTAGCAAAAACGGCTGCAGCTCATAACATTATTTATTTTCCGCCCAAAGGAGTAAGCAGTAAAGAACAATGGGAACTTGCACAAAAATTTGCGAAACGCTTTGCTATCAATAGTAAAAATATGACAGCATCAGATTATCAAGATTTATATATCTTTTTACATACGGATAAAAATGGGAAAAAAGATGGTGCTACTAATTTATTAAAAGAAAAAGAGTTAGAACTTAGTGCAGCGCAACAAGAAACACTCATACGTAGTAGAATTACACAAGACATGGTAGATGATATAGCGAATCAAGATATAAAAGATGCATTTAGCGTATACTTGTTAATGCGTAAGCAACCTAGCAATCAAAATAAAGTGATTATTGAAGATGCAAGTGAAAATGATGTTGCTTATTTAACAGAGAATAAGGATCAGTTTCAAGGCTTTAATGTAGATTTAGGCTCTTGGAAACGTGAATATCCATATGAAGATACGTTTCGTGATGTGTTAGGTAGTATTACTACAACAAAGCAAGGAGTACCTTCTGAATTACGTAATTATTATGAATCATTAGGTTATAGCCTAACTGCTAAAGTAGGAAAATCTGGTTTAGAGGAACAATATGAATCCATATTAAGTGGTACGCCAAAGATTAGTGATATTAGTTATGATGTGGATGGTACGGCATTAATGAGTGAAGTGAGTAGTGGAAAAAATGGCTATGATTTACATTTGTCAATTGATGTTGAATTACAACAAAAAGTAGATGATATTTTAAGCGACGTAGTGAAACAGTATGCAGGATCTGCTGGTCGTGAAAAGTTTAATAAAGCCATTGTTGTCTTAATGAATCCTAACAGTGGCGAAGTATATACAATGAGTGGTAAATATAAAGATGAAAAAGGAAATGTTCAAAACTATTCTAGTGGTGCTTATTTAGATGCGTATCAACCAGGGTCAGTTGTCAAAGGTGCAACGGTCTATATGATGCTTGAAGAAGGTATTATAACGAAGGATACGATCATCAATGATGCGCCTATGAAAATAGCAGGTACTGGTATAAAACAAAGTTTCCAACCTTGGGGACCTGTTAATGCAGTACGCGCATTAGAGGTATCTAGTAATGTCTTTATGTTTGATTCCGTTATAAAACTAGCTGGTGGTTCTTATCAATATGATAAACCACTAGGAATTTCACAAGATGCTTCTAAGAAGACATTCCAATTGATGCGTAACTATTATTCCATGTTTGGTTTAGGTACAAAAACACTATTAGATGTTCCTAATGAAGCAAATGGATTTAAAGATTTTTCAACACTTGGAGGACGTTTACTTGACTATTCCATCGGACAATATGATAGTTATACGCCTATTCAATTAGCTCAATATGCCTCAACTGTGGCAAATGGTGGCAATAAAGTACAACCAAAATTGGTGCGTAGTGCCAGTGAAGTAAATAGTGAATATACTGTTTTTGAAAATAAAACAAAAGTACTCTCTACCTTAAATGGTAAAGATGAGAGTTTAAAGACTGTTCAAGAAGGAATGCGTGCTTGTGTTGCCGGTGGTCACTGTGGTGGTTTGAATAATTTACCGGTAAGTGCAGCAGCTAAAACAGGTACAGCTGAGGTCGGTCAATATACGAATGCATCACTAATTGGATATGCACCTTATGATGCGAAGCCAAAGGTATCATTTGCTTGTTCTGTGCCAACAAGTGGTAGTAATACCCAAAATGTACAAGCCAACTTATGTGCAGATGTAATCATGCCGAAAGTTTTAGAAGAGTTTTTAAAAAAATATTAGCATTTTCAAATAGAATATGATATAATTTCCAAGCAAGTACGAGGAGGGACACCATGAGTAGAGATAGAATTACTTTCAAATGTTCTGACTGTGGAGAAGAAAACTACATCGGAACTAGAAATAAACGTAAAAATCCAGAACGTATGCAAATTGAAAAATTTTGCCCACGTTGTAACAAAAAAACTTCACATAAGGAGAAAAAATAAGAAGGACCAAGTCTGGTCTTTTTTATTCGTGTAAAAGATGAAAAATATAGAAACTTTTGTACTTGGAATGGTACAAGTAAATACCTATGTATTGTGGGAAGATAACCATGTCTTACTCATTGATCCAGGAAGTAAATCAATGCGTTTACAAAATGCTATTGATGAAAAAGAGGGGATTGTAGATGGGATTGTTTTGACACATGCGCACTTTGATCATATTGCAGGTGTAGATGCGCTTGCGAAAAAATATAAGTGTAATGTATATATTAACGATATTGAAATACCTTTATTGACAGATCCTAATTTGAACTTTTCACTAGGTGAACAAATCATTGTGAAAACACCACCAACGATCTTAAAAAGAGGTAAAAACACCATTGGAGCTTTTGTAATTGAAGCCATTGATGCACCAGGACATAGTGAAGGAAGTACTATGATTCTTTGGAATGAGAACTTGTTTTGTGGAGATGTTTTATTTCAAGGAAGTATTGGATGTACGGATTTAGCTACTAGCAGTAATACAAAAATGATGCAAACATTAAAGATGATAAAAGATACTTTAGATCCAGAACTAATTGTATATCCAGGTCATGGACCTAGTACGACTTTAAAAACAGAGTTATTATATAACCCTTATTTACAATTCTAAAAGATGAAATTTTATATTTCGTCTTTTTTTTTAGGATTTTTAATAAAACATTACGTATATATATAGTAAAAGGAGGTGAATACCTTGAAAGAGAAGTTTAATCAATTGTTACATTTAGCAAAGAAAAACAATGTAACTGATATTCACTTTACGCTTACACAACAAAAAGTAAGTGTAATGATGCGTGGAATCGATGGTCTTGAAGAAATACATAATACTTTATTTGATGTTAGCTTATTTAATTATTTGAAATATATTAGTGATTTAGATTTAGGAAATTCAAATGCTCCACAAAGTGGTAATTTTCATTATGAGTTTCAAAAAGAATTACTATATTTTCGCTTTTCTTTATTGGTTACAAATGATAAACAAACAGCCGTATTACGTATTTTAAATAATCATGAAGAAATTAGACTTGAAGACTTGAGTTATCAAAAAAAACAATACCATAGCTTTCTTGGGTGGACGAAAACGCGTAGTGGTCTAATCATCTTAAGTGGACCTACAGGAAGTGGAAAAAGCACAACCTTACATGCTATTTTAAAAAGAATTGCTTTAGAAAACAAGTTGCATGTTGTTTCTCTAGAAGATCCAATTGAGATTTATGACAATGCGTATTTACAATTACAAATTAATGAAAAAAGCAACTTTACATATGAAGAAGGAATTAAACAACTAATGCGCCATGATCCTGATGTTATTATGATTGGTGAAATACGTGATGCAAATACAGCTAGAATGTTACTGAGGAGTGCACTAAGTGGTCACTTGATATTTACTACGATTCATGCTAAATGTTGCACAGAAGCGATTAAACGCTTGCTAGAGTTCGGATTAAGTGAAGATGACTTGCATCATACCCTCACTGCCATAAGTTCTCAACGCTTATTCGTTGAAAAAGGAAAGAAAGGAAGAATCTGTATTTATGAAATACTCGAAAAAGAAGATTTACAACAATACTTTACAAACAAAGAGTTGCCAAAAAATCACGAAGATATCTTCGCTCAAATCCAACATGCTGTGGAAGATAATAAAATCACCAAAAAAGAAGCAAGCTACGACCTTGCACCTTAGTGTAAATAATTGGGAATTCTTAGCTGAATTGTTAAATTGTGGTTATCCTTTAATGGATGCTTTAAGCTTTTTGCATATCAATCAGAGCATTATACAAAATGCTTTAGAAAAAGGATTAGATTTACAAGAAGTACTCATTCAAAAACAAGGAGATCGCTTTAGTGAACATTTAATGTTCTTTCTTAAAATTACACCTTTACCACAAGCAATTCAAAGTAGCCTACAACTACTACGCTTTGAAAAAGGTCTTCAAAAGAAACTATTAAAAAGTGCTGCTTATCCGCTTTTTATCTTTATATTTGCTTTTATTATGCTTTGGATATTTTCAAGTATGATTATTCCACAAATGCTACAAAGCTTTGAGGTTAGTAATGATTTCCATTCATTAATGATCCTCGTACAATTCATTAAAGGAAGTTGTATTCTTGTTACATGTTTATTTATTTGTTTATTTCTTTTTTATCTTGTGTTGCGTAAATCTACTCTTCTTAGAATCTCTTTTTTAAATCAACTGCATCATAAAGTACCAATGATTGCTGACTATATTTCTTATTTATTTAGTGGATATTTAATAGAGCTAGAAAAAAGAGGGGTTTCTACAAAACAAGCTATGCTGTATTTAAAAATGATAAAAAAAGAAAGTTTATTTGCTTTTTTTATTGGAAAATTAAGTATGGAGTTAGAAAATGGATTGGATATGCTAAGTACTATTGAACAATGCAGTTTCTTAAATGCATCTTTTCGATTATCTTTTCGTGTTGGAGCAAGTGCTAGTTCATTAGAAGATACACTCTTAGCATTTATGAAACAACAAGAATATGTTTGGCAACAATTAATTAAAAAAGTGAGTATTGTCATTCAATGTATTGCTTATGGATTTGTTGGAGTGGTTGTTTTAATCGTGTTTCAAATCATGTTAATTCCACTCAATATGTTAGAAAACATGTAAAGGAGATTTTATGAAAGCTAATGAGAAAGGCTTCACTATATTAGAGATGATGATAGTCCTATCTATTATTGCTCTTGTTTTTTTATTAACACTCCCCAATATACAACAAAAAGAACAGATTATTCGTAAAAAGGGTTGTGAAGCATTGGTAGAAGTGGCAAATGCCCAAATCTTGTTATATGAAGTAGAAAATTTAGTTCCACCGACTAGTATGCAGGATTTAATTGCGAAAGGCTACTTGAAAGATACCCAAACACGTTGTCCTGATGGAAAAATTATTGCCATATCGGGTGGAGAAGCACATGTACAATAAAGGTTTTAGCTTATTAGAGATGTTATTGGTGCTCAGTGTTATTAGTATTCTTTTATTCGTGTTTCCGCTGATTGCTCCAAATAAAGGTATTTTATTACGTTATGAAATGGAAACAATTCGTCAGAAACTAATGGCAGCCCAAGATCATGCAATGCTTACGAAACAAAATATAACAATTGCTTTTAATGGAAATGTTTTATCCATACAAAAACACGACTATGATTTAAAATATAATGTCGAGTGTCATGGAAATCCTTTCTTATTTAATGAAATGGGGAATGTATCACGTGCACAAAGTGTTCAATGTAGTCTACAAAATAAAGAAGCAAAATTAATTGTGCAATTAGGAAGTGGTCGAATGTATGTTAAATAAGCGTGGTATGGTTTTAATAGAAGCTTTGTTATTATTTATGATTTGTGCTTTACTAGTTAGTATTTTAGTTGTCAGTGTTCTAACCTATTCTAAAATATCACTACTTCATAAGAGAGGATTTCAAGATGACTTGATACAAGCAATTTATGAAGAAGAATAAAGGCTTTACACTCGTTGAAGTCTTAGTTGCATTATTGTGTGTGAGTTTAGCAAGTATTTTACTAGTGCATTGTGTTCGATTGCTTCAACATTTGTCACAACCAACATATTGGAGTGAAGATCGTATTGCTATACATCAAATACGTTTAATGTTGGCACAAGGAGAAAACTATTTCATTGAAGGAGACAATTTAACTTTCCAATATCATGGTAAAGAAAGAACGTTAGGGTATCATCGAAATCGTTTGGTAGCGCGTGATGGTTATGAAATTTTTCTTCAAGAAATAAATGAGAGCACATTTACAAAGGAAGGAGCATGCTATTATGTTTCGTATACACGTAAAACAACAAAGACAGAAGCTTTACTGGTCTGTGAATAAAAAGGGGTTTATTAGTGTTTATGGTATGCTCTTATTAAGCATTTTTTTGGCTTTTACAATATTGCTTACCACGATAGTTGAAACGTTTAGCACTGTCTTAAAAAAAGAATACACGCAACTTGCCTATATTGATTTACATATCATAAAAACAATAAAAGCCAAGATTAAAGAAGAAACAACGATGCCTAAAGAAACAACTGATGATACAAGTAGCACAAGTGAAACGATGGAAAGTTTTTATCATGTTTTAATTACCTACCAATATATTGATGAAAAAGTATATATTACCTATCAAAATCATCAAATTGAAGCACGTATTGATTTACAAAATAAAATATTGATGGACTATACATATGTGTCATAAATAAAAGGCATACTATATAACGGAGGTTTTAAATATGACATTAGTAGTAAGCACCTTTTGTTTTATATTATTTATTTTTATTGGGATTGGTTTAAATTTTATACCTTCTTTGGCGTATGCTTTTATACCGGTTTATATAGTTGCTTTATATGTTTTTAAATCTTTTTATCAAGAAGGAACTTGTATCAGCATTGAAGGAAAAGATTATGTTATGGTCTTTTTTATGGTGTTATTTTTCTTATGTATTTTAGAAGGATTTCATATACGCATGAATTTTGGTATGTTTTGGTATTTATATTTGATCACCTTTGTTTCGTTTCTCCTATTTGTTGATAGTATTCGCTACAAAAGTCTAATTTGATATGAAATACATACAAAAATGTTAAAAAAATTTGACAAATGTATGAAAACCTTTAAAATATAAGAGTAACGAATGAGAAAGGTGACATACTTATGATTAGCTCAAATGATTTAAAACCAGGAATGACAATCGAACAAGATGGAGAAATATTTATTGTATTAGAACAAAGCCAAAATAAAACTGCACGTTCTGCAATGGTCGTAAAAGCAAAAGTTAGAAATTTACGTACCGGATCAAATGTTGAATTATCTTGGGGTGGAGGAGAAAAGATTACACCTGCACGAATCGATAAAAAAGAAATGCAATATTTATATGATACAGATGAAGATTTGGTGTTTATGGATAATGAAACCTATGAACAAATTGAAATTCCAAAGGATCGCTTAACTTGGGAAAGAAACTTTATGAAAGCAAATGATAATGTTAATATTTCAATGTATGAAAGTGAAATATTAGGGGTTATTTTACCAGATAAAGTAACTTTGAAAATTGAAAGTTGTGAACCAGGAGTAAAAGGGGATACTGCTACTTCAGCTAGTAAAAATGCTGTTTTAGAATCTGGTCTTGAAATTAAAGTACCTTTATTTATTAATCAAGATGAAATGATTTTAGTTTCTACTGCAGACGGAAAGTATTCAGGTAGAGCAAAATAATTAAGGAGCTTACCCAAGGTAAGTTTCTTTTTTTTGCTATTCATGAATTAATATTAAGAATAAGTATCCAAGTACTATTATTTTTGGTATAATAAAGGATAGATTAGGAGGTAATTCAAATGGAAAAAATGTCGCGTATAAAAAAATATGAAGAACTTAGAAAGTCTATTGATACTGATAATAATATTAATACACCCTTACATGAAGAAAATAGTGAAGAGCAGGTAAAAACTTTACAGAGTTTTAATTCTTCTGTCTTTAAAAAAGTTGCAATAAACGAAGAAAATGAAACAACACCAAAAAGAGAAAAAACATTAGAAGAAGAAATTCCACAAAAACGCGTTGTGGATGATACTTTTACAAATGAATATTTAGATGACTTTATTAAAGAAGTTCGTGAATATAATATAAAAAATGGCAATCGTGAAAGTGAAAACACACAAGTTGATATACTTTCCCAGTTGAATGCTACTAATCGAGCAAAACGTGCCCACTATCTTGAAGATATTAAAGAAGAGAACGAAAAACAAGAAGAGGCAAATCAAGCAGTATTAAGCAAAGAAGAAATATCAAATGAAGTTGAAAATCTAATTCGTGAGGAAAATGAAATTGTAAACGAACCAATTCCAACAAATGAAGATATTTATGCGACACGTGAGTTGATTCTAGATAGTAATCCTATACTAGCAACAAAAAAAGAAGATAAAAAAGCAATCCAAAAAAAAGTGATTCAACCTGATTTTGAAGATGAGAATATGCTATTTACAGAAAATAGTCGTGCTGCTATTTTAAAAGATGATAAAATACATAAAAAATTAATTGAAGAAACGCAACAATTAAAAACTCAATTAAATGAATACGAAGATGAATTAACGGATTTATCTGATGGTGTAGAAAAAAATAATAAAGTTTTAAATATTATTTTGTATTTTTTGATTCTTGTTTTAACAGCTATTATTGGTTTTATTGGATATACTATTTGGAAAGCAGGAGGTTTTTAGAAAATGAAGTTTAATATTGCGATAGATGGTCCTAGCGCTGCCGGAAAAAGTACAATTGCCAAAATACTAGCGAAAGATTTAAAGTTTTCGCACTTAGATACAGGAGCAATGTATCGCTGTGTTGCCTATTATGCTAAAAATCGTGGAGTTGATCAAAGTAATGAGAATGCGTTAACACAGATGATTGAAAAGATGAAAATAACATTTGATTCACTTGGAAATGTTTTTATTAATGATGTTGATGTATCAAAAGAGATTCGTGAAAACGATATTTCGATGATGGCAAGTAATGTTTCAACGTTTCCAAAAGTAAGAGCAAAACTTGTTGCATTACAACAAGCAACAGCAAAAGGAAAAGGATATATCATGGATGGACGTGATATTGGTAGTGTTGTCTTACCTGATGCTGAAGTAAAAGTTTATATGATTGCTAGTGTAGAAGCACGAGCAATGAGAAGATATAAAGAATATGTTGAAAAACATATTGAAGCAGATTATGATGAAATCTATAAGGATATTGAAACACGTGATTATCAAGATATGAATCGTGAAAATTCTCCTTTGAAAAAAGCGGATGACGCTGTAGAAATTGACACTTCCAATATGAGTATTCAAGAAGTTGTAAGTGCCATCGCTAATCTGATTCCTAAGCAATAACATAGGAGCTGAAAAATTGTATGATAAATGGAATCGTAGCTATCGTCGGACGTCCAAATGTTGGAAAGTCGACAATCTTCAATCGTATTATTGGAGAAAGAAAAAGTATTGTTGAAGATACACCTGGAGTTACACGTGATCGTATTTATGGAAAAGCGGAATGGCTAACTAAAGAATTTCGTGTCATTGATACAGGTGGTATTCAATTAGAAGACCAAGATTTTCAAGCAGAAATAAGAATGCAAGTTGAAATTGCTATAGATGAAGCTGATTGTATTGTTTTTGTTGTTAGTGGGCGTGAAGGAATTACAAGTGATGATGAATACATTGCACGTCTTTTACAAAAAACTAACAAGAAAGTAATACTTGTTGTCAACAAGATTGATGATCAAGCACAAACTATGCAACTTTATGAATTCTACAACCTAGGAATAGGTGAACCAATTGCTGTTTCTGGAGTTCATGGAATTGGAGTGGGAGATATGTTGGATGAAATAATTCATGCCTTCCCACAAAAAGAAAAAGATGAATACGAAGGAATGACTAGGTTTTGTGTCATTGGTCGACCTAATGTTGGAAAGAGTTCATTAGTTAATGCGGTGTTAAATCAAGAACGTGTTATTGTATCGGATATTGAAGGTACAACAAGAGATGCCATTGATACACCATTTAAACGTGAAGGAAAAGACTATGTAGTGATAGATACTGCAGGTATTAGAAAACGTGGAAAAGTTTATGAAAGCATTGAAAAATATTCTGTTTTAAGAGCTATGAGTGCGATTGAGCGTAGTGATGTTGTACTTGTTGTGATTGATGGAGAAAGTGGTATTAGAGAACAAGATAAGCATGTAGCAGGTTTTGCTCATGAAGCTGGTAAAGGTGTTATTATTGTTTATAATAAGTGGGATACTGTTGATAAAGATGAAATGACGATGGTAAAAATCGAAAAAGAGATTCGTGCTCATTTCTTATACTTGAGTTATGCACCTATCTTATACGTATCAGCTTTGAAGAAACAACGTATTCATACTTTATTACCAATGATTGATGAAGTACATGATTATTCATTATTACGTGTACCAACCAATGTTTTGAATGAAGTTATTATGGATGCTCAGTTAATTACGCCTCCACCAACACATAAAGGAGAACGTCTAAAAGTATACTATGCATCACAAGTTGCTATTGCGCCTCCTACGATTGTTTTATTTGTCAATGATCCGAATTTATTGCACTTTAGTTATAAACGTTATCTTGAAAACAAATTACGAGAAGCCTTTAATTTTAATGGAACTACATTACGTATTTTAGCAAGAGAACGTACACGTTAATGATTTAATTAAAAATGATATCGAATGTGATATCATTTTTTACTTTATGAATTAG
>JAVWIF010000040.1:11877-17188 GCA_036639635.1 Longicatena sp.
GAATTAGATATGTATATGGTAGAACAAGCTTGTCGCACGCTGCGTGATTGGAAAGAAAAAGGAGTAGTATTATTACCAATATCTATTAATCAGGCACGTACAACCTTATATGCTCCCAATTATATTGAATCACTATTAGCAATTTTAAAAAAATATGATGTGGATCCTGTTTATATTGAAATTGAAATAACAGAACGTATGTTCTTTGAAGATGTGGATACTTTAATTGCTATTAATGATGAATTACATAAACATGGATTTAATATTGCGATGGATGATTTTGGAAGTGGTTATTCTTCTTTAAATATGTTACAAGATATTCATGTAGATGTTATAAAAATAGATAAGAACTTCTTTAACGATAGCGTTAATTCACAACGTGGGAAAATCATAGTAAAAAACATTGTATCTATGGCAAAAGAATTATCCATGGATGTAGTTGCTGAAGGTATTGAAACAAGTGAACAAATTGCTTTATGTAAGGAATTAAACTGTGATTGCATCCAAGGTTATTATTTTTCTAAAGCAGTATCCATAAACGAATATGAACGCTTATTAAACAAATATAGCGAATGAATATAAAATACGATACCAACTTCTTACAAGGTATCGTATTTTATTTCATGATTACTAGATTTTATAGGTAAAAACATGTATAATAAAACACGCGACACTAGAGTTAACGTATTGGAGGAATGAACAATGGCAGACTATGTCAATGAAATAAAAAAAAGAAGAACTTTTGCGATAATTTCTCATCCAGATGCAGGTAAGACTACATTAACAGAAAAATTACTTTTATATGGAGGTGCCATTTTACAGGCAGGTAGTGTAAAAGGAAAGAAAGCAAATAAACACGCAGTTAGTGACTGGATGGAAATAGAGAAACAAAGAGGGATTTCAGTAACAAGTTCCGTTCTACAATTTGAATACCATAATTTTTGTATTAATATTCTAGATACGCCAGGTCATCAAGACTTCTCAGAAGATACATATCGTACCTTAATGGCAGCGGATAGTGCTGTTATGGTAATTGATGCTAGTAAAGGAGTAGAAACACAAACAAAGAAATTGTTTCGTGTTTGTTTATTGCGTAATATTCCAATTTTTACTTTTATCAATAAAATGGATCGTGCAGCAATGGATCCTTTTAAATTAATGGAACATATTGAAGAAGAATTAGGAATTCAAACATATCCTATGAATTGGCCAATCGGTTCAGGTAAAGAATTTAAGGGCGTATATGAACGTGATTCTAAACATATTGTATCTTTTAAAGGTGGAAACCATGGAAAAGATTTTGCAGAAGTTGTGGAAGGAACCTTGGAAGATGATACTTCTAAAGAACTATTAGGAGAACACTTTTATAATCAATTAAAAGAAGATAGTGAATTATTAGATGTTGCTGGTAGTGAATTCTCACATGAAGCATTATCAAAAGGTGAAATGACTCCTGTTTTCTTTGGTAGTGCCTTAACCAACTTCGGTGTAGAACCTTTCTTATCTCATTTTTTAGACTTAACATCTTCTCCTTTACCAAGAGAATCTAGTGAAGGAGAAATAGATCCTTTAGATGAACATTTTTCAGCATTTGTATTTAAGATACAAGCCAATATGAACAAAGCACATCGTGATCGTATTGCTTTTATGCGTATTTGTTCTGGAAAATTTGAAAAAGGTATGGAAGTTACATTGATGCAACAAAACAAAAAGATTAAGCTATCTCAACCCCAACAATTTATGGCACAAGATCGTGAGATTATTGAAGAAGCTTATGCAGGAGACGTCATAGGGGTCTTTGATCCAGGTATCTTTTCAATAGGAGATACACTTTGTGATCCCGCACTAAAGTTTACTTTTAAGAAGATTCCAACATTTGCTCCAGAGCACTTTGCTCGCGTAACACAGCGTGATACTATGAAGCGTAAGCAATTTACTAAGGGAATTACGCAGATAGCACAAGAAGGAGCAATTCAAGTATTTCAAGAGATTAACATTGGTATGGAAGAAATTATTGTAGGTGGGGTAGGTGTTTTACAATTTGATGTTTTAGAACAACGTTTAAAAAGTGAATACAATGTTGCTATTAAATTAGAAATACTACCTTATCAATGTGTTCGTTGGATTGATAATCAAAATATAGATCCAAATACTTTAAATTTGACAAGTGATTCAAAAAGAGTACGTGATTTAAAAGGACGTAACTTAATCATCTTTATGAATAATTGGGGTATTAAATGGGCTTTAGAACAAAATAAAGAATTAAGCTTAAGCGACGTAGGAACACTTGAATAAAATATCTCGAATTGAGATATTTTTTTTATCTAGGCATAAACCTAAGCATTTTTACATAAGTTTAGAATGACTAAGGGAGGATTACAAATGAATACCACAGAGATTATGAAAAATATAGCACAACGTTGCGGTGGTGATATATACTTAGGGATAGTTGGTCCTGTACGTGTTGGAAAATCAACCTTCATAAAAGAGTTTATGGAGAAAGCTGTTATTCCTTATGTACATGATGAGTATGAAAAAGCGCGCATGATTGATGAGCTGCCACAAGCCGGTGTTGGTAAAACAATCATGACTACAGAGCCTAAATTTGTCCCTAATAATGCAGCAAGTATTGAGTTTGAAGATGGATTTAATGTTAATGTAAGGCTTGTTGATTGTGTTGGATACGTAATACCAGAAGCCAAAGGATATAAAGATGAGGATGGTATACGTATGGTTCGTACGCCTTGGAATGATGAACCGGTACCATTTAATGAAGCGGCTAAAACAGGTACGCAAAAAGTAATAAAAGATCATTCTACGATTGGGATCGTGATTACGACAGATGGTTCGATTGCTGATTTATCACGAGAGGCTTATATAGAAGCTGAAGCTGAAGTTATTGAAGAGTTAACAACGATTGGAAAGCCATTTATTATTATTGTAAATAGTACAGATATTCATAGTGTTGCATGCAAAAGTGTAGTTGATAAATTAAAAGAAAAATATGAAGTGCCAGTATTACCAATTTCTGTTAACCATATGAATGAAGAAAATATTCACGATGTTTTACGTGAAGCTCTTTATGAATTTCCAGTTTCACAAATTAATATTAATATGCCACAATGGATTGCTATCTTGAATGATGAACATTGGTTAAAGAAAAGCTTTAATGAAACAATACAAGAAAGCATGGCTAGTGTTGATCGCTTACGTGAAGTAGAAAGTATAACAACAGTATTAAATACAAACGAAAATATTGAGAATAGTAACTTAGCAACCATTGATACAGGACAAGGCATTGTAAATGTAGATATTACAATAAAGCCAGGATTATATAATGAAATATTAAAAGAAATTATTGGAACTGATATTAAAGATAAAGCACAACTGATTGCTTTAATGCAAGATTATAGTAAAGCAAAAAAAGAATACGATGCCATATCAAGTGCTTTAAAGATGGTAAAACAAACAGGGTATGGATTTGCTAGTGCGTCATTGCAAGATATTGCGTTAAGCAAACCTGAAATCATTAAACAAGGAAGCCGTTACGGTGTGAAACTAAAAGCAATTGCGCCAAGTATTCATATGATTAAGGTTGATGTTGAAAGTAGCTTTGAACCAATTATTGGCTCTAAAGAACAAAGTGAAGAATTAATTCATTATTTATTAAGAGATGAGCAAACCAATGATCAAAGCATTTGGGATAGTGATATTTTCGGAAGAAAATTGTCAGATTTGATACGAGATGGTTTAAATGCTAAACTATCGATGATTCCAGAAGCTGCTCGTGTACGCTTACAAGATATTCTTACAAAGCTTGTAAATAAAGGGAAAGGTAACGTAATAGCAATAGTTTTATAGAAAACGCTTAGAAAAGACAAAATATATGACAATATTAGCTATTTTTTAAAGAAATATATTGAAAAAAGTACCTCTAAATGGTATTATATAACTATGTTGGAGGTAAGAAAACATGAGTGAAATTTTAAACAAAAAAGCATTAGTAGATGTTGTTGCAGAAAAATTAGAAATTACTAAGAAAGACGCAACTGTTGCAGTAGAAACTGTATTTGAAGAAATTGCTAGTACACTTTCAAAAGGTAATAAAGTTGATATTTCTGGTTTTGGAAAATTCGAAATCAGTGAACGACCAGCTCGTATGGGAATTAACCCTGCCACTAAAGAACCTCTTCAAATTAAAGCTTCTAAATCACCAAAATTTAAAGCAGCAAAAGCTTTAAAAGAAGCTGTAAAGTAATTAGCTGATAATATGCTAGAAAAAGTCGTTTATGTTATGTTACATAAGCGACTTTTTTTCTATCATAAACTATACGAATTGTGGTATAATAGCTAACAAATAGAAAGGATGTTTTTATATGAATGATTTTTTTACTCAGTATTTCTTATATATCTTAGCATTTGGTATTGTTATGATTGCACAATCACGTGTTCAAGCAGCTTACCATAAATATAAACAAATTCCTAATGAAAAGGGAATCAAAGGAGAAGATGTTGCGCGTCGTATTTTAGATGCAAATGGATTAATGAATGTTCGTGTAGAAGTAGCAAATGGTGGTACATTGTCTGATCACTATGATCCAGTACATAACGTTATACGTTTGTCACCAGATATTTTCTATAATGCAAGTATTGCATCAATTAGTGTAGCAGCTCATGAAGTTGGTCACGCCATACAACATAAAGAACATTATGGAGCCATTAGTATTCGAAATAGATTGTTGCCGATGGCTAACATAGCATCTAAACTAGGGTGGGTAGTCCTAGTGTTAGGATTGTTCTTGTTTGCATCAACACCTATGATTGTCTATCTTGGTATTGCGCTTATTGGAATTGTATTATTATTCCAAGTGGTTACACTTCCTGTGGAATTTAATGCATCTTCAAGAGCGATTAAACAACTAACACAATTACAATTTATAAACAGTGATGAAACGTATTTAGCAAAAGGTATGTTAAATGCTGCTGCATTTACTTATGTAGCGGCAGTATTATCTACAGTTACACAAATATTGAGAATACTACTTATGGTACTCGGAAGAAATAATGATGACTAATTACAATGAGATGGACAATGTTCCATCTTTTATTCACTCATTGCAAATGAGAGACATAATATATTGATTATAATTAACAAAAAGTTAAATTAATGATTATCTATGATTCAGATTGTTATTATTCGAATTAGTTACTTCGCATAATATAGATTATGTAATATTTAGGATTCTAATATTAATATAAAGAAAAGGAACTATCGTCTCATATTCATGAGGATAGTTCCTTTGTTTGTACT
>JAVWIF010000041.1:0-16781 GCA_036639635.1 Longicatena sp.
CAAGTTTAAAAGTTGCTGACTTTAGCGAAATCATCGAAAAAACAAAATAATAAAAGAAGGAAGCGAATAATTGTTCGTTTCCTTTTCTTAATCTTTTATGACATTATTAGAATGTACTTGTACATCTTTATGATATGTTCTAAAATAAACGAAATAAAGGGTGGTGGTTAGATGAAAAAAAAGAATATGGGAATTAGGATATTATGTGCAATGCTATTTTTAGGAGTATGTGGAACTATTATGTATTCCATTTATTCATTATCAGCAGAAAATGGGGAGACTAGTAATATTAGAAGTGAATTGGTTACAGAAAAGGTTAAAGAAGAAATAAACGCTACTTTAAATGTGTCAAAAAAAGGGATGGCTTTAAATGATCGTATTAAGTATTTTGTTATTATGCACTCTCCTTATGGAAGTGATTGGAATAGTAATATTAGAAAACTTGCCCATTTTTCAATCTACTTTATATTGGCAACAGGAGTGTATATAACCTTAGCAATATTAGGCGTGAATAAGACTTGGCGTTTTATATTAACGATTGGTATTTGTTTCTGTTTTGCTTTTGCAGATGAACTACATCAACGTTATACGGGGAGGACTTCTTCGCTGAAAGATGTGTATTTGGATACATTTGGGGCAATTGTATCGACTTGTATGTGGACAGTTGTAGCGTGGATTGTCAGCGGAATTAAACACTTAGTAGATAAGGCATATGCGTAAAAAAATGATAGACACTTTCTTTGATAGAAAAGAAGGTGGTCTATTTTTACATTTGAATAATAGGAGTATGCAACCAAAATAGAAGGTTGAGAAAGTAGTCGTCAAACGTTGAAATCCATAGTATATGTGATATACTATGTTACAACCATATGGAGGTATTTTATGTTTGATTTAAATTCGTTTCTACAAAAATTAATTTATATATTACCAGCTGTTGTTATTTCTTTATCAGCCCATGAGTTTGCCCATGCTTTTGTTTCTTATAAGCTTGGGGATAAATCACAATTGAGTCAAGGAAGAATGACGTTGAATCCTTTCAAGCATTTAGATCCTATGGGAACACTTTCTTTGTTGTTCTTTGGGTTTGGATGGGCAAAACCAGTACAGGTTGATCCTTATTTTTACCATAATAAAAAAGAGGGTATGATGTGGACTGCATTGGCAGGACCTTTTATGAATTTTATTGTTGCCTTTATCGCTATTTTGATTTATGGGTTAATGATTAAGTTTGGATTTTATTATCAAAATGCTGTAGTTCATTATATCTTTGTTTTTATGCTTATCTTAGCACAAATTAATCTAGGGCTAGGTATCTTTAATCTTATTCCTATTCCACCCTTAGATGGCTCTAAAATACTTACTGGGATATTAAATGAAGAAACATATTTTAAATTAATGAGATATGAAAACTACTTCATGATTGTTATTATGTTGTTACTAGCTACAGGTACGTTGAATGGACCTTTGTTTGCAGCAAGAGAAACATTAATGAATGCGTTTATGAAAGTTGTTGGAATGATGTTAGGAATGAACTAAAAAAAGACCGAGGTCTTTTTTTTAGTTATTCAACAGTTACTGATTTTGCTAAATTACGAGGTTGATCAATTTCGCATCCTCTTAGTTTTGCTATTTCATAAGCAAGCAATTGTAAAGGGAGTACACTTAAAATACCTTGTAATAAACAATCTGTTTTAGGTATTATAATGACTTCATCAAAATCATTATAAGCAGCTTTTAAATCATCACTTATTAATAGAATTACATGAGCACCACGAGCTTTTACCTCTTTTACATTACTCATTGTTTTTTCATATAAAAGGTGGTCTGTAGCGATAGCAATGATTGGTGTACCTTCTTCAATTAAAGAAATGGTACCATGTTTTAACTCACCTGCAGGATAAGCTTCACTATGAATATAGGATATTTCTTTTAACTTTAAAGAACCTTCTAATGATAACGCATAATCTAATCCTCTACCAATAAAGAAAATATCGTTGTGTTCATAGATGGTCTTAGCTATTGATAGATATTGTTTACTTTCAATTAAAGCTTGCACACTTGTGTGTATGTTTTTTAATTCATTTGTAATTTGTTGTATTTCTTTTTCATCCATATAACCATGGACAATAGCAAAGTAACAAGCTAATAAAGACAATACCACTACTTGTGTACAATAGGCTTTGGTAGTAGCCACACATATTTCAGCACCTGCTAGAGTATATAATGTGTAGGTGGCTTCTTTTGCGATACTTGAACCGACAACATTCACAACTGCTAAGGTATCTACATTGTTACTTTGAGCAAGTTGTAAAGCAGCAATTGTATCGGCTGTTTCTCCAGATTGACTTACTAAAATAACTAAAGTGGTAGGTGTAAAGAAAGGGTGTGAATAGCGATATTCACTTGCACATACACAATCTACATGTATGTGGGCTTTTGTTTCAATCAAGTTTTTTGCTATCATGCCAGCATACATTGCACTTCCACAAGCTACTATATGAATATTATTGTATTTTCTTAAGTTTGGCATGGTATTTAATAAGTCTTTTATATCATGTTGAATAAAAGAATCTATGGTATTTTTTATGACGGCAGGTTCTTCATGAATTTCCTTTAACATGAAGTGTTCGTATCCATCTTTTTGAATGGCTTTTATATCTAAGTCTGAACAATGAACAGTAGGTGTAATGCATTCTCCTTGTAATGTCTTAATTTGTATTCCGTCCATTTTTAAACAAGCAATTTCTTCATGGTTTAAATTTATATATTGATTTGTATAGCTTAGAAAAGCTGAAATATCACTTGCAAGAAATGCTTGATTATGTGCAACGCCTAATACCAATGGAGAGTTTTTACGCATAGCATAGATACTATCACTCTTATCTTCAAATAGGATTGCGAATGCAAAGGAACCACGAAAGTGTTCATAAGCTTTTGTTAAAGCTAATTGAGGATCGTTACTTAAACTATATTGATAATCAATATAGGCACTTGCAATCTCACTATCTGTATCTGAAATAAAACGATAGCCAGCTTTTTCTAATTCATTTTGAATTTCATGGTAGTTTTCAATGATGCCATTGTGTACAAGTGTTACTTTTCCGCTTGTATGAGGATGAGAATTCATTTCATTTGGTATGCCATGAGTTGCCCATCTTGTATGGGCGATGCCAATACATTCTTGTGGTAAATGCAATTTCATTAGTTTCTTTTTTAGATTGCTTACTTTTCCTTTTTCTTTTATTGTTTGAATTGTTTTATTTGTAACAATAGCTAAACCAGCGCTGTCATATCCACGATACTCCAATGCTTCTAAACCTGCAATTAAAACACTATTCGAAATCTTTTTAGATCCCACATAGCCAATGATTCCACACATATAATTTTCCTCCGTTGCGTCTGTTTTCGCATAATAAAAAAATGTGTGTGATAAGTATAGTTTTTGTAGCCTTATTATCTTGGCTTTTGTCTACACTCTTTCGATCCACAATAACCGTAACAGTACCCGCCGAATACTTCGATAACTGTTAACCTCGTCAACCCGTAGGCCCTGGCGCTCATCATTATGACACATACGTTCCTCCTTGGTCGATAATAACTGCTACTAGTATACTATAGTTTTTTTAGAATGCAATAAAAAGCAAACTTAATATTTTGTAAGAAAAAGGAGTATCCATTGGCTGATATCGATATAGTAAAGCATGTATTTAATCAGTAAAGATTGAAAAAAACGGGGGTAAAGGCAGTATATAAGATGAAAAGAAACATAGTATAAATATTGTGGTTAATATAGAATGCAAATAGTTTAGCCTTCTTTTTGATGACATTTAGGCATATTATGAAAGCGGATAGGAATGAATTTATCATGAAATTTAAATGATATTTTCACAATATGTAATAAAATGGAACAAATAAATGAAAATTTGTGAAAATATTCAGAAAAGACTTGAAAAAGATTTCGTAGTTGCTATAATAAGGGTATCAATTTTTATTTCTAATTGATTTAGAGTATCTGAAAAGGAGAATATTACGATGGGAAAAATGAAAAAAGTAATGGCGATGGCCGCTGTATCTTGTATGGCACTTACTACATTAGTTGGATGTGGAGGAAGCTCAAGTAAAGCAAAAGATGATGAAGTTAAGATTGGATTGAACTTTGAATTATCTGGGGAAGTTGCCAACTATGGAACAACAGAATACAAAGCAGCAAAACTTGCAATTAAGCAAGCTGCTGAAAACAAAGATAATAAATTTAAATATTCATATGTTGAAGGAGATAATAAATCTACAGCAGATGAATCAACAAATGTGGCAACAAAATTAATTACGTCTGATAAAGTTAATGGAATTGTAGGACCAGCTACTTCTGGAGCTTCTGCTGCAACGTACCAAATTGCAACAGATAACAAAGTATTGGTTGTTTCTCCATCAGCTACAGCAACAAATGTAACACTTGCTGATGGTAAAACTGCAGATAGTGTATATCCTTATGTTTTCCGTGTATGTTTTGAAGATCCTTACCAAGGAGCTGCAATGGCTACTTATACACATGATACATTAAAGAAAACAAAAGCTGTTATCTTTGGAGATTCTAGTAACGATTATGCAAAAGGATTAGCAAAAGCATTTGAAGAAAAATTCACTGCTAAAGGTGGAAGCATTGTTTCAACACTTAATTATGTAGCAAAAGATACGGACTTTAAAGTTCAGTTAACAAAGATTAAAGAACAAGACTTTGATGTTATTTATATCCCAGGTTACTATAGTGAAGTTGGTTTAATAGTTAAACAAGCAAGAGAAATGGGTATTACAACTCCAATTGTTGGTGGAGATGGATTTGATTCTACAGACTTAACAAAACTTGCTGGTGCTAAAAACTTGAATGATGTTTATTTTACAACAGCTTATACTACAGTAGGCGCTAGTGATGCGTTAACAAAATTTATCGCAGACTACAAAAAAGAATATAATGAAGATGCAAATATGTTCGCAGCACTTGCTTATGATTCAACAAATGTAATGATTCAATCATTTGAAAAAGCAGGAAGCAAAGATGCTGGAAAAGTTCAAGCTGCAATGAGTGCACTTGAATTCAAGGGTGTAACAGGTAGTTTCTCATTTGATAAAACACATACGCCTAAGAAAGCTGCTATCGTAGTAAAATTAGTAGATGGAGTACAAAAAGATGCCGTAGAGGTTGATCCAAACAAATAAGCATATTACAATACATGAATAGGAGAAAGCATTCTTTCTCCTATTTTACATCATAGGGAGTGAAATATATGACAGAATTTTTACAGCAATTAATCAATGGGCTTTCCATAGGAAGTATCTATGCATTAATTGCATTGGGATATACAATGGTTTATGGAATTATAAAATTAATTAACTTTGCACACGGTGATATTTATATGCTAGGTGCATACATTGGGTTTATGGCAATTTCGCAATTCCATTTAAACTTCTTTTTTGCACTATTATTAGCGATGATTATTTGTGGCTTATTTGGTGTTCTTGTAGAGCGTATTGCCTATAAGCCATTACGTAATGCAACACGTATTGCAGCGCTTATTACGGCGATTGGAGTAAGTTATTTTATAGAATATACGACACAAAAAGTAATGGGACCAGGAGTACGTACGTATCCGAGTACATTGAGTAATGAAATATTCCATGTATTTGGTCTACAGATACAATTACAACAGATTTATATATTAGCGATTACTGTTATCTTAATGTTACTATTAACATTTATTGTAAAGAAAACAAAGATTGGACGTTCTATGCGTGCAGTTTCTGTTGATGCGGATGCAGCAAAACTAATGGGAATTAATGTGGATGCGACGATATCTTATACATTTGCAATTGGTTCTGCACTTGCAGGAGCAGCAGGTGTACTAGTTGGAATGTATTATAATACAATTAACCCTTTGATGGGAATGGTACCAGGTATTAAAGCCTTTGTTGCTGCTGTTTTTGGTGGAATTGGAATTATACCAGGAGCGATGTTTGGCGGATTCTTTATAGGAATAGTAGAAGCACTTGTTACAGCTTACGGTAGTTCTTTATATAAAGACGCCGTTGTATATGCAATTTTAATCCTTATTTTAATCATCAAGCCGGCAGGATTATTAGGCAAAAATGTGAAAGAGAAGGTGTAAGATATGAAAAATATATTTAGTAAATTAAATATTTGTTGGATTTTATCAACAACAATTATCTTAACAATTCTTACTATCATGATGCAAGGGGGAGCTATTAACCTTTATTATCAAAGCACAATTTATACAATCGGAATTAATATGATATTAGCAATTTCTTTGAACCTTATTATTGGAGTAACAGGACAATTCTCTTTAGGACATGCAGGGTTTATGTGTATTGGGGCATATGCCACTGCCATTATTACCAAAGCAAACCCTAACATGATGGGCTTTATGATGGGGGTAGTGGTTGGTGGTATCATTAGTGCAATTGTAGCACTAATTGTAGCGATACCAACATTGCGATTAAAGGGTGACTACTTAGCAATTGCTACTTTAGGATTCTCTGAAATCGTACGTATTATTGTTTTAAATATGACAATTACCAATGGTGCTGCTGGTTTATTTGGAATACCTAAATTAACAACATGGCCACTTTTAGTAACTTGTATTGTTATATCAATAATTATCGTGTTGAATTTTTCTAGAAGTGCTCCAGGACGAGCTTGTATTTCTATTCGTGAAGATGAAATTGCATCTGAATCAATGGGGATTAATACAACCAAATATAAAACAATTGCTTTTGTAATTGGAGCAATTTTGGCAAGTCTTGCAGGTGCGTTATATGCTTGTAACTACTATGTAGTAAAGCCAGATTTATTTACATTTAATAAATCTGTAGATATCTTAATCCTTGTTGTGTTTGGAGGGATGGGAAGTTATACAGGAAGTATTGTTGCAGCAGTAGTTATTGGATTTATTAATATGTATTTAACACAGTTCTCTGATATTCGAATGATTATTTATGGAGCTGCATTAGTTGCTATTATGGTATTTCGTCCAAAAGGATTGTTTGGAACAAAAGAGTTTACAATTTCAGCCTTATTTAAACGATTTGGTAAGAATAAGGAGGTAGAATAAAATGAATTTATTGAAGATCAGTGGACTTACAAAGAACTTTGGTGGACTTTGTGCAGTATCCAACATTAATATGGAAATCAATGAAAAAGAATTAATAGGATTAATAGGACCAAATGGTGCTGGAAAAACAACACTATTTAATTTATTAACAGGTGTTTATGAACCAAGTGAAGGTAGTATTCAATTAAATGTGAATGGTACAATGAAAGAAATTGGTGGGTTAAAACCATACGTTGTTACACGTAATGGACTTGCCCGTACTTTCCAGAATATTCGATTATTTAAAGATTTAAGTACGTTAGATAACGTAAAGATTGCGATGCACAAGAATATTAAATATGGTACTTTGCAAGCAATCTTAAGAACTCCTAATTTTTATAAAGAAGAAAAATTAGTAGATGAAAAAGCGAAAGAATTATTAAAGATTGTAAACTTATATGAAAAGCGTAATGAATTAGCAAAGAACTTACCATATGGGGAACAACGACGTTTAGAAATTGCTAGAGCACTAGCAACACAACCTAAAATATTGTTTTTAGATGAGCCAGCAGCTGGGATGAACCCACAAGAAACAGCGGATTTAACGGACTTAATTCATCAGATTAAAAATGATTTTAATTTGACGGTTATTTTAATTGAACATGATATGTCTTTGGTTATGAAAATTTGTGAACGTATTTATGTATTAGATTATGGAAAGTGTATAGCAAATGGAATACCTGAAGTAATTAAAAATGATAAGCGTGTTATTAAAGCATACTTAGGGGAGGATATTTAATATGTTAGATGTAAAGAACTTAAATGTCCACTATGGTGTTATTCATGCTTTAAAAGATGTTTCGATGGAAGTTCAAGAAGGTGAAATTGTTGCTTTAATAGGTGCGAATGGGGCTGGTAAAACAACGCTTTTACAAACAATAAGTGGACTACTTAAAAAAACGAGTGGAGAAATCATGTTTTTAGGAAATTCGTTACAGAAAGCAAGTGCTAAAACAATTGTAAAAGAAGGCATTACACAAGTACCTGAAGGAAGACATATATTCTCTGGAATGAGTGTTTATGAAAATATTATCATGGGGGCATATTTACGTAAGGATAAAGAAGGTATTAAAGCTGATATACAAGATATTTATGAACGATTCCCCATCTTAGGAAAACGAAGCAATCAAGATGCATCTACTTTATCTGGTGGAGAACAACAAATGTTAGCAATGGGAAGAGCTTTGATGGCTAGACCTAAAATATTACTATTAGATGAACCTAGTATGGGGCTAGCTCCCATTCTTGTAAAAGAAATCTTTAATATTATTAAAGATATTAATGCAAAAGGAACTACCATATTATTAGTTGAACAGAATGCAAAGATGGCATTATCAATTGCAGATCGTGCATATGTTATGGAAACTGGTAAAATAATTATGAGCGGAACAGGTGCAGAATTAGGAAGTAGTGAAGAAATTCAGAAAGCTTATTTAGGAGGATAAATCTATGTATGTGAAAAATAGAATGACAAAGAACCCTGTATGTATTGATATAAACAGTAAAATTAGTGATGTTGTGGATATTATGAGTGAGCGTGAATTACATCGTATACCAGTTGTGAATGGTAAAAAGCTAGTAGGCTTAGTTACAGAAGGTATGATATCTAAAAATGGCGCAACCAAAGCAACCAGCTTAAGTATTTATGAACTAAACTATTTATTATCAAAAACAAGTGTTGATGCTATTATGATTCGTGATGTTATATCCATTCAAGAAGATCGTTTCTTAGAAGATGCAGCACTGTTAATGTTTAAACATGATATTGGTTGTTTGCCTGTTGTAAATAATGAAAATGAAGTCGTTGGAATTCTGACGAGTAATGATGTATTATCTTCTTTCTTAGATATTCTTGGATATCGTGAAAGTGGTAGTCGTGTTTGTGTATCAGTAAAAGATGAACTAGGTACAATTGGGGATCTATCACAAATCTTTGTAAAGAATAATTGTAATATTACACACTTAGGCGTGTACTCACAACATAATGGATGTGCAGATATTATTATTCATATTGATACCTTCCAAACAGATGCTTTAGAAAAAGATTTAGAAGCACATGATTATAAAGTATTAAGTATTACTAAAAATCCCAATTAATAGCATAAAGACGTTTCTTATAAGAATAGGAGTCGTCTTTTTTTTGCGTAATGATAAATTTTAACTATGGTAAACTAAAAAGTCTAAGAATTTCTACAAACTTGGAAATGTAAGGCGAATAACCTTTTTTTAGTAAATATAATATGATAAGATACTCATATAGAGATTTTAGGATATTGGGTGATATGATGAAAATTAGAGTCAACAACATCAAAAAAAGGCGATTTTCTGTTAACTTAGCAGGATTTTTTTTGGTGCTTTGCATTTTAATTAGTGGATTATGTTATCAACATTATAATGAATTAAAAAAAACAATAGAACAAGAAAGTAAGGGCTATTTACAAGAAATAACAACGCGTATTGGTAGTGATGTGAACACTATGATAAAAGATAATTATGCGTTACTTGATACGATTTATGCATTGATTAACAATACAAAAGCATCAACATTTGAAAATATTCAAGAGGTTATAGAAATGCAACAAAAACATTGGCAATTTGATACTATGATGTTAATTGATGAAGATGGAGTTGCCTATAATTCAGAAGGTAAAACAATTACTTTAAGTAGTGGTGTTTATTTACGTGACACAATGTTACATAATAAAAATACAATGTCACCTTCACAACTCATTAATAATAAGGAATATGTTGTTTTCGCAATCCCTGTAAAAGATATGCATATAGCAAATAAAAACATGGTAGCTATCGCTGTAAATTATAAACCAGAGATATTTGAAAATGTTTTAAAAATGAAAGCTTTTGGAGGCGAAGCATATTCGCAAATTATTGATAAAAATGGATTGATGGTAATTCGTTCTTCGGCAAAACAGGGAGAAAGTATTGGATATAATGCCTTTACGACGATTCATTCTTCAAAAGATTTAAGTGAAGATAATTTTCAAACTATGCTAAGCGACATAAAAAACAATGCAAGTGGGCAGTTCGCATTAACTTTAAATGGAGAGAAAGTATATATGGTGTATACGCCAATAAAGGCTAGCGATTGGTTTTTATATACCTTTGTACCAACAAAAACAGTCAATGAAAAATCAGATGCATTTTTGAATTTAACAATTCTATTTGGTGGATTTATTACCCTCATGTTCCTTTTTGTAGCAATTTATATTTGGTTTGTTTTCTATCGAAACCGTCGTAATTTAGAAGAGATTGCATATGTAGACATCGTAACAAATGGACATACGATTCAAAAATTTTATGAATTAATGCAAGTCTCTATTGCACAAAATAAACAAACATTTGCACTTGTTTATATCAATGTGGATAAGTTTAAAATGGTAAATGAAGAATTTGGTAGAGAACAAGGTGATGAAGTAATTCGCTGTATTCAAAAAGGAATAGAGAAAGGTCTTTATAAAGATGAATATGTGGGGCATATCTCTGCGGATAATTTTTGTGTATTGGTGAAATTTGAAAATAAAGAAAAAATTGTGAAGCGCTTTAGTGAGTGGTGTGAAAATATAGCAAACGAACAAATGAAAAGTATGTTTGATTGGAAAGTCCTCATATTGGAATTTGGAGTTTTTATCATCCAAGATAAAGCGATTGAATTTCCTTTTATGGTAGATCGAGCTAAACTTGCTTTACGTGAAGTTATGGAAGAATTACCAGATAACAATAAGGTACATTATGCTTTCTATGATGAAAATGCAAGAAAACGTTTAGTTCGTGAGAAACATTTAACCGATAGAATGGAAGAGGCATTAAACAATAATGAATTTATGGTCTATTTACAACCGAAATACAATGTAGATGGACGCCATATTGAAGGCGCAGAAGCTTTGGTTAGATGGAATAGCTATGATGAAGGAATGATTTATCCCAACGAATTTATTCCATTATTTGAAAAGAATGGTTTTATTATTAACCTGGATCTTTGGATGTTTGAACATGTTTGTCAATTATTAGAACGTTGGCAATCCGAAGGGAAAACGTTAGTAAAAGTATCCATCAATTGTTCTAGAGCCCATTTGAAGAACCGAGACTTTGTAGAACAATATAAAGCGATATTTGAAAAATACACAATACCGGCTAAGTATATTGAGATAGAAATGACAGAAAGTATTGTATATGAAAACAAAGAAGAATTAAAATATATTATTAGTCAATTTCACGCTTTAGGTTTTGAGTGTTCTATGGATGATTTTGGAAGTGGTTATTCTTCCTTGAATCTGATTCAGGATTTACCTTTTGATACATTAAAAATAGATCGCATTTTCTTTACACATATGGAAGAAGTAGAAAAAACAGAAGCCATTATTCAAAGTATTATCATGATGGCAAAAGCCCTTTCTATGCATACGGTAGCAGAAGGTGTGGAGGAATTACAACATGTTGAAATGTTACGGAGAATAGATTGTGAGCTAATTCAAGGATATGTATTTGCGAAACCACAGTCTATTGAGGACTTTGAAAAACTGTTCTTTAAGTGAGTAGGAAAGGAGGCTTTGACATGAAATTAGCTAAGTTTAGTTGCATTGGTTTATCTATACTTATAGCAAGCTTTTCAATAAGTGGGTGTAAAAGTAGTAATATAAGTACACCAAAGAATGATATCTTAACACAAAAGAAAACATCTAAAGATCGAACACAGATTACAATATTAACAAAATATGCTTTTTCAATTAATAACTTTGAAAAAGCAGTAGAAGAAAAGTTTGACGATATTGATATTGTTCAGGTTGGTAACTATACATCTAATACGGTGCTAGCAAAAGAATATGAAACTAGATTACGACATGATGACTTAACAGATATTGTGATGACTTGGCCACGTGATGTAGGAAGTGAATATTGGGAAGATCGTTTACTTGATCTTGCCGGAATGGATTTTACAAGTCAATATAATACGCCTAACTTAAGTACAATCGCAAAAGATGGTAAATTATTTTATATTCCTGGTCCTGCTCAAATTCGAGGTTTTCTCTACAACAAGACATTGTTTGAAGAAAAAGGCTGGAAAGTACCTAAAAATTATGATGAATTCATTGCCTTATGTAAGCAAATTGAAGCGAGTGGAATGCGTGCAATTCAATTTAATTTAGGGAATGAAGAAATATTTGATACTGTGTTTACAGGTTTTAATTATGCTGGAGATTTCAGTACACCACAAGATGCTCAATGGATTAGTGATTATAATCAAGGAACAGGCAAATTTAGTGATCACTTTATGAAAGGTTTAGATGTGTTCTCATCTTTGATTGATCAAAAGATTATTCAACCATCTGATTTAGATATTCATTATCAAGATACACAAGGGAATTTATATTCTAGAAAAACGGCAATGATTGAAGACAGTGTGCAAATAGCTAGTGCACAATATGCTAAAACATATTCTAGCGATGAATTTGCTGTCATGCCATTTTTTAGTCCTGGAGATGCAGGAGATTGGGTGCGATTGGAAAGAGTTTGTTATATTGGCCTAAATAAACATTTAGGAGAAGATAAGCAAAAAGCTAAATATGAGAAAGTCATGAAACTAATGAATTATATTAGTACAAAAGAAGGACAAACAATGCTAGCAAGTGATACAGGCGGTATGTTTTCAAGCTTGAAAAAAATGAATGCACCAGATGCAAAAGAAATAAAACCTTTGTTACCAACACTTGAAAGTGGGCGCTATGCACAGTTTCCTAAAATTATAAATGGACGAGATGCCTTACGTGAAGGTTTAGCAGGCATGCTAGAAGGTAGCATGAATAAAGATGAGGTAGCAAAGCATGTTGATGCAGCGAATGCTAATCAGAAGACAAAAGAGAAGCCTAAAGTTTTAGGTAGCGCTAGTGAAGATTTCACAATGATAGATACAGGAAGTTTTGTATGTGATAGTATGCGAGAAGTAGCGAAGAGCGATATTGCATTGTTTATGGATAATGGGAAAGATGGAAACTATAATGGGAAGGGAATTAGTGCTAAATTCTATAAGGGAGACATTCTCATGGATGATATCATGCGCGTTTATCCTGATATTAAACATGGTGAAAAAGGGGAACTTTGGAAGGTTAAGATGAGTGGTAAAGAGTTAATAAAGACATTAGAACATAGTATGGAGATTGATGGAAAGACGGGATGGTTTTATTATTTCTCTGGGTTAAAAATGACGTTTGATCCAACTGCTGAAGAAGGCAATCGGATAAAAAAGATTAGTCTAGAAAATGGTGATGCAATTAAAGACGAGACATTTTACAGTGTAGCGATCATGGATGAAACACTTCCTAAAGGTAGCTATCAATTAAGTGAAAAAACAGGAAAGTCAATTGTTAAAATTATTGAAAATGCAATTGTTCAACAAGAAACAATACGCCCTCTAAACGATAAGCGCTTTCTTATTGAATGAAAACATTGGTATAAGTTGAACAATACAAGAATAAAAGTGTATAATGATGTCAAAAGACGAGGAGAATTATATGGAAAATTTTATTTATTCAGTACCTACTAAAATTTATTTTGGAAAAGGACAAGTTGAACATATTGGAGAAATTATTGCTGAGTTCGGACAAAATGTTTTGCTTGTATATGGAGGCGGAAGTATTAAGCGTAATGGCTTATATGACAGCGTAACAAGCATTTTAAAACAAAAAGGGATAAACATTCATGAACTTGCTGGTGTAGAACCTAACCCACGTATTACTACGGTACGTAAAGGTGTAGAACTTTGCCGTGAACATAAAATCGATGTTATATTACCAATAGGTGGTGGTTCTACTATTGACTGTGCAAAAGTTATTGCGGGTAGTGTTAGCTATCCTAATGATGCTTGGGATATTGTCATAGATCCAAGTAAAGTGGTTAGTGTATTACCAATTGTTACCATTCTTACATTATCTGCCACAGGTTCTGAAATGGATACTTTTGCAGTTATTAGCGATATGGAACATAATGATAAAATTGGAACAAGTCATGAAGATTTCCGTCCAAAAGTATCTATTCTTGATCCAAGTATTACGTGTAGTGTTCCTGCCAATCAAAGTGCTGCAGGAACGGCAGATATTATGTCTCATATAATGGAATGTTATTTTTCTAATGTGCAAGGATTTATGCTTGATAGAATGGCGGAAGGTTTATTAAAAACATGTATTGAATACGGTGTGAAAGCTGTAAAAGAACCCGACAATTATGAAGCAAGAGCCAACTTAATGTGGGCAAGTAGTTGGGCGATTAATAACTTTATTAAATTAGGTAAAGTTGTTACTTGGACAGTGCATCCTATGGAACATCAATTAAGTGCTTATTATGACATAACTCATGGTGTTGGTTTAGCAATTCTAACTCCACATTGGATGGAATATGTACTAAATGATGTAAGTGTTCATAAGTTTAGAGAGTTTGGTATTAATGTATGGAATATAGATGCACAAAAAGACCCATTTGAAATAGCTCATGAAGCAATTAATTTAACAAAAGACTACTTCGTTAAGATGGGAATACCTACAACACTTAGAGAAGTAGGTATTGTAGATGATCGCTATTTCGAAGTAATGGCACAAAAAGCAGCAGCCGATTTAAAAGGAGCATTTGTAGAATTAAATGCAGAAGACGTAAAAAACATTTTCCAAAAGGCATTATAGTATTATAACGTAGGCATTGATTAGACCCATATCAATGCCTTTTGTTTTTGGGAATAGAACATTAGTCTTCAAGCTGATTAAAACTAATTAAGTACTTTCCACGCATAGTTTTCATCAAATTACATGCTTGCATAAAATAGTTTTTTAAATTGCTGACAATTTTGAATTAAATATTCAAACTTTCCATTATCTACAATATGACCATCATCCATGACTACTATTTCATCATATTGTTTTAAAGTTGTTTCGCTTAGTCTGTGCGTGATTATGACACTAGTAATATTTTTCATTTGTAAAACAGTATTTTCAATATATGTTGCAGTTTCATTATCAAGCGCAGATGTTGCTTCATCAAGAATTAATACGTTTGATCCCTTTAGTAAAGACCTTGCGATAGCAATGCGTTGTTGCTCACCACCAGACAACATATTTCCACACTCTCCAACTTGTGTATCCAATCCATTTTTGAGTTTATCAATCATCTGCTCTAATCCTGCTTTATGGATTGCATCGTTCAGTTTTCCTATTTCTATATTTTCAAATAATGTTATATTATTCTTTATTGTATCATCAAATAAGAATACTGATTGTTGAAGGAAAGAACAAAGTTTATTTACATCCTCTGCACTAATACTATTATAGTTAATATCATCAATTAAGATATCTCCTGAATAGTTATCATAATAATGAAGCATTAATTTTACTAGAGTAGATTTACCGCAGCCACTTGAACCAACAATAGCATATTTTTTATTTTTCATTATATCAAAATCAATATTTTTTAACACTTCTCTATCTTCATAACTAAAGGATACATTTTTCATTGTAATCAATTTATTTAAACCTATGTTAGAAGATACACTTTCTTCTCGCTTTAAATCTATAAAGTTTAAAATTTCCTTATTTATTTCTTTTACTGATTTTAACAATCCAAATTTTGAACTCAATTCAAATGCTGGAGTGATTGCTTGTCCAGATAATTGAGTAATCGCAATGATATTTCCTAATGTTATATAGCCTTTAGCCGCCAAAACGCCAGCAAATAAGATTATAATGAATTGTACAGATATAGAAGCAAAGTTCGTGATGCCATATAAATCCCCCATCAATGTTGCACTTTTACATTTTTTACACTCCACTTCTTGAGCATAAAAATCATGTTCTTTTTTCACTCTTTCTTCAATAGTATAACTTTTTATGACATCGAATCCATTAAAAATATCTTTGATATTTCCATTATAATTTGAAGAAGATAAAGCAATATCTTGTTGAGCTTTTCCTAATTTTTTACCAAATAACTGAGGGATAACAGCAGGAATGATTGAAAAGAGTATAGCCACAATTGCCACTAACCAATTTAATGCAATTAGGATGATAACAGCAAATATAATCATTGTTATTGAGCCAAAAACACTAATAATATTCTTTATATAGTTTTCCTCAACAACTGTAAGATTGTTATTAAATAAAGAAATATACTTTGCACTATTTTCTTTTTGAAATTCAACAATGTTTTGATTTAAAACTCCATTCATTAAATCTTTTCTAATATTGAATAATGCATTTTTTCTAAATTTTGCTTCAACCCTCATTGAAATCCAAGTTATCAATCCAACAACTATTGCATATCCAACGCTAAGAATTAACATTTGATAAAACGAATCTATCTTTTGCTGATTAATTGTATCAATCAATATGCTTAATATGACTGCTACACCTAGTGCCGCAATTGTTTGAAGGGTTTTAAAAACAATTGTCAATATGAACCACATATTATTGTTTCCTAATATATATCTTTTCATGTCCTTATCTCCTCGTTGTTTATTATTATTATTATTATTATCTAATAATAATTCTTGACTGCATAATATGTACTCCTTTCTGTCTTTGTTTCCTAACATCTGCATTATACGAACCATCCATCATTTGAGCA
>JAVWIF010000042.1:0-16061 GCA_036639635.1 Longicatena sp.
TTATTTTAATATGCTAATACCAAGGTTTTAAAAAAACACGAAAGAGAGATCGTGTTTTCGTTAAGTTATTGAAAGGATTTAATAAGTTCTTATAGTGATTTTAAATAAGCTGCAATTTCATCATTTTTACAGTTTGGGTAGAATAATGTTTCAAATTCTTTACCACTAATCGTTTCTTTTAGGAATTCTTGATCCATTGTTTTTAAAATATCAATTAGTGGTCTATATGTTACTTTTTTCATTTCGTCTAAGATTTTTTTATTTCTTTGTTCAGGAATTACTCTTTCTTTAGGGTAACCTCCTCCAAAGTTTTCGGAAAACATTTTTTCGAATGTATAATGAAGATTTAATTCAGCACCCCAACCATAGTTTTGCGCAAATGGCATAGCGATACAGTTTCCATCATTTACTTGTCCAAATAAATAAGCATCTAATGGGTTTTCAACATGTCCACATAATACATTTGGAAATGAGTTACAAGCTAGTAACGCTCCTTGTCCTGTTCCACATCCTGTTACAACAAAGTCTGCGGCTTTTGTAGTTAAAAGAATACTTGCTAATAAACCATTTTTTACATAAGTTAATTGTACTTCATCATCAGCCGTATACATACCATAGTTGTCTACACTGTGTCCTGCTTTTTTTGCTTCTGTGTTTAATACTTCATAGATGGCAGCATTTTTTGCTGCTTGTGAGTTTTCATTAATTAGTGCGATTTTCATTTTCTTACCTCTTTCGTTTTTTTATTTCGGTTGTTTTCCAATATATGCTAGGATTCCACCATCTACATATAACACGTGACCGTTCACAAAGTTACTTGCATCACTTGCTAAAAAGATTGCAGGTCCCATTAAATCTTCTGGTTCTCCCCAACGCGCTGCTGGAGTTTTTGAAATAATGAATTTATCAAATGGATGCTGACTTCCATCTGCTTGTTTTTCGCGTAATGGAGCTGTTTGTGGAGTGGCAATATAACCAGGTCCTATTCCATTACATTGAATATTTTGTTCACCAAATTCACTACAAATATTTTTTGTTAGCATCTTTAGTCCACCTTTGGCAGCAGCATAAGCACTAACGCTTTCTCTACCTAATTCAGACATCATAGAACAAATATTAATAATTTTACCATGGCCTTTGGCTATCATTGATGGAAGTACGGCTTTCGCTACAATAAAAGGAGCGATTAAGTCTACATCAATAACGTTTTGAAAATCTTCTGCTTTCATTTCAAGCATCGATGTACGTTTAATAATTCCAGCATTATTTACTAAGATATCAATAACACCTACTTCTGCTTCAATTTTCTTAACCATGGCTTTTACGCCTGCTTCATTTGTTACATCACATACATACCCTGTCGCATTTATGCCGGCATTTTTATATGCAACTAATGCTTTATCAACAGATTCTTGACGAGAGGTATTAAATACAATGGTTGCTCCTGCTTCATGTAATGCCCTTGCGATTGCAAATCCAATACCATAAGCAGCTCCAGTAACCAAAGCTACTTTACCTTTTAGCGAAAATGCTTGCATTGAAAATTCATTCATTTGATATTCTCCTATCTCTGGACTCTTCCAGAACCATCTCCATTTGCCAATGTTTCCACTTCTTGTACACTAACGCGATTATAATCGCCTTCAATGGAATGTTTAAGACAACTAGCTGCCACTGCAAATTCTATTGCATCTTGTGGTTGTTTCTTTTGTAATAATGCGTAAATTAATCCCCCACCAAAGGAATCTCCGCCCCCAACGCGATCAACAATATGCACATGATATTTTTTAGAAAAATAGGCAGTATTATCGGTATATAACATCGCAGCCCAATTATTATCGGAAGCAGAGATACTTTCACGTAAAGTAATTGCAACGCTTTGACAACCAAATTTTTGGGTTATTTGTTTTGCGACATCAATATATCCTTCATGATTTAATTGACCACTGTTGACATCATTGCTAGAAGCTTTGATGCCGAATACTTTTTCTGCATCTTCTTCGTTCGCAATACATACATCTACATATTTCATAATCTTGCTCATCACACTATTCGCCTTTTCACTTGTCCATAGTTTTTTACGGAAGTTTAAATCACAACTAATGCTTAAGCCTTCTTCTTTGGCATGTTTACAAGCTTCTAAAGTAATACTAGCAACCTTATCATTTAGTGCTGGAGTAATTCCCGTAAAATGAAACCAATCAGCTCCTTCAAATATTTGATCCCAATTGAAATCAGAACTGTTTGCTTGCGCAATTGATGAATAAGCACGATCATAAATGACTTGGCTCGCACGTTGAGATGCTCCTTTTTCAAGGAAATAAATACCAACGCGTTCACCCCCGCGTACAATATTACTTGTATCTACTCCATATTTACGTAAATCATTAATTGCACATTGTCCAATATCATGAGCAGGTAATTTTGTTACAAAACTAGCATTGATCCCATAGTTTGCTAAAGACACCGCTACATTTGCTTCTCCACCACCATAAGTTGCTTGAAAATCTTGTGCTTGTGTAAAGCGTTCATATCCTTGTGGCGCTAAGCGCAACATGATTTCTCCAAATGTAATTACTTTCATTGTTATTCTCCTACATCTTTACATCTGGATTAATTAAATGAATTCCAAATCCAGATACCTCTGTATCAAGGTAAACAAAGTTAATTAACTTTGTTTTTTTATTTCGTGTGATACTTTCTTCTACGCTTTGTATTCCTTGTTTAGCTAAATGATACAGTGCTCTTTGTGGATATGGTGTATATATTCCTATATGACCATTTTTACCACGTCCAACACCATTTAATACTTCAAAGCCGCGTCCTGCAAAATGTGATTTAGGTTTCTTATAATAAGCAAACTGAAATAAATTGCATAATGTTTGTGCCGTCTTTGTTGCTTCTTCACAATCTTTACTATTAATTCCTAAATGAATGAGTTCATAACCTAACATTGCTTTAATTGCATCTTTACTTAAGGCTTCAATCCCATCCCAATCTTCATTATCAATGACATCTTGAGGTAACATAAAGCTTCCTCCAATTGCAATTACATTAGGAAGAGATAAATATTCGTGCATATTACTTTTATTAATTCCACCAGTAGGCATGATGCGAATATCTGCATAAGGTGCTGATAAATCTTTAATCTTTTGCGCTCCACCACTACTCTGTGCTGGAAAGAATTTCATCTCATGAAGATCATGAGATAAGGCCAGTTCAATTTCTGTAGCAGTTGAAACACCCGGTAAGATTGGTACATTTTTTTCAATACACCAAGATACAACCTTTTCATTAAATCCTGGTGTAACAATAAACTGTGCACCAGCTTCTAGCGCTTGTGCTGCTTGTTCTACATTTAATATTGTTCCAGCACCAAGTAACATGTCTGGGTTATCGTTTTTAATATCGCTAATTGCTTGTAACGCATATTCACTGCGAAATGTTATCTCGGCGCAATCAATTCCACCGTTATATAATGCTCTAGCTAGTGGAATTGCATGTTCGCCTTTTGTTATTTTTACAACAGGTACAATTCCGATACCTGATAGTCTATCCATTAACGTTGTCATATTCATCCCATCTTTCTGTTTTACGTGTGTCTAGTACGTGTTTACCATTACTAGTAAACCAGTTCACTAAAAGTATAGTTTAGTAAACCGGTTTTGTCAACTATAAATTAAAAGTAATTTTTATTTAATTTGTACACGCTTATATATAATAAGGATACTGGCATAAAATTAAAAAATAAAATAAGAAATCGTAAAAAAACTGTTGACAATATGCTTACCACAATTTATAATGTGGGTGTCTAGTAAACTGGTTTACTTATGAATCAAGTATTTCTTCAGAAATGGGAGGTATCATTAAAATGGTTAAAACAGTTACCATCGAAACAATTGCGAAAAAAGCAGAATTCTTAAATACTCCTTTCTTAACAAAAGAGGAACTCACTACTGCATTTGATGAATGCATCAAACAAGTTGACAAAAATATGGACTATTTCAAAACAAAGTTCCCCTTCTCTTGTACAAAAGACAATGTGTATCCTATCATTGAAAATATTGAATGGACGGATGGATTTTGGACTGGAATGCTTTGGTTATCTTATGAATATACAAAAGATGAAAAATACAAAGAGCTTGCTGAAAAGAACATCGATAGTTTCTTGTATCGAGTAGAACATAAAATTGAATTAGATCATCATGATTTGGGATTCTTATATTCCTTATCTTGTGTAAGCGGATACAAGCTTACTGGCAATGAAAAAGCAAAAAGAGCTGCCTTATTAGCGGCTGATAAATTACTTGATCGTTGGCATGAAAAAGGACAATTTTTACAAGCTTGGGGTCCATTAAATAGTAGTGAACATTATCGTTTTATTATTGACTGTATGTTAAATATTCCTTTATTATATTGGGCTAGTGAAGTAAGTGGAAAAGATATCTATAAAGATATTGCTAAAAAACACTTTGAAACTAGTGTCAAATATGTTATTCGTGATGATGCTAGTGCTTACCATACGTATTATATGGATCCTGTTACAGGTGAAGGAAGTCACGGAGCTACTCATCAAGGATATAGTGATGATTCTTCTTGGGCACGTGGACAAGCGTGGGGAATGTATGGAATACCTTTAAATATTCGCTATACAAAACAGAGTGAGTACACAGACTTATATAAAGGCATGAGCAACTACTTCTTAAATCGTTTACCAAAAGACAATGTATGTTTTTGGGACTTGATATTTAATGAAGGAGATCCTCAATCAAAAGATTCAAGTGCTGCAGCTGTTGCTGTTTGTGGAATGTTAGAAATGGATAAGTATTTAAAAGAGGATGATGAAGATCGTGATGTTTATGTTCGTGCAAGTCACAATATTCTTCGTTCATTAATTAAAAATTATACATGTAAAGAACACGCAGAAGGAAAACCAATCTTATATCATGGAGTATATTCATGGCATTCAAATAAAGGCGTTGATGAAGGAAACATATGGGGTGACTATTACTATATGGAAGCTCTTATGCGTTTATTAAAAGACTGGAATCCATACTGGTAAAGGAGAACTATAAGATGACTACACCAAATATTATGATGACAAGAATCGACGAACGTTTAATTCATGGACAAGGACAACTTTGGGTTAAATCTTTAGGATGTAATACCGTAATTGTAGCAAATGATGATGCTAGTGGAGATGCTATGCAACAAACATTAATGAAAACTGTGGTACCAAAGAGTGTTGCTATGCGCTTCTTCTCTATCCAAAAAGTAATTGATGTTATTGCTAAAGCTAATCCTGCTCAGACTATTTTTATTGTAGTAAAAGATACAAAAGATGCACTTGCACTTATTCGTGGAGGTGTTCCTATTAAAGAAATAAATCTTGGAAATATTCATAATGCACCAGGCAAAGAACCAGTTACACGTTCCCTCTTTATTGGACAAGAAGATAAAGATGCAATTCGTGAAATGGTTGAAAAATTTGGCATTACATTTAACACTAAAACAACACCTTCTGGTAATGATGGTGCGGTTGCAGTAGATATTAGAAAATACTTATAAAAAGAAAAAGGAGAAACTCATGGAAATCACATTATTCCAATCCGTATTAATCGGATTATGGACGGCATTCTGTTTTTCAGGAATGTTATTAGGAATTTATTCAAACAGATGTATTATTTTATCTTTCGGAGTAGGTCTTATCTTAAACGATATGCCAACAGCTTTATCAATGGGAGCTATTTCTGAATTGGCTTATATGGGATTTGGAGTAGGAGCTGGTGGAACTGTTCCTCCTAACCCTATTGGTCCTGGTATCTTTGGAACTTTGTTAGCCATCACTAGTAAAGGAAGCATTACACCAGAAGCAGCACTAGCTATATCAACACCTTTCGCAGTTGCTATTCAATTTGTTCAAACATTTGCTTATACAGTACGTGCAGGTGCTCCTGAAGGTGCTAAAAAAGCATTAACAAAACACAACCTTAAACGCTTTAAATTTGAAGCAAACTGTACGATTTGGATCTTCGCTATCATTGGATTTGCTTTAGGATTCTTAGGAGCATTCTCAATGGATACACTTACTACCTTAGTAAAATTAATTCCAGATGTATTATTAAACGGACTTACAGTAGCTGGTAAAATGTTACCTGCAATAGGATTTGCTATGATTTTATCTGTTATGGCTAAAAAAGAATTAATTCCATTTGTATTAATTGGTTATGTATGTGCTGGTTACTTAGGTTTACCAGTAATCGGTATTGCTATTGTTGGAACTGTATTTGCATTAATGGAATATTTTAGAACACCTAATACTGCAAACGCAGGAGTAGCATCAAATGAGGAGGGACAAAACAATGACTGGATCTAATAAATTAACAAAAAAGGATTATGTAAAAACATCCCTTCGCGCATTCTATTTACAAAATGGATTTAACTACAGTAACTATCAAGGATTAGGATATGCTAACCTTATGTATCCTGCATTTAAAAAATACTATGGAGAAGAGAGTGAAGAATTTTATCAAGCATTAGATGAAAACTGTGAATTCTATAATACAAATCCTCACTTCTTACCTTTTATTACTAGTTTACATTTAGTAATGATGGATAATGGAATGCCTTATTCAGAAATACGTGGTATTAAAATGGCTTTAATGGGGCCATTATCAGGAATCGGTGACTCTTTATCTCAATTCTGTTTAGCTCCATTATTCTCAACAATTGCTGCTTCTTTAGCTGGACAAGGCTTAATAGCAGGACCCATTTTATTCTTCTTAGCTATGAATATTATTCTTACTACAATTAAGTTAACAACTGGTTTATATGGTTATAAATTAGGAACTAGTGTAATTGATAAATTAAGTGAACAAATGGGAACTATCTCAAATGTTGCCAATATGATTGGTGTTACAGTTATATCAGGACTTGCTGCTACCTTTGTAAAAATTAACGTGCCATTTACTTTATCTGCAGGAAAAGTTGCAGCAGGTTCTAAACAAAGTATCGTTACAATTCAAGGTATGTTAGACAAAATTGCACCAAGTTTATTACCAATGCTTTATACATTACTTGTATTCTACTTAATCAAAAAACGCAAATGGACAACTTATCAATTGGTTATTCTAACTGTTGTAATTGGTATTGCAGGATATGCTTTAGGAATCATGGGTGTATAGAACACTATAGTTAAGAACTTAGGACTACATCTTGTAGTCCTTTTTCATAAAAGGAGAACTCATTTGAACATAGCACATACTAAAAAGATGTTAGTCACATTAAACACATACAAACTAGTATCCTTAAGTTATGAATATTTAAATAATTCAGAAGAAAACAAGCTCATTATGCAACGTGCAAATGAACTATGTGAACATATCTTTGTCTTTGATAAGACTTGGGATATGGAACGTTGTCTCATTCCTTATCAACTAGTGAACATTGATTGGAACACGCAACGTAACGATGATGAAGAATGGTGTTTTATGTTGAATCGCATGGACTACCTTGTTTATTTAGCACACGCCTATACTTTAAGTAACGATACATTGTATCTAACTACCTGTAAAGATTTCATTCTTTCTTGGATCAATCAACATCCAACAATACTAAAAGAGCCTTCCACAAGAACGTTAGATACAGGTATTCGTATCTTAAATATGTTACAAGCAACAAGCACTTTATTTGCATACGATATCATTAGCAATGATGAACTTGTTACAATTATGACAAGTCTTCATCTTCAAATACAATACTTAAAGAAACAATACATTAACAAATATCGATTAAGTAATTGGGGTAGTATTCAAGTAGCTGCGATTCTTTGCGTTTTGCCTTTTATTGAAGAAAACTATCAAGTCGATACTACTTTTATTTGGGCTAAAGAAGAATATAAGGAACAAATGCAGATTCAAGTATATCGTGATGGAACCTATTGGGAACAATCCGTTATGTATCACGTTGATGTTTTAAACTATGGAATGAGTGCATTATTCTATCAAAACCTATTTCATTACGAACTTGATCCTTCTATCTATGAGAACCTAAAACGCCTTTGTACTTCCTTATTTCATCAAATGACACCAAAATATGAAAGTGAAACATTTGGAGATAGTGATCGTTGCCTTCTATGCGATGTGTTTACACGTGCTACTTCAATCTTTCATAGTTCTATGTTCAAATCAGGAGGGTTTACTAGTTACGATTATGAAAGCTTATATCAGTTTGGTTGTAGGGAAGCAGATAACTATCTAAACATTAAGAAAACTACTAGTGATGTGTTATTTTTTGATGGCATAGATGCCGGCTTATTTACGATACGCAGTGCATGGCAACCACAGGCAAACTTTACGATGTTTACCAATGGCTCGTTAGGTAGTGGACATGGTCATTGTGATAATTTACATCTTAGTGTGTATTATAAAGGACAACCATTTTTAATTGATACCGGCAGGTTTACGTATCGTGAAGATGAAATGATGCGATTAACTCTAAAGTCTATGATGGCGCATAACACTGTCATCGTTGATGATATGCCTTGCAGTGTACCAAGTACTAGTTGGGATATTGAAAAGTTTTGTACACCTCTTAAAACCTATGTATCACATGTCCAAAACACCCATTATCTAGAAGGCAGTATACTTGCATCAAACTATCTTCATACACGTAAGATTACGATTATTGATTGTGGAATTTGGCTCATTCATGAGGAAATTCATGCAAGTGGGAAGCATTACATGAACACTTTATTTCATTGTGATCCTAGTATTCATGTGACTGCGTTAACACCTATGACAAAAAAATTAATAGGATTAGAAAACACTTTAACGCTATATTTAGACACCGATAACCTAAGTGATAAAATTACCTCTTGTTCTTTACGTTATAATGAAATTAGTCCACACCATGTAATAGAAACAAAGCATCATTTTGTTGATGACAGAACTAGCACAACAGCACTATGTGATAGTTCTATTCTTGTAGAAGATACACCTATTTTGCAGGATAATAAAGAGGTTGTACAACGTGATTTAGCAGAAGCAAAAACCTTCATCCTAAGTGAACATGAATCTTATACCATTGGTGTATTTCATAAAGAAGTCTATGTTGGAAAGAAGATATTTTCTTGTAAAGGAGTCTTTTTACATGCCAAAGCTTTCGTTATTCATGAACTTCATGGTAAAAAAGAATGCATTCGCTTAAAATGTTAACACTAAATAGTAAACCTGTTTGCTAATAACGTAGTAGTTGTGATAAAATATAAACAAGTTGTAGGAGGATAAGCGATGAGTGAAAAATTAACAATTAAAGAAATAGCAATTAAAGCAAACACATCAAAAACAACCGTTTCCTTCTACTTGAATGGTAAAACGGATAAGATGTCAAATGATACTAAAAAACGTATTGCGAAAGTTATTGAGGAAACGAATTATCGCCCTAGTATGGCAGCTCGTTCATTGAACTCAAAAGGAACGCGTTTGTTAGGGGTTATTATTGGAGATATTACCAACACATTCGCAAACCAAATTGTCAAAGGTATTGATGATTTAGCCCGTGAAAAGAGATACCAATTAATTGTTGGCAATAGTAATTACATCTATGAGAATGAAGAAAAATATGTAAATCGGATGTTAAATATGGGGGTTGATGGATTCATTGTCCAACCTTCTAGTCACTTTCACGATTTAGTGGAACGTATAAAAGAAGAAGATAAAGAACTCGTCTTTATAGATTCTCAAGTCTCTATGAACAAAGAAAAATGGGTAAAAACTAATAATTATGAAGCCGTTCTAGAAGCTAGTGAATCACTCATTAAATTAGGATATGAAAACTTTATTATGTTAAGTGCTGACCCTAGTGTATTAAGTACTAGACTAGAGCGAACAACTGGTTTTCTCGATGCTTTAAAATTAGCAAATAAAACTTGTACTACAAAGATTGTAGATGAAAACGTTGCATCTGATGAAATCACAACCTTTATAACAGATGAGTTAAAACTAGGAAGCAAAACATTGATTTTTGTCGCCAATTGTTGGCTTTTACCTAGAGTTTACGTTGCTTTAAAAAACTATCGTAATCTAATTCCTGAAACCATTGGTCTTTTAGGCTTTGATAATTTAGAGTGGACAAACTTTTCTTCACCAACTGTTTCAACAATTGTCCAACCCGCTTATGAAGAAGGAGAACAGGCAGCAGCTATTTTAATTGATGCTATTGAAAATCTAAATGAGCAAGTTCCTAATCAAATATTAAAATGTAGTGTTAACTGGAGTGAATCTACACAAATTAAATAAGGAAGCAACGCTTTTATTACGTTGCTTCCTTTTGTTATTATTTTAAAGCTTCTCGAATTGCTTCATACAATGGTGTTGTATCAGCACACTGTGTATCTCCAATATGAATTGCAGGTTTTGTTTTACCATGGCAATCACTACCTGCACTTATTAATACATGTTGTTTGTTAGCCCAATCGATATAAAAGGCAATCTGTTCTTTTGTATGATAACTACTATATGCTTCTAAGCCCTTTACATCAAAGTTAAATATTTCTGTTAATAAATCCTCATCTTCTTTTGTATTGTTGCCAGGATGCGCTAAAATAGCAATCCCACCTGCATTCTTGATAATATCCACTGCTTCTTCTAATGTAATATAAGTAATTGGTACATATCCTGGTTTTCCTTGAGAACAAACATCCCAATAGAAATTAACGAATGCATTATCACTACGTGAACCACCTGGTAAGTAATCTTTCATAAGCGCATCATTACGAGAATCTTGCAAAGCTACTTCAGCTAATATTTCACCAGTGATGACATTATGATGAGAAAGCTTATAAGCTTTTTCTTCATCAATGTAATATCCTAACCCTTTTACTAAATCTAATTGTTTTTGAGAATTATTCTGTTCCATTTTTCGTACATTCATTGATAGGTTTTGCAAGGCTTCATTATGTTCGTCTATCCCATAACCAAGAACATGTAAATTAACCCCATGAATATGACAATCTAGCTCTATACCAGGTATAAATTCCATTCCTAATTTTACTGCAGTCTGTTTTGCTTCGCTAATCCCTTCTAATGTATTATGATCTGCTATTGCTACAACATCCATCTTTGCCTCTTTACACATTTGCATTAATAACGCAGGGCGATATTCTCCATCATCACTATAACAAGTATGCATATGTAAATCCATTTGTATTTTTCGCATCTTAATCACCTTTCTGTTCTTTTCTTTATAATATCATATTTTTATAAATTCGTAAGTAACAAACTCATTATTAATACGAGACAGAATAGTAAAATATGACTGCACTAAACAACTCCTTTAGCATTAAAATTCATCACTTAACAAAAATAAATAATTTGAATAAAAGTAAATAAATACCAGAAAATTTAATATTATAGTAAAACGATATTTTCTAAATAGTTCTTTAGTTTATTCTAGAATAAACAATCATACAATTATTTCCAGTATCCATAGTATTTATCAAATAGTTCATTATTATATTCATCTCCACCATCCACATTAGAACTTTTAAAGACTGGTGGTTGGATACCTTTTTTGATTAATTTATCTATTGATGAAGCAATTAATGCCTGTGCTAACGCAATTCCAATTGAATCACTAGTTGCTCCTGTTGGAGTATCCAAACCTTCGATATAAAATGCTGCATCACCTTTTGGCGCACCATTATCTAATACCACGTCAGCGACTTCATACATTTTCTTACCACTGATATGGCGTGAAGTTGTTTGAGTAGAATGTTTCATAGAGGTCATTGCTATGACTTTTGCCCCAATTTTCTTTGCTTCAATCGCCATTTCAACCGGAACTGCATTTCTTCCAGAATTGGATACGATCATAATCGTATCTTTTTCTTCAACCTTATGTAAAATAAGCATTGCTTTTGCATATCCATCTAATCGTTCTAAATACGTACTCTTATTTGGCATTTCATGCAACATTAATTCAGGAGGAAGAATAGCTTTCACAAATGCCAAGCCACCTGCTCTAATATAAACTTCTTCCGCTACCATATGGGAATGGCCAGAGCCAAAAACATAAAACCTTCCTCCATTTGCACATGATTGACTTACATATTCAGCTGCCTGTTCTATTGATTCCTCTTGTGTATTCATTGTTTCATTTAAAATCTTCGCTACATATTTCAAATAATCTTTTGCTATTGACATTATATTTCCTCCTTTAATGTTCTGATTTCTTCTTTTATAAAATCAATCATCTTTTCACTTTCTCCCTTTTCAAATGGGCTGCTTAATGCTTCATAACAACTATTATTGTATGCATCTAGATTTGCAAAATATCCTACATACCCATTTGCATAACCAACAAATATTGTGTCATCATTTTGAATATCATTGCTTAACTCTGAAAACAATTCACCTGGAACAAAAACTATAATCTTATTATTTATTTTTACTAACGTAATGTGAATATTCATTTCAGTAAAATTATAAGCGTTTTTTGCTAACCTGAGATTTGCTTGTGCTCCTTCCATCAATGACTCAATAACCCTTAGTTCTGAACTACTAATTTGTGTTAATTTAGCCATATTATACTTATTTGTACATTCATCTAATTTGATTTTTGCTTCTTTTTCACTCATTATTTTTTTAGTCTTTAATGAAATGTTCTTATGAACATATTTAATATCTTCAATTTCAAATTTTTCTGATGATTTATTCATCTCTTTCATCTTATTTACAAACATTTTAGCATATCTATTTAATTCTTGTGCAGAAGATTCTTTTCTTGAAAATCTAGTAGAAATATCTCCACAGCTTCCATTAAAAAATATATTCATCAAATATCCTTCTGCTTCTAACATCGTATTGATAGCACCAGGATAATCTGCACTAACCATTAAATTTTCGGAATTGAGAACAGTAGGATGACATGAAAAGAATGTTAACATAATTTTTTTACCTTTAACCTGTTCTATTGATAATGAAACTATTTCATCATTACCCTTTAATTCTCTTGAATTTCTATTATTTCCAATATCGCTTAAAACATCCTTACGACATCTAATAACAGATTCTTTCAATCCTTGTATAGCATCGTGAATTGCGACTTTTGTTTGTTCTACTATAAATTCAATGAGTTTGAAATTAGTTTCACCAAAAACTTCTTTGACAGGCTTTAACACACCATTATCTGTATTCACTATTCCACAAGGTCCTGAATGCGTATGTGTAGCAATACAAACAAAATTATTATCATCAAGCTTTTGTTCTTTTAGTATACTATTTACCCTATCAATGATCAGACTATCAATTGCAACTAAATCAAATGTAATGACTCCGTAATTTTTTCCGTTATGTTCATAAATAATAACTTTTACATATAAATCATCTAATTTACCAAATGATTTTCTATTCACTGCAAACCCTGACAATAAGACCGGAAATTCCGGTGTAATAATTGATTTAGCAAATCCAATTTTCATACGATTACCTCTTCTAGTAAATCATTCAAATCTCAATATGATTTGTCTTGATTTATCTTTCTTTCATCAATACTTGTTTTACCCGCATTATTACATATTCTTTTCGTTGATTTATTGTGTAACTATTTGACATGCAATTATCATCCGCAATTGACTCCTATTACTTCTCTCTCGTATTTTAAAAATCAATAGCTTTTTTAGATTCTTTCAAAGCTAATATTAATCCAACATCAGGTGTAATATAATCATTACCTCCTAGCGTCTTCCAAATACCAATAATATTGTGTTCAATGAATTCATCTAACTACTTGAATATCATCTACATCCGATACAGCCAGTAATTACTAAAGCATTAGCATTCATCAACATTTCAACTGTAGTATGAAATGTTTTACAACCATAGTCTTAACGCAAAACTATCAATTTATAACGAATTTCTATTAGCATTACTTCCATCGCATCCTCCTTAATATAACTTATATCTTGATATTAACACATGTATATACATGTTGTCTATATAAATATTTTGAATATATTAATTAAAGTCAAAAGAATTTGCTAAATAAGCTATTTTACAAACACTTGAATAAATTCGTGCATGAAAATAGAAATTTTACTTCATCTAAGTATTATGGGATTGCCTTATCATCCTTTTCTAAAAACTTGTATACTTACATTATTATGTTGTATAATCATGTTATTGAAGAAAGCGACGTTGTGGACAATATGACAAATTTAAATAGTAAACATGATTGTGTAATTAAGTATATTAAAGATTTGATTGACTCGCACATTTACAGTCAGGGGCAAATTATAGATTCGGAAAGCAAGTTATGCGAAACTTTAAATGTATCTCGAATGACCGTAAGAAAAGCTCTTGATAAATTAGTATCAGATGGTGTTATTTATAAAGAAAAAGGTCGAGGTACCTTCGTTTCTAAAAAACCTAAATATGCAGAATTTCGTTTAGGTGCTGGGGGATTTACTCAGGAAGTAACAAAGCGTGGTTTGCTACCGTCCACTAAAGATGCAACTCTAGAATTAGTTGAAGCAGACGACTACATTTCTCACAATCTAAACATTCCAATTGGTGAAAAAGTTTGGAAAGTTACACGTGTTAGATGTGCTGATGATTTACCCATTATATATGTCGTTGAATACTTTATTTACTCACAGTGTCCTGATTTATCACTAGAAATAGTTTATAATTCAATCTATGAACACTTAGAAAAAAAAGGAATCATCTACGCCTTTTTAGATCAAAAACTAGAAGCTGTTGCTTGTCCTCAGATTATCGCTGATAAATTAAATGTAGAAAAAGACCATCCAGTTATAAAAATGTCTTTAATAATTTATATGAAAAATGGAATTGCATACAATTGTGGTACTGAGTACTATTTGAGCGATAAATATACATTAATTCAATCTGTCTATAGAAATGAATAGTGTTATGAAACAAAGAACTTTGTCCTATTAGCAACCTGTCTGTGTGCTTGACAATTACTATGTTCATGAGCTGTATTCCATATAAAATCCATGTACTTATTTTTCATCTTTTAGTTAAGAACTCGAGCACTTACCATACATAAACTAACAACACATAGTATAATTCATCATCATTTCTGTAAATTTAGATACACGCTAACAAAGTGATGTAAGGCCTATGTACATGTATATAAAAAATAATTCCATACCCTTAAAACTGGTTAGATGAATTGTATGAAGAAGGTAAAATATTTAAATATTATCGTTCATTTATCATCCAATAATTAAACTTTAAGGAATCAAATGTGTTCAGATGTCCATAAATAAGTTTAAAACATAAAATCCTTTTTTCTTTAATAAAAGTATAATTCAAACATAATTTGTATGCATATACTATGACAAATGTTTTTGGAATACTATCCATTTTTATTTTGGAGTTTCAAACATACGAATCTTCCCATCCTTAAGTATCTCTGATAATTCCTCATAATCTTCTGAATTACCTGTTCTTTTTAGATATTCAAGTCCTCCATCAGCACCAACCGCTTTGCAGGAACAGGCTTTATTGTCATGTGTATACTTACTTTCAATAATGTCACCACATAATTTGCATCGTATTTTGTTTGTTATAATTTTTTCCATATTCTTACCTCTATTTTTTAAAATTTGCTTCTTTGATTTGATAAATAGAAAATCTGGTTTGTCATAGCTTTTTTTAAATTGTGGAAATTTTTTTACTAAATTTTCATCAGGCAGGGGTTCTTCTACCGCTTCAATCATGAATCCTTTCGTTATCAATGTGTTCAATAAAGTTGAAAAAGTACGGTGGTATTTTATAACTCCTTTTACAATCCATTGCGTTTCTCGTTTCCCTTGAATACCATAACTACTTAAATTATAATGCTTAACATTTCCAGTTTCATCTTTTGTCCAACGGTCGTCATTCTTAGGTGCTGTCGAAAGTGGATGCTCTAGAGAAAAAATAAAAATCCCATTATCATTTAATAAGCTTGATACATCTTCAATTAGTTTATCATAATCTTGAATATAATGAATTGCTAAAGAACTAACGACAAGATCAAATTTTTGACGTAAT
>JAVWIF010000043.1:0-13634 GCA_036639635.1 Longicatena sp.
ATTTCAATGCTTGGAATGAAAACTTCTTGGCTATATCTTAGCTGATGAATCCTTCCCAAATAAACTTAATTATTAAGACTTATCTGATGCTTCTTGTTTCTCTTATTTCCACTTTCTACTTGCAATTCAAGTATTATTTAGCACTTAGTTCAATAAATTTAACTTCTCCTGGAGCAAATTCTAGATTGATATTTTGGAACATATCAAAGGAAATATCTTGTACATAAGGATCTTCACTTGAAAATATTTGGCGAATACTTTGGTAGTAAAATGGAAGTTCAGAAAGCATGTTTTCAGTGTGTATGTGAAGTGTTGTTGGTACATGTATATTGGTACTACAAACAACCATTAAGGCTTTGTCCTCTAAGATAAAGGTAGTTCCTATTCCATAAACTTCTGGTGAATCAAACCAAACAGGGATATTTTTTTCATGATGGATAATTGCTTCTATATAGGTTGCACGAATCAATCTTGTTTTTTCTAGTAACGCAGGTAATACATGTAAATCATTTGCACAATAATCAAAATAATATTCATCTAAATAAGCTTGTTTATGATAACGAAAATCTTCTTTAGGTAAGGAATACAAATATTTCTTATCTCCAAATGAAGATAACTGTAATGGTTGTACTTCATAAGATTCTATCCCATTCATCATAAGGGGAATACCATTTGGTAAAAATTGATTCATAATTGTTAATAGTTTTGTTAAAGTTTTGCCTTGTTCTAGACTACTGACTCTTTTTGAATCCGCAAATTCACAAGCAGCAAATAAAGGACAGGCACTATTTCTTAAGCGAGAAACAAAATTATGTAATTTATATTCATATACATTGCTTTCTTCATAACCACCATTTCCACTAATGGCATCATAGCCTTTAGACAACCATGAAACTCCACGCTCAATGGTAGGCTCTTGTACAATCATTACAAAGTTTTCCTTGTTTTTATGTGCGGTTTTGACAAATGCTGTTTGTAGTTTTTCTGGTAATAAATAAGGTTTTGTTAAATAAATACCATCTACATCAAGTGCTTTTTGAAACCATGTTATGTTCTTATTTAACATATTCCATAAACTTTTTTGCGGTTTGCGTGCATGATATAAATCAGCTCTTAAAATATCTTGTAACATGTAAGGCAGTGTATTTTCAGCAATAAGCGCTTTTGTATGTGCAGGAGAATCGCTATAGAAACGTAAGGTAGTACGATCTCTATCTGCAGGAATGGTTGTATTTATTTGATCATTGATGAGTGGAGCTATAGTGGCATGATGAATATTTTCAACTTCATTAAGCGTTGTTTCATTTGTTAAAGTAGGAGCTACTCTAAAGCTTTTAAGATGTTCAATAACTTTTTGCGATTTATAAAAATCTTTTAATGTATAGAAATATGGAATTGTTTGTTGAGGAAGTGTAGAACATGTCGGTGCACTATAGGAAGCTAATGCTTTATCATCTATCCAATAAAACCATTCTGGATTTTGTGTAAAATAGGCATTCTCTCTTGCTAGATTTCCAGGGCAGTATTCTAAAATAACACGAATACCTAAATGATGACAAGCTTCCACAAAAGCACTACATTGTTGAATTGCGGTCATTTTTGGTAACATAGGGTCACGTAAATCCTCATCTATCATTTGAAAAGAGGTAACTGCTTCTTTTTTTGCATAGTTATGTTGATGTGATGTTTTAGCTAATGCAAAAGGTTGTTGCATTAATAAGGTATTGATGCCCATTCTTTTTAGTAAAGGTAATAAAGTAATACTCTTTAAAAAGGTTCCATTATCGCAGAGATGATAAAGATTATCATGATGAATATTATCATCACGATCATGATCCCAAGCGGATGCACTACGTACCATAAAAGCATAGACGCTAGCTTTTTTTAGCCAATTTTCTTCTTGTTCAAAGGGGATAGGCGCAATCCATTCATTGTTTTCATCTTTAAATATCTTTTGTAAAGTAAATGCATAAAAGGAATAAGGATTTACTAAACGTTGTTTGTTATGAATCTTCTTTCCTTTGGAAAAACCAAAGGAATTCCAAGATTCAGGAATTACATAATTATAAATTGTGTCTCGGTGGGTCTTTTCTTCTTTATTTAGTTCTTCATAAAGCATGTGTAAGTTTTTCATATGATACCCCCCTAATAGGTTACGCACAAGGTACGTGGTCATGATAGCTTGTATGTCTTTATTATATCATTTCTTCGACAGTTTTTTTAATTATTTTCGCTATACTAGGAATGAGGAGTGTGAGCGATGAGAAAACTAATAAGTGTTGGCTTATGTGCATTATTATGTTATGGCAGCATTCGTTATGTGCAGCACCATGAATACATACATAGTAGCACACCTAATGAACTAGAGAAGAATGCGAAAATCAGTATAACAATGGATGATAAAAAATATGCCAATGGCTTACAAACACTTTGGAATAAGACATATCCGAAACAAAAAGATGCCTTACTTATTAAAATAAAACCCACAACATTTCATCAACATATAACCTCAGATATTGAATGGATAAGCGACTTTGATGTACCATATAAAGAGCTAGATGCTTATCGTATCGATAAAAATATGAAACGTAGTGATACAAAAGCACCACCAAATTTAATGCGCAATGAAAAGATATTTGTACCAGTATCAGCGAAAGGATTGGTTTTTGCATATAACAAACGATTATCAAAAAGCAATGATGTAAGTAGTCGTGATTTTAAATCAATGGAACGCATACAAAAGATAAAGGGAAATAGATATTATCATAATCGATTGGTAGAGTATATGTATCCTTTTTTGTTTTTAGATTATGAACCGATGAAAAAAGAAAGTGTTTCAATGGATACCATCTTTCAAGAGGAAACCTTTTTAGATAATCTAAATGATTATCGAGCATTAAGTCAAGATTTAAGTCTACGTGATGATCCATATGATAAAGATCATTACTTTCAAAAGGATCGTTATTTATGTGGATTAGTTGATAGTGCTATTCTGTATCAAAAGAGTGATGGTAACATGCAAGTACAAGCCATGCCTACGTTAAGTGGCAAGCAATTATCACCTATTGTGGATACATATGGATTTATTGTTAATAAAGCGACTAGTTATCCAAACACTTGTCTTGCTTTTTTAGAAATGGTACGTAGTTTTGAAGGGATGCAAATGTTAGTAGATCAGACAACACAAATACCAATGATTGCAGAAAAAAATATTGATAAGTTTTCAATATATGAAGTGCAAAAAAAGGATATCATATTAGCTTTTAATAAAAGTCAACTACGTTCTACTACAGTGTTATCAGAAAAGCCATCCATTTGTATTGATACTATCATACAAGAGAGTAATATGAGCTCTAATATTCAGAATGCGTTATATTCTAGGGAATCAAGTCGATTGGTTATGGAAGCATTAAGTAAGGATATAAAAAAATGGAGCTACAATCAGTAGCTCCATTCTAGTCTAGATGTTGAAAAAGAATATCTTTCATTGTGTATAATCCAAAGTCTTGTTGTAAGGCGAAACGTGCTGCAAGAAGCGCACCATTGACAAAGATTTGCTTACTATTTGCGGTATGTTTCACTTCGAATATTTCATCTTCACCAAAGAAATAAACACTATGTTCACCAGCAACACTACCACCGCGAATGGCATGGATACCAATTTCTTTTTGGCGTTTACCAACAAAACCATTACGTCCATGAATTTCTTTGTATGAATGTTTTTCATTCATTGTATCCACTAACATTTTGGCAGTTCCACTAGGTGCATCTTGTTTTTGGTTATGATGCTTTTCAACTACCTCAATATCATACGTATCTTCTAATATAGGGGTAATCATTTTTAAAACCTCTTGAAAAACAGCAATACCCAATGAGAAATTAGCTTGAAATACAATAGGAGCACTTTTTCCTAAATCTTCGATAGTTTTCTTTTGTACTTCATTATGTCCAGTTGTCCCACAAATATAAGCACAGTGGTGTTCTTTAACAAAAGGAGCAATCCAAGCTAAGTTATTTGGATGAGAAAAATCAATAATTACATCAACGCTTGCTTCTAATTTAGATAAATCAGGAGCATTTGTATCATCTGCAATCATGACTACTTGCATATCCGCTTTTTTTTCAATGGTAGATACAACAAGTTTTCCCATATTACCAAAGCCTGCTACGAGTACATTCATCATAAGTTTACTCCATGTAGTGCATTTGCTAAGGCTTGTTTATGTTCTTCGCTCATTTCATATAAAGGCAAACGATAACCACCAACATTTTTACCCATTATATTTAAAGCTTCTTTAACTGGAATTGGGTTAACTTCAATAAATAACGCATGAATTAAATCTAAATATTTCAATTGGTTAGCTAAGGCTTTCTTTGTATTTCCATTTAAATAATCCATTACGATAGTATGCGTTTCTTCTGGAATAACGTTTGCTAAAACAGAGATAACACCATTTGCTCCTAGTGATAAAAGTGGAACAATCATATCATCATTTCCACTAAACATTACAAACTCATCATTTAGATAACGAGCAATATTAGCAGCATAAGAAATATTTCCACTTGCTTCTTTAATCCCAGCAATATTTGGATGTTTAGATAATACAGCAATTGCTTCTTCACTAATAGCACATCCAGTTCTACCAGGAACATTGTATAAAATAATAGGTTTATCAACAGCATTTGCTACAGCTTCAAAGTGATGAATCATTCCTTGCGTATTGGTTTTATTATAGTAAGGAGAAATCACAAGTAAAGCATCTGCTCCCATATTGGCATATAATACACTTTTATCGATGGCTGTCTGTGTACAATTTGAGCCACTTCCTACAATAATAGGAACGCGTTTATTGACAGTCTCTAAAGCAAATTTTACAACAGCATCATCTTCTTCGTGTGTCATTGTACTAGATTCACCTGTAGTTCCTAAGATTAAAATCCCATCAGTTTTCTTTTCTACGTGCCATTCTAATAATTCATGCAACTTTTCAAAATTGACGCTTCCATCTTCATGAAATGGAGTGATGAGTGCAACAATACTTCCTTTAATATTAAACATTTTGACTCTCTCCTTTCAAGCAATTTTGCTTGTTCTAACATTATAAATTGAAGGCTTTCCCTAATACTTCTACAGCTTTGTGTTTATCTTTTTCTTCAATTGTTAAAGAAATTGATATCTCTGAAGACGTAATCATATAATATGGAATTTCATGGTTACTTAAGGTAGTTAAAACTTTAGCCGCTATTCCACTATGGGTAGAAATACCAACACCAATAATAGATAATTTTACAAATCCTAATAAACGTGAAATAGGGTAGCTAGTTTCTATCTTGTCTAAGTTTGCTAAGATTTCACTAGATTGTTTCTTATTACAATAGAAACTAAAGTTCACTTTTCCATCATGGGTTAGCTGTTGTGAAATGGTATCTAGGTTGACATCTAATTTAGCAATTAATTGAAATAGTTCTCCAATAAATTTTCCATCATTGGGTAAATCATTTACGCGCATAATAGCGTAATCTTCTTTGATACTAATTCCAGTAATTGGCATATCTTCTAAGTTCTTTGTTTTTTCCATGATATATGTTCCCTTTGTTTTATCTTTCTCTAAGGCTTTTCCTAAGAATAGTTTTACATTATATTTACTAGCAAGTTCTACACTTCTTGTTTCTAGTACACCAGCGCCTAAACATGCCATTTGCATCATTTCATTATACGTAATTTGTGATAATCTTCGTGCTTGTGGGAAAAGGCGAGGATCAATTGTATAGACTCCATTCACATCCGTATAAATATGACACTCCCAACCTAATTTTGCGGCAAGAGCCACAGCTGTCGTATCACTTCCACCACGTCCTAATGTTGTAATTTCACCATGTTCACTTACTCCTTGGAAGCCAGCTACGACAACTACTTTTCCTTCATTAAGATGATGCTGTAACGTACCAATTTCAATATCTTTAATCCTAGCATGTGCATGATGTGCACTTGTTATAAAGCCACATTGATAACCAGTTAACGAAATCACATCAATACCTAATGCATCTAGTGCCATAGCAAGTAAAGTAATGGTTCGTTGTTCACCTGTTGATAATAAAGAATCCATTTCACGTGAATTTGTACTTCCAATCTCATTGGCCATTTCTATTAGTTTATTTGTTGTTTTTCCCATTGCACTAGCAACCACTACAACGTTGTTACCAGCGCGTTTAAGGTTTGCTACATGTTGCGCAACATCTTTAATTTGTTCAATGCTACCAACACTTGTTCCCCCATACTTCTCTACAACATTCATACAAGAACTTCCTCATTACACTCTAAGCTAAGCATGTCTTCGTAGCTTTCTTTTTTAATAACGGTTCTTACTTTACCATCTTTTACAAAGACCACACTAGGACGTCCTAATTTGTTATAGTTACTAGCCATGCTATATCCATAAGCCCCTGTCGTATATATTATTAATAAGTCATTTTGTTTTGCTACAGGAAGCAATACATCTTCAATGAGAATGTCTCCTGATTCACAACATTTTCCAGCAACACTTACCTTTTCACATTTCTCTTCATTCATACGATTGGCAATATCACAAGCATAATTGGCTTGATAAAGGGCTGGTCGAATATTATCGCTCATACCACCATCAACAAAGAGATATTTTTTGTTTTCAGTTTGCTTTTGATAACCAATTCGATAAAGTGTAGAGCCTGCTTCAGCTACAATGCTTCTACCAGGTTCAATCATAATCTTTTGTAACGCTAAATTGTATTTATCTTTTTGTATTTTGCAAGTATCCAATATGGTTTTACAAACATCTTGTAAAGGAATTGGATGATCCTCATTTGTGTAGTAAGCCGCAAAGCCACCTCCAAGATTTAAGGAATGTGTGGGAATACTATATTCTTTTGCTAGTTCATCAACAAACTTCATTAAAGTTTCAATTTCCGCAACATAAGCGAGTTTGTCAAATATTTGTGAGCCTATATGAGAATGAAATCCTTCAAAGGTGATTTGTGAACATGAAGTTAATGTTTTAATCATTTCCACAATTTCTTTTTTCTTTGTAATAGAAATACCAAATTTGCTATCCAAATGTGCTGTCACAATATATTTATGGGTATGTGCTTCTACTCCAGGGTTCACACGAATCATCGTTTTCATCGTTTTGCCACTTTTTCGTGCACATTTCACGAGCATCTTACATTCCATCAAGTTATCTACGATAATATTACCTACGCCATAAGTAAAGGCCATTTGTAGCTCTTCATAGGACTTATTATTTCCGTGGAAATAAATACGTTCCATAGGAAAATCAGCTTGTTTTGCAGTAAATAATTCACCACCGCTTACAACATCTAAACTTAATCCATATTCTTTCACTAGTTCAATCATTGCAATACAAGAGAATGCTTTTGAAGCATATAAGACCTCTGTGTTAAATTCACTTGATTGAAAAAGCTCATGAAACTGACTCATCTTTTGTGTAATTTTATTTTCATCATAAACATAGAGTGGAGTCTTGCAAATATTTGCTAAACGTTCAGTGCTAACGCCACCGATTTCTAATACTTTATTTTCCATTTTTTCACCTCATAAAAAAATATCAGTAAAGGAATACCTTACTGACATCGTTATGATTGACAATAAGATAGCACCTCTACGTTCACGTAGACAGTCTTATGGATATTATCCATAAACCCACCACTTCTAAATGCCTTTAGAAGAAGTTCGGCGAACTTGCTTTTATTAACTGTCAAATGTCTGCCGACTTCAGTTAATATTGTCGTATTCGCTACCTCTATCAAATTTTCTTGTATCATACCATTATCCATCTTAAATTACAATAGTTTTATGAAAACAAATGCAACAAATTCAAAATAATGAAAAAATTTACATATTTGATAGTGTTCGTATACACTAATCATATCATATCTAAGGACAAGTGCACATATAGTATGGATAAAAGAAAAGGATTTGCTAATTGCAAATCCTTACTAGCGTAAACGAGCGCCTAACAAATAACAAACGACAATACCGATACCTAAAATAGCTGCTGCAAATAATACATTTCTAAAAGAAAAGAAATCATTATAAAAGTCTATATTTTCATTTCGCATAACATCAAATATCTCCCTATTTTCTTCATCATTTTGTGAAAGTTGCTTTTTATCATCCATCTCTTTCACCCCTTACATAACTTGTGATTCCCTAAGAATGAACCCATTATAACATATGAAAAAAGATTTAGCGTAAATCTAACAAAATCGTAATGAATTAGCATAATGTAAAACTATTTTTATGGTAAAGAATGAGACCTTCTTTTTGTAGTTGAGCAAGTACATAAGACAATGCACTACGATCAACACAAAGATAATCAGCTAATTCTTGACGATTGAAAGGAATATCAAAGGTTGAAGAATTTGCATCTTTAGCTTGTTGTATGAGATAAGACAATACCTTATCTTTCATTGTTCTTTTTGAAAGATGTTCAATTTTTGTACTTAAGTATAGATTCTTATTTGCCATGATTGTTAACATATTCTGAATTAATTGATCATAATAGGGACAACGCTCAGGTGAATTGTGTATGAGATTGTTTACGGGTATCCAAAGAATTGTTGTAGACTGAGAAGCGATAATATCTACTTCCAAGCGAACACGAGCAAAAGCAAATGCTTCTCCTAACATATGATTTATGCTTAAACTAGCCATCATAATTTGATTTCCTGATAAGTCTTGTTTCATAATATGTACACAACCTTTCATAACAATACCAACGGCTAGTATTTCATCACCTGTGTGTAATATAGCTTCATTTTTTTGATATTGCTTTTCATAGGTATGTAAACATAGGCACACTTCATCTAAGGCGTCTTTTGGAATATGTTTAAATAAAGGGCATAGATAAGGATTGTACATAATAATGTTCCTTTCGTTGTATATACAACATAAATAACATTAGAAGTATACGATAATAGGAAAGCATTAGTCAAAGGAGATGATATTTTATGGAACGAAAAATTATTAAAATAAGTAAAGAGAAATGTAATGGGTGTGGACTTTGTGTGAGCGCTTGTCATGAAGGTGCGATTGCATTAATTGAAGGCAAAGCTAAACTTATACGTGATGATTATTGCGATGGCTTAGGAGATTGTCTACCAACATGTCCAACTAGTGCGATAACTTTTGAATTGCGTGAAGCACTTGCTTATGATATGGAAGCTGTAAAAGCCAATCAAAGTAAAAAAGAAACATTAGCTTGTGGTTGTCCTGGGAGTCAATCAAAAGTCATTCATCATGTACAACCCAGTGTGATAAGTAGTACGGCCGCTAGTCAATTAATGCAATGGCCAGTACAGATTCAATTGGTTCCTTTAAAAGCTGCTTACTTCAACAATGCTAATTTAGTGATTGCGGCTGATTGTAGTGCATATGCATATGGAAACTTTCATCAAAAGTTTATGCGTAATAATATTACCATTATTGGCTGTCCTAAATTGGATCCAATTGATTATAGTGAGAAATTAACGGCAATCCTAGAAAATAATGATATTAAAAGTGTTTGTGTAGTAAGCATGGAAGTACCTTGTTGTGGAGGTATAGAACAAGCGACAAAAACAGCCTTACAAAATAGTGGAAAGATTATCCCAAGGCAGTTTATAACAATCTCTACTGAAGGAAATATTATTGAATAAGAAAAAAGTCTTGTTTCTATTTGAAACAAGGCTTTTTAAGTATATAGAAAAACGCATATTGTCAAATCTAAAGGAAAATTTGATTCACTGTGAATTCAGTAAGTCTTTATAAATTATGTAAATATGATATGATAATGAGGTTAATTAATTGTCTATGAAATGGAGTGAACATATGAATACTTGGGAAGAATTATTTAAGGAAGAACAACAAAAAGCATATTATAAAAAGATGATGCTATTTTTAGATAAAGAATATCAAACAAAAACCATATATCCGCCAAGAAGACAACTCTTTACTTGTTTTGAAGTTTGTCCATATGAGAGTGTTCGTGTTGTTATTTTAGGACAAGATCCTTATCATGAAGAGAGACAGGCACACGGTTTATGTTTTTCAGTACAAAAAGGGATAAAACTACCTCCTAGTTTAAAGAATATATATAAGGAATTGAAAACAGATATGGGAATTGTGATGCCAACGCATGGTTATTTATTAGATTGGGCAAAACAGGGTGTTTTTATGATGAACGCCATTATGAGTGTAGAAGAACATGTTGCACGAAGTCATGAAAAAATTGGTTGGGAAATCTTTAGTGATCAAGTGATACGAAAAATAAATGAGAAAGAAGAAGGCGTTGTATTTATCTTGTGGGGTAATTGGGCACAATCAAAAGCAAAACTCATTACGAGTCCACAACATAAAATTATCATGTCTGCTCATCCTTCTCCCTTAAGTGCCTATCATGGTTTTTTTGGTAGTCATCCATTTTCTAAAACAAATGCGTATTTAAAGGAAATGGGAAAACCAGCAATAAAATGGGAAATAGAGGAATGAAAATGTTTACAAATGCAAATGAAATTATTGAAATCATAGAGGCAAGAAAAAATAGAGGATACGGTTTTCAACACTTTGTAGAATATATGGAAAGCTTAGGAAATCCACAGAATACGTTAAAGTCTATCCATGTTGCGGGAACAAATGGCAAAGGGAGTTGCGTTCATTATTTGGCGAGTATGTTACAAGTCGCAAATTACCGAGTAGGAACATTTACATCCCCTTATTTAATTACCCATTTAGATCGTATTCGTATTAACGATGAATATATAAGTGAAGAAGATTTTGTAAACATTACCAACGAATATTATGCATCCTGGATAGCATGGGATTTAAGTATGTTTGAAATAGATATGTGTATAGCGGTTGTTTATTTTGTTAGAAAAAAGGTAGATTATTGTATATTTGAAGTTGGGTTGGGAGGACGTTTAGATTTTACAAATATTATAATCCCACTTGTGAGCCTGATTACAAATATAGGAAAAGATCATATGGAATTATTAGGAGATACCTATGAAAAAATAGCAAGGGAAAAAGCCGGGATTATTAAGCAAAATATTGATGTAATTACAAGTGAAAAGAAAGCAAGCTGTTTACGTATATTTGAAGAAATCGCACTAGAACATAACGCTCATTGTATCCGTGTTTTACCATATAAAGATGTAGTATGTACACAAACTTCGCTTTCTTTTACATATCCTCCATTTGTTCAAATAAGCTTATCAACCCCTGCTCTTTATCAATGCCAAAATGCCAGTTTAGCCATAGCATGTATCCAATATTTAAATGAGTATAAAAGTTTTCATGTAGATGAAGTGGCAATTAGGGAAGGGTTAAGCAAAGCCAATTGGTTAGGACGTTTTGAAATCATACAAGAACATCCGAAAGTAATTCTAGATGGAGCACATAACAGCGAAGGGATAGAAGCACTATGTGCTTCACTGCACAATATTCAAAATCCTAAAATTATCTTTTCAGTATTAAAAGATAAAAACTTTGAAAAGATGTTAACCTTACTACAAGCGGTATCTGATGATATTACAATCTGTCAATTACAGAATAGTAGAGCACTCGATATTCATGAGTTAAGAAAAAGAAAAGGATGTTTTATAGAAAAAGACTATCGAATCGCTTTAACAAAGGCATTACGAAATGAGCGTCCAATTATCATCACCGGTTCACTTTATTTTATTAGTGAAGTAAGAAAGTATATGAAAAACTTACAAGCAGAAAGTAAGGTGTAGAAATGAACATACATGAAATATTAAAAAAACATTATGGATATGAATCATTTCGAGAAGGACAAGAGGTCTTAATCCAGCATATTCTTAAAAGCGAAGATACGCTTGGCATTATGCCTACAGGAGCAGGAAAATCGATTTGTTATCAAGTGCCTGCTGTAGCAATGGAAGGCATTAGCCTTGTTATATCGCCATTGATATCTTTGATGAAAGACCAAGTAGGTGCACTTAATCAAGTTGGTATTCGTGCTGCTTATTTCAATAGTTCACTGAGTGCTGCACAATACGCAAAAGCTTTAGAAAATGCTAAAAAGTACATGTATAAGATCATTTATGTTGCACCAGAACGCTTGTTAAATGAAGCGTTTTTAAGCTTTGCTAAAAAGATGAAGATTGCTATGGTATGTGTTGATGAAGCACACTGTGTAAGTCGTTGGGGGCAAGACTTTCGTCCTAGTTATTTAAAGATTTCAACCTTTATTGAAGCATTAGACTTTCGCCCAGTGATTAGTGCATTTAGTGCGACTGCTACACAAGAGGTAAAAACAGATATTATTAAGATGTTACATATGCAACATCCTTTTGAATTAGTAACTGGTTTTGATCGTGAAAACTTATATTTTGCGGTTGAAAAACCAAAAGATAAATATGCGTATGTAGCTTCTTATATAAAAAAGAATATAGAAAAAAGTGGAATTATATATTGCTTGTCAAGAAAGCTAGTAGAAGAAGTCTGCGAAAAACTACGGTTAGAAGGCATTAGCGTAACACGTTATCATGCAGGCTTAAGTGATGCTGAACGCCTCCATAATCAAGATGCTTTTATCTTTGATGAAGTAGCGGTGATGGTTGCTACCAATGCATTTGGAATGGGAATTGATAAATCAAATATCAGTTATGTTATTCATTATAATATGCCAATGAATATGGAAAGTTATTATCAAGAGGCAGGGCGTGCTGGAAGAGATGGAAAACGTGCAGAATGTATTTTGTTATATGGAGGACAAGATGTTCGCTTGAACCAGTTCTTAATTGAACAAGGTGGTAGTCAAGAAGGAATCGATATTGAAATGATTGAGATGATTAGAAGCAAAGAACGTGAACGCTTGCGTCTGATGACGTTTTATTGTTCCATTCAAACTTGTCTTCGTCAATATATGCTCCAATACTTCGGAGATGTAACACATACTACCTGTAACAATTGTTCTAATTGTTTAGCAAACTATGAAGAAGTTGATATCAAAAAGGAGGCTTTCTGTATCCTTCACTGTGTAGAAGAATGTTTTCAACGCTATGGTATTAGTGTAATCACAGATACACTTAGAGGAAGTAAGAGTACGAAAATCATACAATATCAAATGGATAAGAATTCGCAATATGGTTTGTTACATAATAAAAGTACAACACAAGTGCGCGATATTATTCAATATTTATTATTAGAAAATTATTTAGAATTGAGTGATTCTCAATATCCAGTACTTAAAATAGGCACAAAAAAATTAATAAATGAAGAACCTTTAAGAATGCGTTTGTTAATTAATAGTAGCATAAGTAAGAGTAAGCATACGATAGTAATCGAAGTGGATAATAACTTATATGAATTGTTAAAACAAGAACGTAAAAAGCTTGCAGCGCAAGCAAAGGTTCCACCATATATTGTGTTTTCAGATAAGACATTACAAGAGATGAGTGAAAAAAAGCCTAAAAACAAAGAAGATATGCTCAATGTTTCAGGTGTAGGGGAAATAAAATTTGAACGTTATGGAATAAACTTTTTAGCAGTCATTCAAAACTATATAGCAGCATAAAAAAGCACCAATGTATTTACATACATGGCGCTTTTCTTTATGCTGTTTTCTTAATTCTTT
>JAVWIF010000043.1:13734-15718 GCA_036639635.1 Longicatena sp.
CACCAATGTATTTACATACATGGCGCTTTTCTTTATGCTGTTTTCTTAATTCTTTATGCTGTTTTCTTAATTCTTTGTGCTGCTTTTAATGTTCCATAAAGGATGGCGACATCAACTGGATACATAACAACATTCTTAATTAAACGAATACTGGTAAATAATGGACTTTGATACATCATATTTAACCATAGGGAAGTCAAGATTAAATTGATGAACACCGTAATACAAAGACGAGCTAACATCACACGTGGTAATGTTATTTTCTTTTGATAGAAAAAACAACCATAAATCATACCTGTTAAAAACTCATTGAGGGCAAACCCAGGGAAATAAGGTCCTTCAGGACGGATTAAATACTTTAATAAATCTGCTATAATTCCAGCAAAACCAGTAACAACAGGTCCATAGTACATACCTGATACTGCAGCAAAAACGGATGAGAACCCTATTCTTAAAGTTGGGGTAATCGGAATAAATAGAGTACCAGCTACAACGTTTAAGGAAGTCATCATGGCACTACCACAAATGGAAGTTACCTTTCGCATTTGTTTTGCGGATGTCTTAATTAATTTAGGAACTTGAAACAATTCTTTGGCAAAGTTCATATAAAAATACCTCCTTTTCCATATTGCATATAGAAAAAGAAGCATATTGGCTCTTTATATGCAACAGCGGGATGCAAACTAGAAATCGCAAGATAAACTTTTCGCCTGTCTGACAACTCCCCGTCCAGACAGTACTTAACGCTTCTAATTTTACTCTGCTAACGGCTAAATTATAGAAGAAATTAGATGGAAATACAAGCTTTTTGTATAAATTATCTTGTGAAATTTTTCGTTTGTGAAAAAAACCTTTTTATATGCAAGTGGTTGGGGTATAATGAAAATGATAATGAAAGTGAGGATTTATTATGTTTGACATGTTAAAAGAAAAAATCAAGGGTAAAGGAGTAAGAATTGTATTTACTGAAGGTAGCGATCCACGTATATTGGAAGCTGCAATTCGCTTACATAAAGAAAATATTATTGTACCAGTTCTACTAGGTAATCGTGCAGAAATTGAAGGTTGCGCGGCTGCTAAAGGTTGGAGTACAGAAGGATTAGAATTATTAGATCCAAAAGAATACAAGAACATGGATTTAATGGTTACAAAAGTAATTGAATTACGTAAAGGTAAAATGGATGAAGAGACAGCACGTCTTGCTTGTTTGAAAACAAACTTCTTTGGTACTATGTATGTAAAATTAGGTTGTGCTGATGGTTTATTAGGTGGAGCTACTTACTCTACTGCAGATACTGTACGTCCTGCTTTACAATTAGTAAAAACTAAACCAGGGAATTCAATTGTATCAAGTTGTTTCATTCTTATGAAAGACCATGAGCAATTGGTTATGGGAGACTGTTCTATTAATATTAACCCAACAGCTGATGATTTAGTAGAAATCACATTACAAACAGCGAATACTGTTCGCCAGTTTGGTATTGAACCAAAAGTTGGATTATTATCTTATTCAACATTAGGATCAGCAAAAGGTGAAAGTGTTACTAAAGTAGTAGAGGCAGCAACACGTTTAAAACGTATGCCTTTAGACTTTGAAGTAGAAGGAGAAATTCAATTCGATTGTTGTATCGCTCCTGAAGTTGCAACTTTAAAAGCACCTGATTCAAAAGTAGCTGGTAAAATCAATACATTTATTTTCCCTAATATTGATTCTGGAAATATTGGTTATAAAATCGCTTCACGTTTAGGTGGATATGAAGCAATCGGACCAATCTTACAAGGTTTAAATTCACCAATTAATGATTTATCTAGAGGCTGTAATGCAAACGAAGTATATAAAATGGCACTTGTTACTGCTGCTCAGAAATTCATGGATATTTAATAAATAGTTTGAAAACAGGGAGATGTTATTGCCCTGTTTTTATATGTACAGAAATAAAGAAAAAAAGCGTTAGGGGAAACGCTTTTTTCTTTATTTCTTATT
>JAVWIF010000044.1:0-15080 GCA_036639635.1 Longicatena sp.
AAAAGTAATATAGAATAAGTTAATTTTTTTTCAATATTTGGCATAAAAGGTAGACCTTTTTTACCACATTATTTTTTGCATAATTTTTTCGATAATATAAGAATAACGAATAAGAAAGTAATAAATTTGTATGCATTATCGCTATTTTATTTACCCTTTTATTTTACCAACCTTGTAACTAAAAGTCTACCTTTTGGACCACTGAAAAGATATGCTACATCTGTTTGATTGCTCACTATAGAAAGGAAAAGGGGAAAATGGAATATAAATTACTAGATACTATATTTAAAAATACACAATTTAATTATTTATCAGATTTAAACAATAGCCAAAATTTAAAAATTATTGAACCCTTCATTAGAACTCTTCACGAAGATGATTTTACAATTGAAGATTGGATTGAAGCTTGTCAGTATATTGTACATAAAAAAGATATTCATGTAGAAACAGCAAAAGAAGCAAAAGAATTATTTTTGAGTTATTGTGAATCAATAAAGAAACAATAGGATGTTTAAAGTTGTGTAATAGAAAGGATGAAAAAAAGACATCCTTTCTTTTTTTATATGAAGAACCATGGTAAAATGGTACAAGGTGATGAAAATGATAGCATTTATAAAAGGGATTATTCATTCTTACAGTAAAGACTCATTAATTATTGAAAATAACGGGATAGGGTATCGAGTGTATATTAGTAACCCTGCTAGTGTGCGGCTTAATGCCGAAGTTATTTTATATACATATCAACATGTACGTGAAGATGCCATAACCCTATTTGGGTTTGCGACTACAGAAGAACATGATCTTTTTTTGCAACTGATTAGTGTAAAAGGAGTAGGACCTAAGACGGCTTTAAACATGCTTTCAGCAATGAAGGTAAAAGAAATGATGCAAGCGATTGAAAATAATGATATAAAGGCTCTAAAAGGATTACCAGGAATTGGTGCGAAAGCAGCATCACAAATTGTCTTGGATTTAAAAGGAAAATTAGTAGAAGAAGCAAAAGAAATAGAACTACAAGAAAATGAACAATTAAAAGATGCGTTAGAAGCATTACAATCATTAGGTTATAAAAATGCCGAAATTAATAGTATTAAAAAAGAATTAAGTTTACAAGAACAAAAAACTTGTGACCAATATATTCGATTTGCATTAAGTATATTGGCAAAGAGAAAAGGGGTTTAAGAATAATATGGAACGAGTAGTTTCAAATGAGATACTAAATGATGATGAAGAATATAATCTTCGTCCACAAAGTTTAAAAGAATATATTGGACAAGGAGCTTTGAAAGAAAACTTATCCATCTTTATAGAAGCAGCGAAACAACGTGAAGAAGCATTGGATCATGTTTTATTATATGGACCTCCTGGTTTAGGGAAAACAACGCTATCTTATATTTTAGCAAATGAGATGGGTGGTAGCATTAAGACAACAAGTGGACCAGCTATTGAAAAAGGGGGAGACTTGGCTGCTATCTTATCAACACTTGAAGCAGGTGATGTCTTATTTATTGATGAAATTCATCGTTTACCAAAACAAGTAGAAGAAATACTGTACCCTGCTATGGAAGATTATTGTATTGATATTTTAGTAGGAAAAGATAGCAATAGTACACGTTCTATTCGTTTAGATTTACCTCCATTTACCTTAGTAGGAGCTACGACACGTGCTGGAGATTTAAGCGCACCTTTACGTGATCGCTTTGGAATTGTCTCTCAACTAGAGTTTTATGAAGTAAGCGAATTAGAAAAGATTGTACGAAGAACTTCCAAAGTAATGGATACAAGAATTGAAGAAGGAGCAGTTATTGAAATTGCTTTACGCTCACGTGGGACACCACGTATTGCCAATCGTTTATTTCGTCGTGTACGTGATTTTGCGCAAGTGATGAATGATGGATTAATAAGTAAAGAAATTGCGACACTTGCATTAGATAAATTAAAAGTAGACCATTTAGGACTAGATAATGTTGATCATAAGTACTTAAAAGGGATTATCGAGCGCTTTAAAGGTGGTCCTGTAGGACTAGAAGCACTTGCTAGTAGTATCGGAGAAGAAACGATGACTTTAGAAGATGTGTATGAACCTTATTTGTTACAAATAGGCTTTATTAATCGAACACCACGAGGAAGAATCATTACAGCTAAAGCATATGAACATTTAGGTTATACACTTGATGAAGGCATCTTTGTGAATACAAATAAACAAAGCACGCCATAAGCCCCTAATTTACTAGCACTTTCTATAAGCCCCATCATTGAATAATCATGAAAAAACAAGATGGGAATACATAAGACAAGTAAACCAACCAAAGCACTTAATAGTGCTTTTTTTTGAATGTTCTTACCCAATACTACACCACATAATCCATAAGCGAATACGCCACAAATCCAAGTTAAAATATGAAACGTATTGGTAGAAAAAACATGTAGGTAGTATAAAATTGATAAAACAAGCGATGATAATAGGGTAGAGAGTAATAAAACACCAAAAGAAAATACAAAGCGTTGTAATTTAATTTTCAAAAGAAGTTCACCTCACTGTACCATATGTTACGTAGAGGGAAAACATGATAGGAGGAAACTATATTATGCAAGAATATGCGCTATTAATGGGAAAATGTTTTATTGTGTATTTTGTCATTATCTTTGCCTTACGTTTGATGGGAAAGCGTGAAGTAGGCGAATTATCAGTATTTGATATTGTTATTTATTTGGTCATGAGTGAGCTATTAGCAATCTCTATTACCGATCCTAATGAAAGCTTATTAAAATCATTTGTTCCTATCTTTACTTTAGCTTTTTTACAGATTTTAATATCTTGGTTATTACTAAAAAGTAAAAAAACAAGAGATGTCTTTGATGGGAAGAGTGCAATTCTTATTCATAATGGTCATATTAATCAAGATGTTATGCGTAAAGAACGTTATAACATTGATGACTTAATGTCACAAATACGTAGTAAAGACTTATCTACTCCACAAGAAGTAGCATTTGCGATACTAGAGAACAATGGACAATTAAGTGTATTATCTAAAAAAGATTGTAAAGTAAAACATCCAAGTCCTTTAATAAGTGATGGGACAATTAATCAAAAAGCACTAGTAGCTTTAGGGAAAGATGAAGCTTGGTTAAAACATGCACTTTTAAAAGAAGGGATAAGTAGTAGTGAAGATGTTTTTTTATGTTTATTACAAAACAATGGGTTCTTTGTGATTAAGAAAGAGTTAGATTCTAAGAATACGTTGTTTTAGTTAAAGCTTTCCATAAACGAAAAGCGTGAGCAAGTGTAGTTACTAACATACCACTCGCAAGTGCTAAGGGAAGAGCATTGGTAAGCAAGCTAGGCGCTAGAATTAAGATGCATAAAACACGTGTAAGAGAGCCTAAAAAGGTGTCTATAACACTCTTTTTACTTAAGGATAAAGCAACCAATAAACTAGATAGTGCAGGTTGTAAACTATAGAGTGCAAAAGGCCAAGCCAGTTGTTTTAAGATAAGAGAACCATGTGTACTATGATAAAATAACAATAAGAGTTCCTCATTATAAAAGTAACAAAGAAAACTACAACTAAAGCCCACTAAAAAACAACAACCTAATATCATATTCATTAGTTTTTTGGCATATACAATGTTTCCTCTTGTATAATAATACGTAAATGAAGGTAACAAATAATTGCTCAATGTTACACTAATAAAAGAAGGCATTGTAATAATAGGCAATACATATCCATTCAATTGCCCATATGCACTTACCATACTTTGACTTTGTAACAAACTTAAACCAAGTACCATCAGTATCGGTTCTATAAAGTATGTTAAAGAACCGATAAACCGACTTCCACTCAATGGTATCGATATACTTAGTACTTCATCGAATTGTTCTTTATATAGCCTTGTAAATAAACTGGACAAGTGAATACTAGTGTGTTTTTTAAACAGGATGCTAACAAGCATATAAAGCGCACTTACACCTTCTCCTACACTTAAGGAAAGCATGGCAATTCTTGCCATTGTAATGCTTGTTAGATCTTGATTATATTGAAATGCCCATAATAGAAATAGAATACGTGAAGCTTCTTCAAAGAGTTGGGAACTACTAGCTTTTAGATGTTCTTGTTTTCCATATAAATATCCCTTTAATAATCCAGATAAACTAACCAAAGGAATCATTGGTACAATTGTCCAAAGAACACTGGTAATAGAAGGTTGTTTTAGTACAACAACAGCTAAAAAAGGGAGTAATACGATATAGACAATACTAATCACAAGATTATTTATAATAGATAATAACGTACTTGCCATGAGTGGCTTAAGCGCATGCCTACTTTGGGCAATTACCTTTGATAAGGCACTCGGTATCCCCATCTGAGCAAGTGTAATAACAAACACTAAAGTAGGGGATGCCAAAGAATAAAAGTTCATTGCACTAGGCGATAGCGTTCTTGCTAAAAGAATACGAACAATAAAAGATAAAACTTTCGCACCAGTAGAAATTAGAATTAATAGTAGGGTAGAGCGAAGAATTGTTTTTTTCATATGGGTAAACACCTATGCTTTCTACTATTTATTAGTATATGAAAGTGAATTGAAGAATACGACAACGTTTATGATTCGTGATTTTATCTTTGATGGTAAAAAGTAAGGCTCTAGTTATATGTTATTAACTAGAACGGTTAGAATATGGGGATAAAGATATTTAAAAATCATAGGCTGAGAAGGTTTCATCCAAAAGATACGATTCGATTATAAAATAGGACTTGACACACAAGTCTATTTTAGTATAACATTAACACATAGGAAGAAATGCATAGCTATTTGACCTTACATATAAAGAAAAGAATTGCATAGCTTTTCTTTTTTTTTGATTTTATTTTTATAAATTACATATAATAATTGTATCCTAGATGAATTTAATATATTTTCACTAGGAATAGCAGATTGCATTATATAATTTTTGCGGATCTGCTTTTTTACTTGGCGTTTATGGTACTATTTCTATATAAAAATGGAGTTGAATCACATGTCCTCATTTTATGATTTAAATGTTGAAGAAGCAGTTAAAAACGAGAAGCTAAGGAGTGACTTTAAGCATGCAAAGATAAAAAAAAATCTCACTAACTAATCGAGCTAAGTATTTAGAAGAGAATATGAATGCTATTGTAGAAAATAGTGTTTAAACTGCAGTTTCTAAGTTAGTGCTTTCTATGAAACGAAAATTGAAAAAACTAAATCTGAAGATTGCTCATTTAGATTTAGTTTAAATGTTATCAGCAATAATTCTGGTATGCCAACTAGTAAAACTTCGTTTGATGAGAAAAAGAGTATTCTTAATTCAAGAGTGAAATCACTTCGTAGTTTAAAAACGAAAATGAAGGTATCTGGAAAATTTCAAAATAATAGAAGTTCAGGATGTTTGGTTATCATCAAGAACTATTTAGAACAGGAAAAAGATAGGTTATCGATATCGCAATTCTAATCACACTGGCATTACAGGGGGATTACTGTAGTCTTTAAGTGATGAATAACCATGTTGCTTAACATGGTAGATTCATTTGGACTGTGAATAGTAACAAGAATAGGTATTAATTCATTATGTAAAATATTTCAGAAACATATCGATTGAATTATCATGAAAAAGCTTTTCTAAATTGTTTGAAATCGTGCTATAATACATAAGCAATTAAGGAGGATGAGCGATGCGTGAACAAATTGAAATTCATGATAAATATATTGCACTAGCAATTGCTTTAAAAACAAATGAATTAAAAAGAAATGAGCTATCCTCACTTACTTATGAACTAGTAGAAAGTGCATTGTTAGCAAAGTGGAACTTAAAGAAACCTAATACAATGGAACAAGCAATAGATGATATTGTCCATTTAAATGCGAATGAAGCGGTGGCTTATTTATCGACAAACGCAATGATAGCAGGTTCTAAAATGAAAATAGATGAATTCGACGATTTACTTCGTTGTAAAGAAAAGTAGTGCAGGTTGCTGTACTTTTTTTCTTGTGAAAGAGGAATAAAATGATGAAAATAAAGGTATTAGATACAAGCAAAGCAAAAGAGGTGGAAGATACATTTGATGTATCTTCAATAAGTGCGAAAGTACTTGCTGCTAAAGGGATTAGTAATGAAGAGATAGCGTCATTATTAAAAGAGGCTAGACTTAGTGATCCTTTTGAAGCGAACGGCATGCGTGAGGTTGTAGAACGTATTCAATTAGCAAAAGAAAAGAAACAAAAAGTGCTTGTTTGTGGTGATTATGATGCAGATGGAATTTGTTCTACGACTATTTTATATGATGCCTTAACGCGTTATGGAATTACTTGTGGATTTTATATTCCCAATCGTTTTAAAGAAGGTTATGGTTTACATGCCCATATCGTTGAAATGGCACATGATAAAGGCTATGATTTGTTGATTACGGTAGATAACGGGGTAAAGGCGTTTGATGCGTTAGAGAAAGCACGTGCACTAGGTGTTGATGTGATTGTGAGTGATCACCATGCTTATGAAGGAGATATCCCTTGTTTGTATTTGTTACATCCGCAACTAATGGGAAAACGTTTTTCTACACTAAGTGGAGCAGGGGTTGCTTTAGAAATAGCGAGAGCAATCATTGGCTATGATAAAGAACATGTAGTTTTGGCATGTGTAGCAGCGATTGGTGATGTCATGAGTTTGAAAGAAGAAACAAGAGATATTGTAAAACTAGGTATTTCTTATTTGAAACAAGGATACTGTAAACCAATACAGATGTTAGCAAATGATCGCTATCCTAAGTGGGATGAAACGTTTATCGCGTTTCAGATAGTACCAAAACTAAATACAACTGGAAGACTTGCTGATGAGGTAAATACGAATAATAGTGTTCGTTATTTGTTGTTGAAAAACTTAGAAGAGATCCAAAACGTGGCAAAGCAAATTATCGCTTTAAATGATAAACGTAAAGTGATGAGTAATGAGATGGTAGAATTAGCAAAAACACTGATTCATCCAGAGTACAAGTTTCAATTGTTGTTTCATGAACACTTTCATGAAGGAATGGCAGGTCTTGTAGCTGGTAAGTTAAGTGAAGAGTACCATCAACCAGTGATGGTTGTTGCGCAAAATGAAGAACATTTTAAAGGGAGTATACGTAGCTTAGGCTTTCTTGATTTAACGAGCTTTTTTGATGATTGTAAGAGTGAGTTAAGTGCGTATGGAGGACACAACGCAGCGGCTGGTATAGGCTTTGCTCAAACAAAGAAACAAGTGGTACAAGACTATGTAAATAATAAGATGAAAGATATAGAGTTACAAAATGAAAAAGTATATGAAGTGATACAAATAGAGAGAAGTGATGTAAGTATCAAAGCCATTGAAGATTTACGTGAATTAGCACCTTTTGGCAATGGCTTTGAAGAACCTTTATTTTATATTCCAAATGTATTAGTACGAGATCATAAACAATTAAGTGATGGCAATCATACAAAATGGGTAATTGATGAAACATGTGAAGCGTTGTATTTTAATTCCAAAGAACAATATGTTGCATTAAAAGACAAGGAAACAATCGATTTTATTGGGAATTTGAGGATAAATTCGTTCATGGGAAAGAAAAAAGTAAACATTTTTGTAGTCGAAGCACGTTAAGTAATGCATTTTTAGCAAGAATTTGATATAATAAAACCAAAATACGAGGAGGTAACGTATGAATTATAAAGACTATATAGCAGATATTCCAGATTTTCCTAAAGAGGGTATCTTGTTTCGTGATATAACTCCTTTGATGGCAGAAGGCAAGGTATTTAAAAGCGCCTGTGATGAGATTAAGGAATATGCAAAGAAAGTAAATGCAGAAGTGATTTTAGGACCTGAATCACGTGGCTTTATCTTTGGTTGTCCTGTAGCTAGTGATTTAGAAATCGGATTTGTACCAGTTAGAAAACCTGGAAAACTTCCAAGAGAAACACAAAGTGTTTCCTATGACTTAGAGTACGGTAGTAATGAATTACACGTACATAAAGATGGAATTAAAAAAGGACAAAGAGTCTTAATTATTGATGACTTATTGGCAACAGGTGGTACAGTTGAAGCAACCATCAAAATCGTTAACTCATTAGGTGGAAACGTCGTAGGGTGTGCTTTCTTAATAGAATTAGCAGATTTAAAAGGACGTGAAGCATTAAAAGGTTATGATATATTCTCTTTAATGACATATTAGAAAAAGGGGAGTTCCCCTTTTTTACAAAGTGAGGTGAGTCATATGGTAAAGAACAATGTTGTGAGTTTTGATGAATTGATGAAAGAAGTAAAAAAATATATAAAAAAAGAAGAAAACATTGATTTAATTACCCGTGCTTATCTTTGTGCTGAAAAAAACCATAGTGGACAATATCGTAAGAGTGGCGAACCTTATATCATTCATGCGATTCAAGTAGGATACATATTAGCACTATTACGTACAGGACCTAAAACCATTGCGGCAGGTTTCTTACATGATGTAGTCGAAGATTGTGATGTTACTATCCAAGAAGTAAGTGAACTCTTTAGTGAAGAGGTAGCTAGCTTAGTAGAATCCGTGACTAAAATTGGAGCCTTAACATTTAAAGATGAAAAAGAATACTTAGCGAGTAATCATCGTAAGATATTTATCGCAATGGCAAAAGATGTACGTGTTATTTTAATTAAATTAGCAGATCGTTTACATAATATGCGTACGTTACAATACATGAGTGAAGAGAAACAAAAGAAAATAGCTTCAGAAACATTGGAAGTATATGCTCCGATTGCTCATCGTTTGGGTATTAGTGATATAAAAAATGAATTAGAAGACTTATGTTTTCAGTACTTAAATAAAGAAAAATACTATGAAATAGCAAAACTTGTAGAAACACGTAAGAGTGAACGTGATGATCAAGTACAACATATGATTGCGGATATTAGTGAACTTATGAGTTTACATCATATTAAATATCGGATCTTTGGACGTTCTAAACACTTATATAGTATTTATAAGAAGATGGTAACTAAGAATAAACGCTTTGAAGAAATATTAGATCTTTTAGCAATTCGTATTATTACGGATTCAGATACGGCTTGTTATGAAATACTTGGTTATATTCATGCGAAGTATCGTCCGATTCCAGGACGTTTTAAAGATTATATAGCCATGCCAAAAGTCAATATGTACCAATCTCTTCATACGACAATTGTAGCTGAAGATGGTAATATTTTTGAAATGCAAATACGAACGGAAGCCATGGATGATATAGCGGAACAAGGAATTGCTGCACATTGGCGTTACAAAGAAAATATCAATGGTGGTCGTGAGATTCATCAAAAAGAAATAGAAGAACAACTACATTGGTTTAAAGACTTTAGTGTGATGAGTGATGAAGTAAATGATGATGCTATGGAGTATATGAACTTATTACAAAAAGATATATTTGAAGCAAATGTATACGTTATGACACCAAAAGGAAAAGTGATTGCTTTACCTAATGGTTCTACACCTATTGATTTTGCTTATCGTGTGCATACTGAAGTTGGACATCATACAATCGGAGCAACGATTAACAGTGTGCTGATGCCTTTAAATACTAAATTAAAGACGGGTGATGTAGTAAATCTAAGAACAAGTAAACAATCTCCAGGTCCTAGTGAAGACTGGATTAAGATTGTAAAGTCTGCACATGCTCGTAATAAGATTCGTTCTTTCTTTCAAAAACAAGAAAGTGAAAGAAGAAGCTTTGATGTAAAAAAAGGCGAAGAACTTTTAGTAGATGAATTAAAACGCAGAAGCTTAGATGTAAATGCTTATATGGAAAGTAAGAAGCTTGATAATATTGCTGGTTCTTTAAGCTTTAATTCTTATCAAGACTTGATGTACGCCATTGGCGTAAAACAAGTCTCACTGCCTGCAGTGATCGATCGTTTAGTCAAACATAAAACGAGTGTTCCTTTAGATAATGAAGAATTAGCAAAGATGTTTAATCGACAAGATCGTAAACGTAAACCTTCTTCTAGTGGTATACGAGTAGCGGGTGTAGATTCGATGAAGATAAGTCTAGCTGCTTGTTGTTGTCCAGTACCAGGAGATGCCATCGTGGGATACGTTAGTAAAGGACAAGGCGTCAAAGTACATCGTGCAGATTGTCCCAATATTGTCAATGAGAAACTAAGAATCATTCCTGTGGAATGGGATGAAGAAGTAGAACAAAAAACATATGAAGTAAAACTATTAATTCAATCAACAGATCGTAACTTTTTATTAAGTGATATTGTTACAGTTGTATCCCAATGTAAAGCTGGGTTACAACACGTTGACTCAACCGTAGATGAAGATGCGTTAAGTGCAACAACAAAGATGACCGTTATCGTTGAAAATGCCGATCATTTACAGAACTTAATCGCAAACTTACGTAAAATTAATAGTATTAAAGAAGTAGAAAGAGTCATTTTATAAGAGGTATTTAGTTTGGATATATATACAACAGATTTGATTCAAAATCTTTTCATAAGACAAGCCACAAAAGAAGATATTCCCTTTATTGAAAAGATGTATGAAGCGCGTGTGGAGTATAACGAGGCACACGATATTCATCAATGGTATGCAGATGAAGTGAGTTGGGCGGCTTTTTCAAAAACGTACGAGATTTCTGATTATTATGTAGGAATCTATAAAAAAACCATTGTTTGTGGTTTTTTTATCGTTGATGTAGATGCACTATATTGGCCTGATAAAAAACAAGGAGAAGCTTTGTATCTTCATAAGATTTGTGTTGATCCAAAGTATAAAGGTCGAGGCTTTGCAGATTGTTTAATTACGTTCTTTAAAAATAAAGGATGTTATGAAAACTATCCATTGGTACGTTTAGATGTACGCGAGCATAAGGGTACATTACGTGCCATGTACGAGCGTAATGGATTTACACTAGTTGGTACTGGTAGATTCAACATTGAGTTTACAACAGCTTTATATGAATACAAATGTGAGGAGAAACAACATGCATAAAGAAAAAGAAACAACCCAAACAAGAAAGTTTGGACTCTTAACAACCATTGCCATGATTGTTGGTATTGTTGTAGGTTCTGGTATCTTTTTTAAGACACCACAAATCTTATTACGTGTTAATGGTAATGTACTAGTAGGTATTGGTGTATTTCTAGTAGCAGCAATCGGTATCATCTTTGGTGGTTTAACCATTTCACAATATGCTCAAAAAGATGAAAACGTCGGTGGTATTATTTCCTACTGTGAAATGGCTTGGGGAAAAACAGTAGGTTATATTGCTGGTTGGTTTCAAAGTATCTTTTATTTTCCAGCCATCTGTGCGGTAATTGCTTGGGTAGCTGCAAACTACACCTGTGCATTGTTTGGTTTACCTAATCTACTTGTAAATGGTCAGTTTGGATATGAAGTTTGGGTGCTAGCGATTATTTACTTATTTGGTGTATATGCGTTAAATGCCTTTACAACCATTGCTGCAGGTAAGTTTCAAAATATCGCAATGTTTATGAAAATGGGAGCATTATTAGTCTTAGCTTTTGGTGGACTTATCTTAGGTAATCCAGTCGAAGTTATACAAGGCTCAGGTGCATATCACACCAGTGGTAGTGGTTTTCTTTCTGCATTGGTTGTTGTTGTATTTGCTTTTGATGGGTGGATGATAGCACCTAGTATTGCACATGAAATAAAAAATCCAAAGCGTAATCTTCCCATCGCTTTAAGTATTGCTCCTTTAATTGTTACTGCCATTTATTTAGCATACTTTATAGGAGTCAGTACACTAGCGGGTCCTGAAATGATTCTTTCAGGACAAGATCCATTACAAATGGTTGCTACAACAATATTTGGTGCTATGGGAATGAAAATTGTTATGGTCTTTGTAATTATATCTGTACTAGGAACCTTAAACGGTATCATCCTTGGATATATCCGATTACCTTATGCATTAGCCTTACGAGGAGAAATCCTAATGAGTAACACCTTACGTAAAGTAAACAAGAAATATGATATTCCATTTGCATCCGCTATCTTTACGTTAGTAATGTCACTTATTTGGTTAGGTTTACATTGGTTAAGTGTCGAAGGAGCGAATGTTTATGGTATGCATATATTTGCAGGACTAGAAGTCGATAACTTACCAATTGTATCAACTTATATCTTTAATGGTTTATTATATTTAGCAGTCCTTATAAAAGGTATTGAAGGAAAAAAACTAAACGTTGCTCAACGTTTTATCTTTCCAATGTTGGCACTTCTAGGAGCTTGCCTAGTTATTTATGGTGGTGTTATTCAACCTAAATTTAATGTATATTTCTTTATTTGTTTATTAGGAATACTAGCAGGATTATTAATAAAGCCAAAGACAACAAAGAAATAGCACAAGAATAAGCTTTGTTTATGCATATACTGTAATAAGAAGAGAGTGCTTAGAAACATTGGTAAATAGGAAAAACGCATGAACAAAATTGTTACTGTAAATATGGATTGAAACCAAATGAAACAAATACAAGTTTAGTTGATAGGAAAGTTCATTATTAAACAGTAGGGATAATGCATTTTAAACTGCCAAATGTGTAGGTATATGTAGTGTTTCACTAATTAGTAATACATTTTTAGACGTATTTTATTCTATCAATTCTATTGATAATTAATTTGATACATTTATCCTGCATTGGCAAATTAATTGTTTGACAAATATCATCAGTAATGATATCATTCTAATAGATAGAGAAAAGAAATAAATTTGGTGTTTCGCTACCGTTAAATGCGAATTGAAAAACTGAGTGTTTCGCTACCGTTAAATGCGAATTGAAAAACTGAGTGTTTCGCTACCGTTAAATGCGAGTTGAAAAAGAGCCGAAAGGCTCTTTAATTTTTAGAAGGAGTTGTATTTGTTATGTTAGATTTGACAAATTATGAAATACAGGTAAGGGATAATCTCCATTTTTTTTATGTAAATGATAGGTATGTTAGAGAACTTCAAAAAATTGACCCGAATATTTGTGACAACAAAGGCAATAGAAGAGCTCATATTGGGATATTATTTGAAATACAAGGCATTTTGTATTTAGCACCATTGACATCAACAGGTAAAACATATCTAGAGAATAATAAAAAACACAAAAGAATTGTATATCCTTTAGAAAATGGAGAACTAGGATATATTCGTATGGGAAATATTATCCCTGTTCCTAGAAGTGAATTAACTCCAATAATTATTTCGGAAATAAATGATGATTTATATAAAAATTTATTATTAGATCAATATAATTTTCTAAGTAAACAAGGAGTTTCAGAAGATATACGCATCGAAACAAAAAAACTATATAACAAACGATATAATAATGATAATTATTACCTAGCAGATATAATGTGTGATTTTAAAAAATTAGAGGATAAGTGTAACATGTGGGACACTAATAGGTGATATTTTATATTAGTATTTAATTCTAAATTAGTGCTTTTGGAGTTTTTGTGGTATTTATGTTGGCGTTATTCAAACTAAACTTAATGTATATTTATTTGTTTGTTAGGAATATTTACCAGTCATTATTTGCAATGATATTTTTAGACTAATTAAGAGCCGAAAGGCTCTTTTTATGGTGTACAAGGCATGGGTTATAGCTTGATGGCGAAAGTCCATTGAGAGGGTATCCAGTTGCCAATCTCTAGCGGTAGCTACTAGCATTCCATCGTGAGGTGGATGACGGAGGTAGTCGGGATTGAAAGATATATCCTACCGCAAATTTCTGAGCTGAGGAACACGAACGATATTAGGCATGAAATGTGAGGATGAGGTTGCCATACAAATCAAAGTCCTAAAACTGGACGGACACATGAATGTAAATACCGCAGCTGCATGGAAGGAAAGCTATAACGCCTTACCCCAGGAGGTTTTGTGGACGAGCCAAGCTGAAAAGAAATGAGCAAGTAATGCTCGGTCAAAAACAGTTTGCCACAAGAAGTCAGACGAGTTCGTAATAGCGAAGAAGTTCCTGTAATGGGAATGGAGCAAAGGACCGAACTTTAGGAGGTGGAACGGAAATGAACGTTACAAGAGAATACAGAAAACTGGAAACTTGCTACTCTTCAAAGAATAGTACGGAATATGAAGGTATGAAGAGAGTGTATCAACAAATGAAGATAACTGAAAGCACCGTCACCATCGCTGTCACAGCAAAGCTGATGGAAGAAATCATGGGACACCAGAACTTGATATAAGCGAGCAAACGAGTGATATCAAATAAGGGAAGTCATGGTATAGATAGAATGAATGTCAATGAAGTAATGCCATACATACTAGAACATGAAGATGAAATCAGAGAAGCTGTATTAAGAGGAAAATACAAGCCAAAACCAGTGCGAAGAGTAGAAATCCCAAAAGATGATGGAACAAAACGTAAACTAGGAGTGCCGACGGTCATAGACCGAGTCATTCATCAGGCAATGGTGCATGTATTATCCTAATATATGAGATACAGTCTTCAGAAAACAGTTATGGATTTCGCCCAAAGAAAAAATCAGCATCAGGCAATAAGACAGGCACAGAAATATATAGAAGATGGATATAACATTGTGATAAGTATCGACTTAGAAAAGTATTTTGATACGGTGAACCACAGTAAATTAATCCAAGTGTTATCAAAAACCATCAAAGATAAACCTGACTATGCACAAAGGGCAGTATTTGAAGCATTGGCAAATGCCTTAATGCATCGAGACTACTCAATTGTTGGTGGTGAAGTTCATATTGACATGTATGATGATCGTATGGAGATATGTTCTCCAGGTGGTATGTATGATGGTACTATGATTCAAGAACTTGATATAGAAGCAGTTTCTTCAAGAAGAAGAAATCCGTATATTGCAGATCTTTTCCATCGTTTAGATTATGTAGAACGTAGAGGAAGTGGATTGAAAAAGATACAGGATGAGACAAAATTGCTTTTTGGCTATACAGAGTTATATGCACCAAAGTTTATCTCAAGCAGAACAGATTTTAGAGTTATTTTGACGAATTTGAACTCTACCCCACAAGATACCCCACAAGATACCCCACAAGATACCCCACAAGATACCCCA
>JAVWIF010000045.1:0-14899 GCA_036639635.1 Longicatena sp.
TAAACTATTATATTTCTTACCTTAAACAAAAGTACACTACATTATATGAACTATAATTCAGAAAGGAAATTGTTATGAAAAAAGATACTATGGTTAAGCTTGGTATTAGTGCTTGGTTCTTAATCATCTTCTTAATTAGTATGTATTTCAAAATTGATTCTCCTTGGTTTTTAGCTGTTGGTTACGTTCCTGTATTATTGTATGCGTTCTTCATAAGACAAAAGATAAACAAATAATTACGCACAAGTATTATAAAAAAAAGCTCAAACAAGAGCTTCTATAATATTCTGGTGCGCTCGACAGGATTCGAACCTGCTACCATCAGAGTCGGAGTCTGAAACTCTATCCAAATGAGCTACGAGCGCATTGCGTGATAATTATAGCACACAATAAAATCATATACTAGCCTCTACTACCTGCTTATTTTACCTATTTATGTTCAAACTTTTTATGTTCTTTTTCAAGTTCTAATAGAAACTGCTTTTTTTGCGTTCCATAAGCATATCCTACTAGCTTTCCATTTGAACCAATCACACGATGACAAGGTATAATAATGGCAATCGGATTATGATTATTTGCATTTCCTACAGCTCTACTCGCTTTATCGTTACCACATAGTTTGGCAACAGACTTGTAGGAACGAGTTTCTCCATAAGGTATGGAAGCTACTACTTTCCATACCTTTTCTTGAAACAGTGTTCCATTTACTTCTAAGGGCAATTCAAATGTAGTCCTACTTCCATTAAAATATTGCGCAAGTTGTAAAATACAAGCTTGTGTTATTTCATTAGGATTCGCATCTTGTTTTTGTTCAACATATGTTAGTTCAATGATTGCTTTATAATTTGCTACTATTTTCAACCACCCTATTTTAGAATGATAATATTCAACGTACATATATTCTCCTTTTCTATTCTAGTTCAAGTTATGAAAAGATGAAGCTATCATTATTGATAACTTCATCTACTCTACAGATTTTAATGACTCAACCATTGGAATCTTCTTTAACTTATTGTACATTACAAAGTTTACTATAATAGCAAATCCTACCGTAATTAAGAAAGAGTATACAAAGGAAATAAAGTTTATATTACGTCCAAACATAACACTTTCTAATTCTGCGATACTCATGATTAACCCATGCAATCCAATACCTAATAATAGTCCTACTAACGCTCCTATTAAGGTTAAGAAGATATTCTCTCTATACACATAAGAACTTACTTCTTTATCATAGAAACCTAGTACTTTAATAGTTGCAATTTCTCTTAAACGTTCTGATATATTTACATTAGTTAAGTTATACAATACAACAAATGCTAATAATCCTGCAGATATAATCAAGACAACAACAACGATTGATAAAGATGATATTGTACTTTGGAAATTATTCGAAATACTTGAATAGAAGGCAACAGATTCTATCGCTTCTTTCTTCATATAGGTACTTCCTAATTGTGATTCTAATTCTTTACTCGTATCTTTTAAGTCTGCGAATATGATGGTTGGTAAAGGTGTTCTATGATAGATATCTTTATAATAATCTTCTGTCATATAGATAGCATGACCTACATAGTTCTCACAAATACCATTAATTTTCAAATCTTTTTTAGTGCCTTCTCCATCATCAACTGCAAACGTATCACCTATTGATAATTTCTTTAAGGTTGCTAACTTTTCAGTAATGATAACTCCATCATTTGTTAAGGAAAGTTCTTTATGTCCTAAGCGTGTACGTAAGGTAATATATTTATTAAAATCTTTCATATCTTTACTTACATACAAATCAACACCCTTATCTTCTCCTTTATCAGCATATAAACCATGATACGTCGTCATTTCTAAAGCCGATTCAACATTCTTTTCTTTACTTAAAGATGCTAATACATCTTCTTGTTGCGAAGCTTTACTCTTATCTTTATATGCCATGGAAACATCAAACTTATAAATCTCTCCATATTGTTTACTTGCAATTTCGCCAATAGAATCTCGTATTCCAAATCCCGCTACCAATAAAGCTGTACATCCACTAATTCCAATTACAGTCATTAAGAATCGTTTCTTATAACGAAAGATATTACGTGCAGTAACTTTATGAATGAAGTTAAAGTGTTTCCAAATAAATGGAATACGTTCTAATAATATTTTTTTTCCATTCTTAGGAGCTTTTGGTCGCATTAATAAAGCAGGTGTTTCAATTAAGTCTTTATAACAAGCAAATATAGCTGCTATGATGGTAATAAGTGAAGATAATCCAACCGCTAATAAAGCAAGTGGTAAATCTGGTTGTAATCTTACTTCTGGCAAGCTATACATGATCCCCCATGCATTGAAGATTACTGTTGGAAAGATAATCATTCCTATCCAAGCTCCAAAGAATCCTCCAAATACACTGGCTATCCCTGCATATGCTACATATTTCATAACAATGCTACGTTTACTATATCCTAAAGCTTTTAAGGTTCCTATCTCTTGTCTTTGTTCATCAACCATTCTTGTCATCGTTGTTAAACAAACTAAGGCTGCTACTAGAAAGAAGAATAATGGGAATACTTCCGCAATTGCTCCCATACGATCAGCTGCACTTCCATAATCCATATATGAATAATGAGAATGACGATCTAACACGTACCATGAAGGCTCTTTAATTGCATTTACATCTTCTAATCCTTGGTCTATTTTTTCTTTTGCTTCTAATAACTTTACAGCACCATCTTTTTCTTCTTTTGCTAATGTATCTTTTCCTTTTTCAAGTTCTGTACGACCATTATCTATTTTCGTTTGTGCTTGTGCAAACTGTGTATTTGCTTGTTCTCTACCTTGTGCAATCTGTTCTTTACCACCACTTGTTTCCTTTTGAATTGTGGCAATACCTGCACTTAATTGCTCTAGTCCTTGTTTACCTTTATCTAATTCAGCTTGTCCTGCTTTTAACTGCATTTGAATTGTAGCTAAACCTGCATTTGCTTGGTTTAATCCTTCTTCTAATTTTGCTTTGGCATTGAGGTATTGTTGCTTAAGCTCTGGAGACAAACCAGGTTGTTGAAGTGCTGCATCTATTTTTGCTATTTCTGAATGAAGGGTTACAATCTTTTGCTGAATTTGTACAATTTGAGTTTGCGCTTGTTGCGATTTTGCTTCAAACTCCGCTTTCCCTTGATCATATATTGGTTTTTGTGTAGCATACGTATTTTGTAACTCGGCTAGTTTTTGTAATGCGTTATTTAATTCTGTTTCTTTTGTGGAGAGGGTTGCTAAGGTCTTCGCTTTTTCATTGTTCAAAGTTGTTTGTGCATTATTTAAATCTATCTCACTCTGACTTAAAGTAGCCTTTGCTTCTTGTATTTTATCATCGAATATTTTTTTATTCTTATCATATTCATTTTGACCATCTTGAATCTTTTTCATTGCCTCTGCTTTGATATCTTCATAACGCAACGTTGCTTGTTGTTTTCCAAGGCTTGTAACCTTATCTTTAATTGGTTCTACAATATCAAAATACTTGTCACCATAAGTATTTACGGCTTTGGTATCTTTAAGCGTTACATAGGCTTCACTATAGTAGTCTTGTTTAAAGTTTGTATCAGGAATAATAGCAAAACTATTAATTTTACCACTACCAATTGATGCACTACCTTTTTCAAAAGACAAATAATAAGGCATGGTAACTTCACCAACAACGGTATAGGTTGTATTCTTAATAGAACTTTCAATATCACTATCTGTTCCACTACTAAATGTAAGTTCTTCTCCAATACGAGATATACTACCTCCTATTTTGGCATATTCTACTACACATTCATTTTCCTTTTCCGGTAATCGTCCATTTATTACTTTTAATTGATTGATATAGTTCTTATCTTTTTGCGTATCATTCATAGGATAAGACATTAATTTAAACACTCGTTGAAGATTATTTTTAGTATTTAAGACATCCATACTATGGCTACCATAAACGCCTAGAACACCTTCTGTTTTCTTTAATGCGTTAACGTCATCATTGGTTAAACCCATCGTGGACATAATCTTCATATCCATGAAGTTATATTCATCAAAATAACCATCTGCCGTGTTCTTCATTACCAGAACACTGTCTTTTACACCAGCAAAAAAAGCCACTCCAATTCCAACAATCATAAATATGGAAATGAAGCGTCCAAAAGATTTTTTAATTTCCCTCAGGGTATCTTTTAGAAGCGCTTTTTTCATCTTAGTACTCAATCCTTTCCACTGATAATGGATGTTCATTTAGCGTAATGCTTTCAATCTTCCCATTACGTACCTTAATAACTTTATCGCCCATCGCACATAATGCTAAATTATGGGTAATAACAACAACACTAATTCCTTGATTTTTACAAGTATCTTGTAATAATTTAAGAATTTGTTTTCCTGTATTATAATCTAATGCTCCCGTTGGTTCATCACATAGTAATAGTTTAGGGTTTTTCGCTAGTGCACGAGCTATTGCTACACGTTGTTGTTCGCCACCTGACAACTGTGCAGGAAAATTACCAGCACGTTCTTTTAAACCTACAGCTTCAATTGTGTCATCAATATTTAAAGGATTCTTACATATCTGAGTAGCAAGTTCAACGTTTTCTTTTACTGTTAAGTTTTGCACAAGATTATAGAATTGAAATACAAATCCAATATCATAACGACGATAGGTTGTTAATTCTTTTCTAGAATATTTACTAACTTCATTGCCATCGACAAAAATATTTCCACTACTGCTACTATCCATGCCTCCAAGAATGTTTAATATCGTACTTTTACCAGCTCCACTAGCGCCTGCAATTACAACAAATTCACCTTTATCAATGGTAAAATCAACACCACTTAAAGCTTGTATTTCTACTTCTCCCATTTTATATATTTTCTTTACATCCTGAAATTCAATATAAGCGCTCATATACATCACCTCTACCGTACTTTTCTTACTTCTATTATACTAGAAATTATAAAAGAAAGCGTAGTTTTTGTAAACAATTTCAAAATATAATGATAAATGCCGATGCGAACATACTAATATGAGTTATATAGAAAGCGTAACTCTTGTATTTCTAGATAGCTAGGATTATAATAACGATATTAAAAGTGAGGATTTATGCGAAAACTAACATTAGAAAATCAAAATGAATTAAAGCCATATATCGAGCTAGCAAATTATAATGAATATAATTCAAATACGGTCACTATGCTCATGTGGTCAACTATGTATGAAATATATTTTGAGTGTTACGAACACTACGCTATTGCCTATTCAAAAATGCCAAATCGCTCTGCTGTATGGATGATGCCATATTGTGAAAAGATGTATCGTAAACAAGCGATTGAAAAGATTCAAGAAGTTTCTAGTCAAGAAAATCTTGCATTTGAGTTGCATTCAATGACAAAAGAATTTAAGGACTGGTTACAATCAACCTATCCTAATCAATATTTAATATGGTCTTGTTACAACGCACAAGATTATGTTTATGATCGCGCTCAACAAGAAACATTAGTTGGAAAGAAAATGCAAAAACGTAGAAATCATTTTAATTTCTTTATGAAAGAATATGCCAATCGTTATCTATATAAACCATTAGAAAAAACAGATATACCTTTCATATATGATTTTTTACATACTTGGCAAGCAGAAAAAGAAAGTGATAAAAGTATTGATGCTGAGGAGAACGGTATTCATTTGTTACTAGAAAATTTTGATGAATTAAACTTGCTAGGCGGTTGTATTTATATTGATGGCAATTTAGAAGCATTCAATATTACTTCTTTCTTATCTAAAGATTGTATAGAAATCCATGTTGAAAAAGCGAATAAACATATTCGTGGTTTATATATTGCTATTTTGAAATTCTTCTTAGAAACACTTCCTCATGATATTATGTATCTGAATCGTGAAGATGATATGGGAAACGCTCAACTACGTAAAGCAAAGCATGATATGTGTCCAATCAAAAAAATAGAAAAATTTGGAAGTATTCATCAAGATGTTCATATACAAAAAGCAACTGATGAATTTCTACCGCAAATTAAACAGTTATGGAAAGAACGCTTTTGCGAAGAAACAGTAGCATCAACGCAGTATTATTTTGAACAGCTTTACCATAAAGAAAACTGCTATATTTTAACAAGTGATAACGAGCTGATTACTATGTTACAATTGCGTCCTATGGATATCGTTGTAAATCAACAAATAGAACATGTTTCTTTTATTGTCGGGGTGGCAACTTCAAAAGAGTATGGTGGCGTTGGTTATATGAAAACCCTATTACATCATGTTTTATCAATTCTCAAGAAAAATCAAAACTACACACTTCTACAAGCTTATCATCCAGCTCTTTATACACCTTTTGGCTTTAAAGAAACCTACCAAAACCGTTGTGTAACCTTAGATAAAAGTGCATATAAGAAAGCAAATGGTACCTTTCATTCAGACTATACAAAGCAAGAATTACTCGTGCTTTATACGCAATATACCAAAAATAAAGAAGGTTATCGATTACGAAATGTCCAAGATTACGATACCTTATTAGCGTATAAAGCAATCTGGAATCAGTCTGTTTTAATACATAAAACAAATACCATCAATGATGGCTATATTATCTACACAGAAGATAGCAAATCTTGTACAATCAGTGAATGTATCTTCACAAGTGAAGAAGCACTCATATCCATGCTTGGTATGCTTTGTGAAAAAGAACAAGAAATTTGTGTTACGCTAGATAATGAACAAGATGTTATTGGAAATATAAAAATAGTGACAAATATGATGTGTAAAGAATTAGGAACTAAGCAATTTCCTAGTGAACATTTATTTATAAATGAAGAGATATGAAAGACATGAAAACAATGTCTTTTCTTTTATGCATTACTTCTGAATCCATGTTACAATAAAAATAAATAAGAGGTGATGCATATGAAAGGATATCAATTAAAGATTTTAATTTCCGATTCAAAACCTCCAGTATGGAGACGCATTAACATACCACAAGCGATTACATTTGAATTGTTACATGAAACAATTCAGGAACTATTTGGGTGGCAAGATATGCACTTACATAAATTTGTAATGAAGTATTGTGGTGTGTTCATTCTTAATGAAATGGAGGATGATTATTATATACATAACTTTAAACAAGAAAGTTATGATCATGCACTATCTGATTACTTCGTTGTAGGAGAAAAGCTTACCTACGTTTATGATTTTGGAGATTATTGGGAACATGTAATTTCGATTGAAAAAGAAATCGAAATGGAAGAAAATTACCCTGTTCTAGTAAAATGGAAAGGAAATAATTTTGCTGAAGATGCAGGTGGTGTTTTTGGCTATTATACAAAACTTGCTATAGCAAATAATCCTAACCATCGTGAACATAAAAAAATGTTGAATTGGCTTGAAATGCAACATATTGATTTTATTCCAGAATGTGTTGAAGCAGGTTTAGAAGACAACTATTTAATTATCAAACATATTACTCCTGTAGTAAGTAAGCAAATTAATAAAGATTTAAATCTTATTATTTCTCAATTAAAACCTTATTTAATGAAAATCAATAAGGATAATGATGTATTTTTAGCCATTCAACAAGGTGAAGATAACAGACTAATGAATGTTATGACCTACAACAATGAAACTTCAATCTATTTTTTTGAGAAACCAGAAGACTTCGTACATGGATTTGTTAATTTGAATCAAGAAACCAACCATAATTCAGAGCTCTTTGTAAATGGTTTTCAATTGTGTTTTCACAGTTCTAAAGAAGGTTTTCCATACGATTGGATTAACAATCATCACGACTGTACGATAACAAAATTTCGAATAGGATATCTTCCTGATGGCATAAATGACAATGAAGCCTTGCTGATTATTGATATGTTGACTTATTTCTTACAAGTATGCAAAGAACGTCTTACTACCTTACCTAGTAGTGAAATACCAAAAGTGCTGAGTATAAGTGTGAACAAAGACAAAGAAATTTCAAATCTCAAAGAAATAGAAAATCTAAATTTTAAATTCTTCAACAGATCTCCGAAAAATGATGCTACAACAAAAAAAATTAAAAAAACTTCAAAAACGTACTATATCGATTTGTTTGCTATTTTTGATTATGATTCTAAAGAAACAAATGGACTTAGCGTTTATATTACCATAGAATCTTTAAGAGGTAACTACTCTAGTGCCTTATTAAAGCCTAATGACTATGTTACCTATGATGAATTAGCAAATTACGTATATCATTATTTATATTTGTATTTTGTTAATCATGGTGCTCCTAAGAAAATATTTTATAACCATGATAATATAAAAAGTATGATTCAAGAACTTTGTGACTTCTTCCAGATTCAACTCGTATATAAAGAGTTCATTACCAATTCTGAGAATGACCGAAATGCTGAAGTTAATGAAGTTATGGATGAAGAGTTATTAAATGAGAACTTTTTAAATGCTTTAGCAAATCTAAGCGATGAAGAATTAGATGAGATTATGCAAAAAGCACTCCAAGATAATCTAAATATGCCACAGCATTATCTGAGCTAAGAAACATCATTTTAAAGAGAAAATATTTCTTAAATTTTCTCTTTTTCTTTGCAATACAATCCCTTTGGACTATAATTACTATATAATCACAGGAGGTTTTTATGATGAAAACAATAACATCTATTTTCTTTAGTCCAACAGATTCAACGAAACAAGTGATACGTCATATAACAAGTCAATTTCCATTAGATAAGATTGAAATTGATTGTACACCTTACCAAGAAAAAAATATCGAAATGAGTTTTGATGAAGATGACCTTGTACTCTTTGGTACACCTGTTTATGGAGGTAGATTACCAGCACTTGTATTAGAGCGCATACAACATATACATGGTGATAATACACCTGTTATCCTGCTTGTTACCTATGGAAATCGTGATTATGATGATGCACTTTTAGAGTTTAAAGACTATGCCAATGCTCATGGCTTTTGTATTGTCGCTATGCTTTGTGTTGTTTGTGAGCATTCAATTATGCATACCATAGCAACACATCGTCCTGATGAAAAAGATAATCAAATACTAGACTCGTTTGCTAAACAAATATGGCATAAAGTAGAAACCACACTCCCTTGTAGCTATGGCGATATTGAAGTAAAAGGGAACTTTCCTTACTGTACCTATACTGGCATTCCACTAAAACCAAAAGCATCAAAAAAATGTACTGCTTGTGGTTTGTGTGCACAAGAATGTCCAACACAAGCTATACCAAAAGAAAATCCTTCCCAAACTAATAAAGATCTTTGTATCTCCTGTATGCGATGTATGAAAATTTGTCCACAACAAGCTCGTAGCTTAAACCCTATTGTATTTAGCGTTGCGCAAAAAGGTTTAGAAATGAAATGTAAAGAACGTAAAGAATCCGAATTATTTATCTAATAAAAACCAGCTCATCAAGCTGGTTTTATTAATGTGGATATTGGTACCGGTCTCGTTCTTCTTCAATATTATTGGCTTCTTCTAACATTTCTATATAACTTGCATACACTATTTTTTCATCGTTATAAATCCCACTCTTCTTATAAATATTACTAGGATAGATACCGCTTAATACCCAATATTCTTCCTGGGTATCCGTTTCAATCAACCAAATATTTGTATCCTCAATCTCACTATATAACGTAGCATTTTCAACTAGCATTGGGGATAATAGTTTTTCTGCATATTCCATTATTTTACTTTTTATTATTTTATCATTCATGTTAACGCCTCTTTTCTGTTATATCATACCATTATTTATCTCATTTAGAATCCTATTTTTACAATTATCTGTTACAATATTCCTATATGTGAGGTGTCCTAATGAATTCAAATCATCATATCGAAGAATTTTATTATTTTAAACTTAAGAAGGTGTTGTCAAATGAGCGTTGAAACAATCACTTTAGACAACATTTTTTTGCTAATACGCTCTTTTGAGCTTTCTTCTTCCTTAACCAAGAACACAAGGTTAGCCCAAAATTATTGGATAGACTTTAATCAAACCATAAAAGAAAATCAATTACAACAAGGCCATACATTTGAAAAATATGCCATTACAAGAATAGCGCATGATACCTTATATTATTCTTGTGGTATCGTTCCAAAAGAAAGTTATCCCCGTGATTTTGAATTATTTTTACTACCACGCGCTTCTTATCTAAAATACAAGCATAAAGGTTCATTGCTAACCCTAAAAGATAGTGTTCGCTTTTTATTTGAAGACTACATTCCTACCCATCATATCAAAGTACTCGCAAGTCCAATTAAATACTTTGAAAAGTATACCAATGAATTTTCATTCACAGCTTCTGATTCAATCATTGAATTATATATTCCTATTGAAAAAGAACCAACGCCTTCATTTCCTTGCATACCAACGAAAAGTATTTTGGCTGGTAGTGGCTTTAAATCCTTAAACTATCAAGGATTTTCTTGGTTTGGGATGGATTACAATATGAATCTGTATAAGGGATGTTGTCATGGTTGCATCTATTGTGATTCAAGAAGTGCTTGTTATAGAGTTGAAAACTTTGATATTGTGCGTGGCAAAGAGAATGAGTTAGTTATACTAGAAGCACAACTAAAAAGCAAGAAACGAAAAGGAACTATTGGTGTTGGGGCAATGTCAGATTCTTATAATCCTTTTGAAAAGGAACAAAGCATTACCAAAGATGCCCTAAAGCTAATTGAACGCTATGGTTTTGGTGTTGGAATTGATACAAAAAGCACTTTAATATTACGTGATATTGATATCCTTCAACGTATATCTAAAAACTATCCTAGTATTGTTAAGTTCACGATTACTTGCGCTAATGATACACTAGCTTCTATCATAGAACCGCATGCAAGCCTTTCAAGCGAGCGTTTTATGGCTTTAGAACAACTCCATCAAGCTGGTATTTATGCAGGTGTTTTATTGATGCCTTTATTGCCTTTTATTAATGATACACTAGAAAATGTAAAAGGTATTGTACAGTTTGCCCATCAACATCATGCTAAATTTATCTATCCTTCTTTTAGCGTTACCTTGCGTGATCAACAACGCGATTATTTTTATTATCAACTAGATAAATACTTCCCTGGCAAACGAGCATTATATGAAAAGTATTATCATAAAACTTATGATTGTACCTCATTACATGCAAAAGAACTATTTTCTGTATTTGAAACAGAGTGTAAAAAATACAACATCAAATATCATATGAGTGATATCATTGAAGGTTATAAAAAGAATAAGATACCAGAACAAATCACTTTAGAGTTGTAGTCTTTTGATATACGCAAACACCTTCTTTATAGGTTTCTAACACTTGTATTTCTCTTAAATCTTCTTTAGGTATTGTATATGGATTCTTATCTAAAATAACAAAATCAGCAAGTTTCCCTTCACTTAAGGAGCCTTTCTTATCTTCTTCAAAATACTGATAAGCCCCATTTATAGTAATTGCTTTTAATGCTTCTTGTACGCTGACACATTCTTCCTCACCTAGAATTATTCCTTCTTTACTCCTTCGATTGGTAGCACACCACAATGTTTCCATCATATCCGGCATAATAACTGGTGAGTCTTGATGAAATGTATAACGCAGCCCTAAAGCAGCAGATGACTTCGCACAAGATATTGCCTTTGCTCTTTCTAAACCAAAGTTTTTAATATGAACATCTCCCCAATAGTAGGTATGTGCAATGAAAAAAGAAGGTGTCATATGTAAGCTAGCCATATTTGGTAGTTGATCCTTTCTTAGCAGTTGTGCATGAATCATGACTGGACGAAATGTATCTTTACTATGTTCTTGTTTAACTACCTTTTCAAATTGTGTAATATATTGGTTTGCGGCACTATCACCATTGCAGTGTGCCAGTAGTTGCATATGTTCTTGTAAAGCTGTCTTAATCAATTCATATAAGTGCTCATCACTTAATGTAGGGTACCCACAATAATCTTTTTCTCCAATATAAGGTGTACTCATCCAAGCTGTTCTTCCTTGTGGTGAACCATCTAAGAAGATTTTATATCCTCCTAATTTAAAGCGATTATGATACTGTTTAACATATTCTTTATGTTGACTAGTTAATGCGTGCGCTTGATTTAAATCAACATAACCAACAACATCTAAAAACAACAAATGTTTACTAGCTGCATATGACAATAAAGAAAACAATTCATTTACAACCATTCCATCCTGGATCGTTGTTATCCCATAACTCGCATAAATATGTTGTGCTTTTACCATTAGTTTTAACATTTCTTCAGTATCAATCATAGGCACTTGTTTTTGTGCCCATATAAACGCATTCTCTTCCATGTATCCACTTGGAATCATACTATCTTTTAGACGCATAAATAAGCCACCGTCCATATCTTTCGTTTGTTCATTTATGCCAAGTATATCTAGTGCTAAAGAATTTGCGACCCCCATATGAGAAGATACATGACTAATTAGTATAGGATGAGTCGTACTAGCTTCATCTAAAATATAACGATTAGGATGCTGTTTTTCACGCATAAAGTTTTGATCATAACCAGCAGCTACTACCCACTTACCTTTTTCAAGCTTCGCTTTACTTATAAAATCTTTTATCATCCTTACAACATCCTCAAAACAAGTAGCCCTAGATATATCTACTTGTTGTTGAGAATTCGCAAGACTTACTAAATGACTATGCGCGTCAATAAACCCAGGTGTCATTGTTTTACCTTTTAAATCAACAAGCTTTGTTGTTTCATCTTTTATTGAAAAAACCTCTTCCTTACTTCCTACTTTTAGAATACTTCCATCTTCACAACATAGTGCTTCACCAAAAGGTGTTTTCTCATCCATGGTAATAATACTTCCATTATAATATATTGTTTTCATAAGGTAACCTCACTATCTTTCTTCTATTATAGTCTACTTCATGAGATTCAAAACAATATTTCTAAAAATAAAGATGTTTTGATATGAAATACACAATATGTAATATGTTTCATAAAATGTAAACAATTTCATAAATATATGAAAATTCGTTGACATATGTTTCTTAGAAACGTATAATCAAACTACATATAGGCAAAACCAGTGATTTATATAAGCTAGATATAAGTGAGGTACTTCCATGATTATAGAATCCATCATTCAAGATAAACGAAAAACCCTTGAACAAGATATTTCCAATAGAACACCAAAAGTCCATGGAATAATCGCAAAGCAAATGAAAGCTTATGATTCTTTATTTGTGATTAGTGAAATTAAGAAAGCTGCACCAAACAAGGAACAACACCCCAATCATTTAAATGTTCAACATTTCGCAAGTGTTTGCGATGAAGCTGGTATTAACGCAATTTCAATTATCACTGAAAAGAATTATTTCAAAGGAAGTTTAGATGATATTGTCTCTGTACGTTGTGTAAGTGATCTTCCTATTCTTAGGAGCGATTATATTTTAGATGCACGTGAACTCATTCAAACAAAACAAGCAGGTGCTAATTTAGTATTGTTAATGGTTGCTATTTTAAGTGACAGGGAATTGAAAGAGTTTTATCAAACAGCTCAATTATTAGGCTTAGAATGTATTGTAGAAGTCCATAATGAAGAAGATTTAAAACGTGCATTATCTATTCAACCAGAAATCATTGGAATTGATAATCGTGATCTAAACTATTTTAAAATAGATTTAAATACAACAAAAGAACTAATAAGAAAGATACCGAAATCTATAAGTGTAATTAGTGAAAGTGGTATTGTTACGCATGAAGATATGGAATTTGTTAAAAAGTATGGTGTTGATGGTGTCCTTATTGGCGAAAGCTTATTACATTGTAAACACCTTCGTGAACATTTACTAGAATTAAAATATGGTAAATAATAGAGTTCATCTACTTATACAGATACAAAAAAAGATGAATAAGAATAAATCTTTTTCATCTTCTATTTATATATCATTTCATTCATCTAATAATTGAACAGCAATACCAATGGAACCAGGTCCTGTATGAACACCTAACGCAGGGGACACTTGTCCTTCAACAAAGATATCAACTCCAGTTAATTTTGCTAATAATTCTTTTTTAATATCTTCAGCTTCTTCTTTAGCACCTCCGTTCACAACGGCGATGTTATATTTTTTATGTTCTCCTATAAACTTTAATGCAAATTCAACGGTTTTTGTTAAAGATTGTTTTCTACCACGTACTTTCGCAACCGTATAATAGATTCCATCTTCATTACATGAAATAATTGGCTTTAAATTTAATGCATTTCCAAAAAGAGAAGCAACTAAACCAATTCTCCCTCCTTTCTGTAAGTATTCTAACGTAGATACTACAAAAAACAGTTTACATTTACTAATATTCTTTGTTAATTTTTCTTGAACCTCTTCAAAAGACATTCCATTTTCAATATAACGAGCTGCTTCAATTGCTTGATAGCCGCCGCCAATCGCAATGTTTTTAGTATCTAAGACAAAGAACTCTAGTCCATCATACTCTTTAGCTAACAAGTTAATCATATTATTCGTTCCACTTAAACCGCTTGATAAAGTAACAGCAATTACCTTTTCATATCCATCAGCTTTTATATTATCAAAAATAGTGGTTATTAGCTCTCCACTTGGTAATGAAGTCTTTGGAATCTCTTGTGCTAGTCCTTGATACACTTCTTCAGCACTTATATCTACACCATCTAAGTATTCTCTATTGTTATAAATGATTTTTAAAGGAATAACGTACATTCCATACTTTTCTACTAAATCTTTTGGTACATCACAACAAGAATCTACTAGTACTGCAATTTTTTGTTCATTCATTTTATTGCCTCCAATTGTTATAAGAATCAAATATCCATTCAATTCTAAGCACAGTATAATATAATTTGTATAATTAGTCAATCTAGTT
>JAVWIF010000046.1:0-14867 GCA_036639635.1 Longicatena sp.
AAAGACCAAAATTTCTTTCGCACCACTTGAGTGCCTGTATATAATACTATACTTATGCCTTTGTGTCAATCATTATTTAATCTTTTTTCACTTTTTTTACGATTAAAAACGAAAATTACTTGTTCCCTATATTTTCTTAACCAACATCCTCAATCGTGACAAATTTAAAACTTAAATATTCATAATCTTTCTTAGAAAATGACACCTTTTTATAAAAATTTCTTCCTACTTTGCTACGTAACTCATCCTAAATTGTTACTAGTTTTGCGTTTCATAATTGAAAAAGTAGAAATCATAGAGCTATCTCTACAATTTCTACCTTCATTTACCTATTCAGCAACAGGTTCTATAACTTCAATTGGTTCAACGCCTTCATTAATTTCTAATGTAGACTCTTCACTATCCATTATTTTTTTCACCATATCACTCGTAATCTTTTCAGGTGCTGGAATATATCCCATGAAATTATCATCATCATCTTTACGGTTTCTTTCAATACGTAATGCTCTTAATTCTTCCGCTTTAGCTGCAATAACTTGATTTGTTTCACGTTCTGCTCCACATCCCGTTCCTGCTGGTATTAATTTACCAATAATAACATTCTCTTTAAGTCCAATTAAGTAGTCTTTCTTTCCTTTAATGGCTGCATCAGTTAAAACTTTTGTAGTTTCTTGGAATGATGCTGCAGATAAGAAAGAATCTGTTTCTACTGAAGCTTTAGAAATACCTAATAAAACTGGTTTAAAGGTTGCCGGAACTTTACCGCTTAATAATGCTTGACGGTTAATTTTTGTAATTTCAGTTAAAGAAATTTGTACCCCTGGGTTAAGTTTTGTATCATTTCCTTCTAATACAACAACTTTACGAAGCATCTGACGAATCATAACTTCCACGTGCTTATCAGAAATTTCAATACCTTGACTCTGGTAAACTTTCTTAACTTCTTTTAAGATATAGTTTTGTACTTGGCGAACACCAGCTACTTTCAATAATTCCTTAGGGTCAACTTGACCTTCAGTAATTTTATCTCCAGATTCAACATGTGCTCCAACTTTCATCCAAGGACGAATCGCTTGAATTAAAGTAACTTTATGAACAATACTTTCTTTATCGTTAGATACAATCACTTCATATCCTGTTTCTATTTGTTCTACAGAAGTAATTTCCCCTGTAATTTGTGCTAATACAGCAACACCTTTTGGACAACGTGCTTCAAATAGTTCTTCAACACGTGGAAGACCTTGGGTGATATCTCCACCATCTGCACTTGCTACTCCACCTGTATGGAAAGTACGCATTGTTAACTGTGTACCTGGTTCTCCAATAGATTGAGCAGCCATAATACCAACAGCTTCTCCAACTTCTACATCATTACCAGTAGCCATATTACGACCATAACATTTCTTACATACACCATAGATTGATTTACAAGTAAATGCACTACGAATATACATTCCTTCAACACCAGCATCTGCTATTTGTTGAGCGATTTGTTCTGTCATAAAAGCATCAGATTCAATAATTAATTCACCAGTTTTTGGATTCATAACATCTTGTTTACTATAACGTCCAACTAAACGATCATAAATACTTTCAATAACCGTTTTCGTTTTACGATCAATAATTGCTTCTACCCAATATCCTTTATCCGTACCACAGTCTTCCTGTTTAACAATAACATCTTGAGCAACATCAACTAAACGACGTGTTAAGTATCCAGACTCTGCAGTCTTTAATGCTGTATCGGTTAATCCTTTACGTACACCATGAGTGGAAATAAAGAACTCAGATACATTTAATCCTTCACGGAAACATGAGTAAATAGGAACCTCTATAATAGATGGTACATATTCACCTTTTGCAGATTTAGATTGAGATGGTTTTGCCATCAATCCACGCATACCTGCTAACTGCGTAAAGTTTGAAGTATTACCACGTGCACCAGAACGTGCCATCATGTTAATTGGATTCTTACGAGGTAGGTTTCCTAATAGTTCTTCAGCGATGTCATCTTTTACATCTGCCCAAAGTTTATTTAAATGACGTTCCCACTCTTGTACCGTAAGTTTTCCTTTTTTACGTAATACTTTTAATTCTTCAGCTTTTTCTTTACCATAGATAACATGGTCTTCTTTATGAGGAGCAACCTCAATATCTGATAAGGATACAGTAACTCCTGCTACTGTTGAATATTTAAATCCCATATCCTTAATTTGGTCAAGGATTTCGGATGTTTTGATTGTGCTATAACGTTTAAATATTTCACCAATAATTTGTCCTAAATCTTTCTTTTTAAATGCAGAAACAATTGGTAAAGCACGAATTGCTGCTTTTACATCATGTCCCATATCTAAGAAGTAACGTTCCGGTGTAGCAACAAAGTTTTCTGCAGTCACTTCATTCAAATAAGGAAAATCAGTTGGGAACATATTATTAAAGATTACTTTACCAACCGTTGTCAATAAATATTGATTCTGTTGTTTTTCGGTAAAGCTTTCTTTATTCATTGCTCTTGCTGGAATTCCAATACGAGAGTGTAAGTGAATCTGCTCTGTTTGGTAAGCCATAAGAACTTCATTTACGTTTCCAAATACATGTCCTTCATGATCACCGTATCGATTCCAAATAACTGCTGATTTCGGACAATCTGCAGCAATGTAACGATCGGCTTCTTGATGGAATTCTTCTGCTGTTTCTTCCATTGTTAAATAGAAGTTCCCCATAACCATATCCTGTCCTGGAGTAACGATTGGTTTTCCATCTTTTGGTCCTAGAATATTATTAGATCCAAGCATCATAACTAATGCTTCTGCACGTGCTTCTTCACCTAATGGTACATGGACTGCCATCTGGTCACCATCGAAGTCGGCGTTAAATGCCGTACAAACTAATGGATGCAAACGCATTGCACGTCCTTCTACTAATTTTGGTTTAAATGCTTGAATTCCTAAACGGTGAAGAGTCGGTGCACGGTTCATTAGAACTGGATAACCTTCAATTACACTTTCTACAATATCCCAAATACGAGGATCTTGACGGTCAATTAGTTTTTCAGCTGTTTTTGGATTGCTTGCTATTTCTCTATTCACAATTTCATTTATTACAAATGGTTTGAATAATTGAATTGCCATTTCACGTGGAAGTCCACATTGATACATTTTTAAATCTGGTCCTACAGCAATTACAGAACGTCCAGAGAAGTCAACACGTTTTCCTAGTAAGTTTTGACGGAAACGTCCTTGTTTTCCCTTTAATGAATGAGATAGTGATTTTAATGCACGTCCACCAGCTCCTGTAATTGGTTTAGAACGACGTCCGTTATCAATTAAAGCATCTACTGCTTCTTGTAACATACGTTTTTCATTTTGAACAATAATTGCTGGTGTTCCTAAGTCTAACAATTTTTTCAAACGATTATTACGTGTGATGACACGACGATATAAATCATTTAAATCACTTGTCGCAAAACGACCACCATCTAGTTGTAACATTGGACGTAAATCAGGTGGTATAACTGGAATTACAGTCATTACCATCCATTCTGGTTTGTTATCTGATTTACGAAAAGATTCTACAGTATCTAAACGTTTGATTAATTTCTTACGTTTTTCACCTTGTGCGCTATCTAATGCTAGCTGAATTTTATCATATTCACCTTGTAAATCAACTTCCGTTAATAGGGTTAATGCAGCTTCTGCACCAGATTGTGCGCTAAAGCTTCCTGGTCCATAAATCGCCATATTTTCACGATATTCTTTTTCAGATAAGACTTGTTTGTATTCTAATTTTGTATCTTTTGGATCAGTAACTATCCAAGAAACGAAATATACAACTTCTTCTAATTGTTTTGGAGTAACATCCAATAATAATGCCATACGGCTAGGGATACCACGTAAATACCAAATATGTGCAACTGGAGCAGCAAGTTCAATATGTCCCATACGCTCACGTCTTACATTTGATTTTGTAATTTCTACTCCACAACGATCACAAACAACTCCTTTGTAACGTACTTTCTTATATTTTCCACAGTAACATTCCCAGTCCTTGCTAGGACCAAAAATTTTCTCACAGAATAATCCATCTCTTTCTGGTTTCTGAGAACGGTAGTTGATAGTTTCTGGTTTTTTTACTTCACCATGACTCCATTCGTGGATTCTTTCAGGAGAAGCTAAGCTTACCTGAATTGAGGCAAAATTATTAACACTCATCTACTTACGCCTCCTCTTCGTTATCTTCATCATCAGCTAATTCAATATCATCTTCATCAAAATCACTGCTATCTTCATCAGCCTCGATTGTTAATTCATCTTCTTCGATAATAATATCTTCATCGATTGTTTCAACAGTATCTAAAATTGGAGGAAGAGTCGTTGTTGTATCGCTTCCTTCTTCTTTATTAATATCTACTTCATTTCCATCTTCATCAAGCATTTTTACATCAATAGCAAGTGCTTGTAATTCATGTTTTAATACACGGAATGATTCAGGAATTCCTGGTTCTGGTATATCTTTTCCTTTGATAATTGCTTCATACGTTTTTGTACGTCCCATAATATCATCAGATTTAACGGTTAAGATTTCTTGTAATGTGTGTGCAGCACCATATGCTTCTAGTGCCCAAACTTCCATCTCTCCAAATCTCTGACCACCATTTTGTGCTTTACCACCTAATGGTTGTTGTGTAACTAATGAATAAGGTCCTGTAGCACGTGCATGTAATTTATCGTCAACCATGTGGGCTAACTTAATCATGTACATAACACCTACAGAAATACGTTCATCAAATGGTTCACCAGTACGTCCATCGTACAATACTTGTTTTCCATCTTTTGTCATTTCTGCTTCGTTCATAATGTCGCTTAATTCATCATTGTTAATACCATCGAATACAGGAGTTGAGAATTTAATATTTAATTTCTTCGCAGCGTATCCTAAATGAATTTCTAATACCTGTCCGATGTTCATACGAGATGGCACACCAAATGGGTTTAACATAATATCAACAGGCGTTCCATCTGGCATATATGGCATATCTTCTACTGGTAAAATCTTAGAAATTACACCTTTGTTACCATGACGTCCTGCCATTTTATCACCTTCAGAAATTTTACGTTTCTGAACGATATATACTTTTACTGTTTCATTTACTCCAGGTGGTAAATCATGTCCTTCACTTCTCTTAAAGATACGAATAGAGTGCACAATTCCTGCTCCACCATGAGGTACTTTTAATGAGTTATCACGAACTTCACGAGACTTTTCTCCAAAAATTGCCAATAACAATTTTTCTTCTGGAGAAATTTCGCTTTGTCCTTTAGGAGTAACTTTTCCAACTAAAATGTCACCTTCCATAACTTCAGCACCAACCATAATAATTCCACGGCTGTCTAAGTTACGACAAGCATTTTCACTTACGTTTGGAATATCACGTGTGATTTCTTCAGGTCCTAACTTTGTTTCTCGACAATCAATATCATATTCTTCAATATGCACAGATGTATATACATCATCACGTACTAAACGTTCTGACATAATAATCGCATCTTCATAGTTATAACCATACCAAGTCATATAAGCAATTGTTACGTTTTGTCCTAAAGCAAGTTCCCCTTTTTCCATAGATGGTCCATCCGCAAGAATATCTCCTTTTTGGATTTTTTCACCTTTTTTAATAATAGGGCTTTGATTAATATTGGTACCGTTGTTAGAACGTTGGAATTTACGTAAACGATATTCACGTTTTCCTTCGCTTTCACTTACAACAATACGTCTTGAATCTACATATTCTACTACTCCATCGTTTTTGGCAACAATACCAACGCCAGAGTCTTTTGCAATTTTATATTCAATTCCTGTTCCAACAAATGGTGAATGTGGTTGTAATAAAGGTACTGCTTGACGTTGCATGTTGGCACCCATTAAGGCACGAGAAGCATCATCATTTTCCAAGAAAGGGATACAAGCAGTTGCTACAGATACAATCTGTTTTGGACTAACGTCTGCTAGTTCTACTTCTTCACGTGCAGCAATAATAGTATCTCCTGCTTTACGAGCAACGACACGTTCATTAATTAAACGACCATTAACAACCTCATTTGCTTGCGCAATTACATAATCAGATTCTTCATCTGCAGATAAATAAATCGTCTTATCTTCAACTGTTCCATCTGATTCCACAATACGATATGGTGTTTGAATAAATCCATATTCATTTATTTTTCCATAGGATGTAAGATTACTAATTAGACCAATGTTTGGTCCTTCTGGTGTTTCTATTGGACAAATTCTTCCATAGTGAGAACTATGAACATCACGCACTTCAAATCCAGCACGATCTCTTGTAAGACCACCTGGTCCTAACGCAGAAATACGACGTTTGTTTGTTAATTCAGCCAATGGATTTTGTTGATCCATAAACTGTGACAACTGTGAACTTGAGAAGAATTCTTTAATAGCTGCTGTTAAAGGACGAATATTCGTCAATTTCTTTGGTGTCAAAGTAGCCACTTCTGCAATTGACATACGTTCTTTTACAACTCTTTCCATACGACTTAATCCAATACGGAATTGATTCTGGATAAGTTCTCCAACAGAACGAATACGACGATTACCTAACATATCGATATCATCGCTTTCTCCAACATCTTCCATAACATTTAAGTTATATGAATAGAATGCATACATATCGGAAATAGTAATGGTGTGCTTGCTCGCATATGGATCATTCCCCATAATCTTACTAACTTCACCATCTTCACTACGTACTAATATTTCTTGAATAGCAGCTCCGACTAACCATGCATATAATGTTGCTCCATTGTTAACTTTGTTTTTAATTTCATCAAGAGCACTTACTGATAAGGCTTCTGTTTTATGACGAGGAGTATATCCTTCTGTAAAGAAGTCATCATCTTCATTCATTACATCCACACCATTTGCATCGCTTAAACGTGCAAATGCATATAAACGTTGTCCATAGTTTAAAACAGCATTTACATTGTCTTTTGTAAGTTCTACTTTTTTCGCAATAATGCCACCTTGAAGGGCTACTTTATCAAGTTTACTAACAATCAAAGCAACATCTTGTTCGCTAAGGACACTACCTTCATATAATGTTACATCATCAATTTCAACATCACTAGCTAATACTCTACCAACCAATCCTAAATTATTAGTAGTAGGTACGATCACTTTATCTTCATGATTAAATAGTGGATTAAATGGGAATGCACTCATATGCATACCTTTTGCTAATTCCACACGTAAAGCATTTCTTTCATCACGACGTACCAAAGTACCGCTTTCCATATAGACACTTCCATCAGCAGCAAGAATATCTTGCGCTAATCTATTTTTATCAATACGGTTAATCGCATTTAATTTCTTTCCTAATTTATAACGCCCTGCCTTTGTCAAATCATAACGACGTGGATCAAAGAATTTCGCATTCATTAACGTTATGGAACCATCTAAGGTTGGAATTTCATCAGAACGTTGGTTTTCATAGATAGATAATAAAGCTTCTTGTGTTGTCTTCACTTTATCTTGTAATAAAGTATTTTCTACTTCTTCATATTTTCCAAAGTATGATGCATATAGTGTAAGGTAAAGATTCATAAATTCACGATCTTCATCATCTACAGCTACATCTTCCACAACATTTCTACCCATTGCATGTAAGAATGTTTTAATTTGTGTTGTATCATGTGCATCTTCATTACGATCTAAGTCAACTGACATACCAATTGCCTTAAATAGAATTGTTGATAACATTTTACGTTTACGATCAATACTCATGTTTAAAAGACGGCCTGTAGCAGTCTTTTTCATTTCTGTTAAGAATTCTAACCAAGTTCCACGACTAGGAATCAATTCACAAGCAAAAGATTCTTTCCCTGTCTTTTCTTCATAACCGATTGAAAAGTACGCACCTGGAGAACGTACAATTTGCGAAACAATAACACGTTCCGCTCCATTTATAATAAAAGTTCCAGTTTCTGTCATTAAAGGGAAATCTCCTAAGAAAACATCTTCCCATTTATTAATAACCTCACCAGTTGTGTTATCTGTTATTTCAAGCTCCATACGTGCTTTTAAAGGTGCAGCAAAATTACATTCACGATACATTGATTCTTCCGCATCAAATTTGGGTTCTCCAAATTCATATCCGTCGAACTTTAGTTTAATATTCCCTCCATAGTTTTGGATAGGATAAATCTCATTAAATACTTCTCCGATTCCTTCGTTCTTGAACCACTCAAATGAGTCTGTTTGAATTTCTACCAAATTAGGAAGTTCCAAATCACCACTAACTTTTGAGTAATCGCGACGCTCTGCCTTTTTACCGGAAGCGACAATACGATAAGGCTGTTTTTTGTCCATGTACGCCATCCTTTCTACTTGTTTCTTCTATCAAAATTGGGTATGAATATCCATTTTAATATTTTAGTATTATGCAATTTATTATAATATCAATGAAACATCAAATTGTCAATGCTTTTTTGCATATAAAATGAAATAGCCTTTTTCCTTTTTGATGATATCACAGTTACCAAATACATCTTTGATCTTATCAACAGCACTTAATGCTCCTTGTTGTTTACGAATTACAACCCACAATTTACCTTCTTTGCTAAGATGTTGATATGCTTCTTCGAATATTTTGTAAATGACTCTCTTGCCGGCACGAATGGGAGGATTGGTTATGATATCAGTAAAAGTATTCCCATTTACACTTTCATATACATTTGATTCATGTATATTTACTTCAACTCCATTTTTATTAGCATTATCACATGCCAATAAGACTGCCCTTGGATTTACATCGACCATTTCGAATAACGAATCAGGATAAATCTTCTTCAACGTGATTCCAATTGGGCCATACCCGCATCCAACATCTAATACATTATTTCCTAATTCTTCACGTTCACATATCGCTTCTAAAAGCACACGAGTACCAAAATCAACACCGCTTTTAGAAAATACTCCATTATCCGTTAGGAAGGAATAATTAATACACCAAAACCGGAAAGATATTTCTTTCCGGTTTTCCGCTAAATGACGATTATCTGTGAAATAATGATCCATATATTTACACCGCCTTTTTAGGTAACAAAAAGCCTTACGGCTTTTTGTAAGATATAAAGTTTTACGTGTGAAATTATTTAACTTCTACAGTAGCTCCAGCAGCAACTAATTTAGCTTTCATTTCTTCAGCTTCAGCAGCAGGAACGTTTTCTTTAATTACACTTGGACATTTGTCAACAATACCTTTTGCGTCAACTAATCCTAATCCTGTAATTTCACGAACTGCTTTAATTACAGCAACTTTAGTTGCTCCAATGTCAGTTAATGTTACAGTTACTTCAGCAGCAGCTCCAGCGTCAGCAGCTCCAGCGTCAGCAGCAACTACAGCAACTGGTGCAGATGCAGTTACATCGAATTTCTCTTCGATTGCTTTTACTAATTCGTTTAATTCTAAAATTGTAGCTTCTTCTAAGTAAGCTAAAATATCTTCTGATTTTAATTTTGCCATTTTCATGTCCTCCATTTTAAATTATTCTTGTGGTGCAACTTCTGTTGCGCCTTCTTTGCTTTCAGCTACTGCTTTCACTACACATGCGAATGAACGCACTGGTGATTGTAAACAGCCTAATAACATTGATAACATACCATCACGGTTAGGTAAGCTTGCTAACTCATTAATTGTGTCAACACCAACTACTTTACCTTCTACGATACCGCTTTTAAGCACTAGTTTATCATGTCCTTTCGCGAACTTTGATAATACACGCGCTGGGGCAACTGCGTCGCCTCCAAAAGCAATAGCGTTTGGTCCAACCAAGTCTTTTGCAAGATCATCAGCTCCAGCTTCAACAGCTGCACGTTGTGCTAATGCATTCTTGTATACCTTGAATTCAACGCCTTCAGCACGTAAGTTTCTACGTAATTCAGTAATTTCGTCAACTTTTAATCCGCGGTATTCAACAACTACAGTAGACTGAGCATCTTTCATTTTCTGAGCAATTTCAGAAACGATGGTTTTCTTACTATTAATAATTGCTTGATTCATAACTTCACACCTCCTAAATTTATATGTAACAATATACCTCAATTAAGAGTGATATAAAGAAACACTCGCAAGCATAGACGCATTGCGAGTGAAAGTTTACTTCGTACTTTCTACCTCGGTAACATAATTAAGTCAACTGACCGTTACTGTCTATGGTATATTGATAACATTTGTAATTTTAAACCGTTATTACTATTTTGTCAAACTATTTTTCAACAGCAACACGGATTCCAGGACCCATAGTAGTTGTTAAAACAAGGTTTTTAATATAAGTTCCTTTAACTGCAGTTGGACGAGCTTTCGCAATTACACTGTAAATAGCGTTAAAGTTATCTACTAATTGTGCTTCTTCAAAGCTAACTTTACCAATCATTAAATTGATGTTACCTTCTTTATCAACACGGTATTCAACTTTACCTTTTTTAATATCTTCAACAGCTTTTGCTACATCCATAGTAACAGTTCCAGTTTTAGGGTTTGGCATTAATCCTTTAGGTCCTAAAACACGTCCTAATTTTCCTAATTCACCCATCATGTTTGGAGTTGCTACGATGACATCAAAGTCAAACCAACCTTTTTGGATATCTTCTAATAATTCTTTTCCACCAACAAAATCTGCTCCTGCATCTTTTGCTTCTTGTTCTTTAGGTCCTTGTGTAATAACACAAACTTTTTGTGTTTTACCAGTTCCATGTGGAAGAACCATAGCTCCACGAATTTGTTGATCCGCATGACGTGGATCTACATTTAATTTAAAGCTAACTTCAACAGATGCGTCGAACTTAACGAAGTTTACTTCTTTTGCTAATTTTACTGCTTCTGCTACTGAATAAGTCTTTGTGCGATCGACTAATTTAGAAGCTTCAGTATATTTTCTTCCTACTTTTGCCATTTTTATTTACCTCTCGCCTTTCCTTATTCTAAACCTTCAACTTCAACACCCATGTTTTTTGCAGTACCAGCAATAATCTTCATTGCTGCTTCTACATCATTAGCGTTTAAGTCAGGCATTTTGTATTCTGCAATTTCACGGCATTGTGCAGCTGTGATCTTACCACAAATTTCCTTCTGGTTTCCAGAAGCTTTTTTAACTCCAGCAGCTTTCTTAATTAATAATGCAGCTGGTGTTGTTTTTGTTACGAAGTCAAATGATTTGTCTTCATATGCAGTAATGATAACTGGGACGATATCTCCACCACGATCTTTTGTTGCATCGTTAAATGCTGAACAAAATTGTGGCATATTGATTCCAGCGGATGCTAATGCTGGTCCCGGTCTTGCTCCTCCTGCTTGAAACTGTAATTTACAAATTTTTGCAACTTTTTTCTTACTCACAAGACACACCTCCTATATATTTGTTGTCTTATGCAGTGGTTGAATGAAGGGTTGCTCCTTCTCCCACGCATTATAAAACACCACAAAATGTGGCACCTGTCTATTTTAATACGGAACGTAACTAATTGCAATACATATTTTTTCTTATTTTACGATTTAACGATAAGTTAAGTAGCTTTACCTATAATTAACTACAACTCCATTGTTTATTAAGTCCTCATATAATACAATACTATTAACAAAATAAGGAGAAAAGCCATGGAACTGATGATTGGAAAAAAACTTAAAAAATTGCGTACCTTAAAAGCATACACCCAAGAAGATATCGCCTCTTTATGTAATGTAAGCAATGTTGCTGTTAGCAAATGGGAGAATAATATCACCTACCCTGATATTACGACACTTCCAATACTTGCTAGAATCTTTGATGTCAGCATTGATGAACTACTAAGCTTTGAAAAATTACTAAGCGACTCGGAAGTAAAGCAATTAGGTAATGAAACACTAGAATTATTTCAAACCAAATCGTTTGATGAAGCATTTTCCCACTGCAAGGAGCTCATCCATGACTACCCCAACAACGAATTACTAAAAATTACATTATCTGGTATTTCTATGAGTGTCACTATGTTATGCTATCCACAAAATGAAGCAAACGCTGAAAAATACATGCAATTCGCAGAGGAATTAAGTAGAGAAGTCACCCATAGCTCATCATTTCAATATAAACAGACAGCAATTGTTCAATTAGTTTCTTTTCTAAGCTTAAAAAACAATGTACAAGAAGCACTCGACTTATTGCAAACACTTCCTAAAATTAGCAATACAACCTCTTTAGAGGTTTCCCTTTACTACCAACAAAAAGAATATCAAAAAGCTAAAAAGATTGCACAGCAGCAACTCTATGTTGACTTCAATAATCTAGCGACGAACATTTCAACACTTATCAATATTGCTAACCAGGAAAACAACAAAGAAGAAATGCGCGCTTGTATCCACTTAATGGAGCAATTAGACACAGCTTTTCAATTGCCTTCTAGTACATCTAACCAATTGTTTGCACAGTACGCAAAGTTAGAAGATAAGGAGAACACCTTGCGTTGTCTAAAAGTTTATATTCAACAAATGGTAAATTTTGATACGTTGTTTGTAGATACCGAAAAGAAGCTTTCTAACAATCCTTTCTTCTATAGCATTGATATTAAAAAAAATGCTTTTCCTAAAGGTGTAATGAAAACCACACTAAAACCAATGTTATCTGAAATGAAAGAATTGAATTTTCTAAAAGAAGACAAAGAATACCAAGAATTACTTGCTTCTCTCAAATAAAAAAAAGTCCATTGGACTTTTTTTATTTGAATTCTTTAATTGTTTTAATTCCTTCTGTATCTACATAAGATATTTTTAAAGTATCTCCTGCTTTTAAGAAAGCCAACTTATTTTCGTATTTGTTTGTAAACGTAATTTTAAAAGTTTCATCGTTTGTTGCTTGGATATAATAAATTGTATTTCCATCAACATTAATTTTTTCTACAGCTTTAACGCTAATATCCGCTTCTTTTAAACTTTCTTGACTAATGCTTTCACTGCTTGTTCCTAAGATGTTTAACGTTTTCTTAAACAGTGCATCTAACCCTTCATCACTAGAAACGGTTGCTACTTTTTGATAATCTACTGCAGACACTGTAGCATACATTTTAATAATTCCGTTGTCTTTAAGTGCCATTAAGTATACAGGATTTCCTTTAATATTTGTTAACAATGGGAAAGTAGAAGTATACCCATAGTTTTTAACTTCTGATTGCGCACTAAGCATCGCACTATTTTCGTTTGCTCCCGCTGTTGCTATATTCATTGTTTCATGTGTTCTTAAGTTAACTAGCATAAATCCTAAGTTAGACTCATCGGCGTTCACTGATGTAATTCCCGTATATAGCCAAATGTCTCCATCTTTTTCTAAATAGTTATATCCTTCTGAAGTTTTTGTTACTCCATTTTGACCAAACTGTGCATTCCAGAAACCTTTCTTTAAACTTCCGTTATCATTTAATTCTTCAATAACTAAAGATTCTGGATATACTCTATCTGCCCATTCAGGAATACTATCTACTCCATATTTAGTGCTTTCTCCACTGATTGGATCTAGAAAGATAGCACCTGTAACTTGTTTTTTATTGCCTACTCCTTTATACGTATACGTAGTACAAATATACCAAGGTTTTCCTTCTTCATCAACTTCAAAAGAAGGCGCTCCAAAGATTTCTGTTGGATAAGAGAAACGTAAATGCCTTTTTAAATTTTTATTGAAATAAGCAGATGGCACATATTTCATTCCATCCAAGCCTAAGTCTTTTAATTTTACTAAGCTTGTTTTTCCATTTGTACTATCTACTGTGATATAAGCTGGAATTCCTCCATCTTTATTCTTAAAGTACTTAATAATTCCGTTATATGTTAAAGGTGTAACACGATATACACTTTCTTTAAAAGATATTTGCGTATATTCTTGACTAACATCGAATTGAGAAACCCATTCGCTCATGTTTCCCATAACTTTATCACCTAATCGTATAGAACTATCACGATCAATAATTGGCGTTGTTTTAAAATCTACTTCTGGTACTTCTTTAAAATCAACATCTTTTATCTCTAGACGATTGGCATATTCTTTAGCATTAAAGATTCTTGAACTTGCAAAGGTTGTAACTGTTGGAAACACAATAAGTAGTACTAGCAGCACAATTGCCACTTTACAGATATTGCCCCAGCGCACTTCTGCGGCTGTTGCACCAGTGCTTTTATGGCTTTTAAACAATCCTTGTAAATTGTTCCCAATTTGAATATTTCGTTTTGTAAACGACACAACAATTAAAATAACCAACAACGGAGCAGCAACCATAACCATAAACTGCCAAAATTCTGCAGAATGCCAGTTCATTGGTGGCAACATCGTATAATACATACCACATACAACAATAATATATGCAGGAATCAATAATTTCATATATTTTTTCATTTCCATACCTCACTTTTTTGGATTGTTACTAATATAACATATCTATTCTTATTCGTATAGGTTAACTCCCTTTCTTTATGCAATATTCACGTAAAATTCACGTAAAAAGAGTTATCTCTAGGAACTCTTCCGTTACTTATTTGTTAATCTGACAAATTCTTCCTCTATTCACTCCTTTCATAAGAACGTTAATATAACTTTTATTATTAGCATAAGTGAATGCACTTGTTCTTTCGTCCGGCGGCGATTATGATTTGTTTCATCAAAACCGATAAACCCTTTTTTTACACCATCTTCCGGAGTTTATACAACATGAAACAAATATTCGTTCTTCTTAAATATTTCACTATAAATAATTGTAATTGTAGTTAAGATTTATTTCTTATATCACAATCATTTAAAAAATTAGGTATATGACAGAATGCTATTTAAGCATAG
>JAVWIF010000047.1:0-14601 GCA_036639635.1 Longicatena sp.
GAACACAGCCTTGCCAAGGCTGATACGGGGGTTCGATTCCCCTCATCTGCTCCATGATTACTGAACATTTATAAAAGTTCTTAGCGAATGCTAGGAACTTTTTTACGTTCAGGAGCAGATGAAGAACCTTGGCAAAGTTACTATTTCTAAATTGAATCGCTGGCTTGTATTATTATGGGCGAACCAACGACTCCTTCAGATTTTAAATGTAGCATGTTACTACACAACATTCCAAAAATAAATTTTAATGACTTCGTTTAAGCAACCCACGATCATTAAAGACAACGACTTTTATTTGAACAACTTCCAAAAAATAGGTATGTTATTGTGTAACATATATAATCATGTAGATTTTAAGAAAACATGTAAATACTAACTAGTAAATAAACAAAATATTATTATTAGGAAAATCATGGTAAATATTAACTATATATTGTTAATTTTTAAAATTTTCAAATTATTTAGGAATTTCATCAATTTATCTCGTATATATCTATGTAAGGATATTTTTCAAATAATTGATAATATCTTAGAAGGGAGTAAAGTTATGTATTTAACAATTACCATTCATATGAACACCACAAAAAAAACTGAGCAAGTAATTAATGATTATGCAACTGTTTTCAAAGATGAAATCGATTTTATAATTGGGAAATTTGTAAAATATAATAAAGTAATATTTTATCCGTATGCATGGGTAAATAAGAAAATTTCTTATTTTTCAAAAAACCAAGTTATCCACTATGCTGAAATTTTATTTGAGAAAAGGAAAAGTAGTCCACATGCAGAATTCAGCAAATTATTCTCTTTGGCTAGTAAATCATTTGAAATTAGTGAAAATGAGATAACAATTGAATTTGGAGTTAATTTTTACATAAAACAAATAACATTACCAATTCATTTACATGCACAACAAATAAATAGATTTAAACAAGGAGAAATCATTAAAATGGATATGCAAAAAGAAAATAATGGTTATTTTGCGAAAATAATTATTAAAATTCCTGAACTAGTGAATTCAAGCAACGTAAAAGAATGTGTTATGGGTGTTGATGTTGGTATGAAATGTCCTGCTGTTTGTTATACTTCAAGTGGGAAAGTGAAATTCATAGGAAATGGCCGAGAAATTAAATATCATTTACGTAAAATTAATGAAAAATTCCAAAACATAGCAAAAGATGATTATGAAAAGTTCAAAAAATTTAATCATAAAGAACAAGAATATAGAAATTATATAGATCATTGCATATCAAAAGCAATTATTGATTTTGCTATTAAAGAAGGGGTTACTACAATACACTTAGAAAAGCTCACAAATATGCAAAAAAAGTTTACATATCAAGATCAAAAGAAATGGAGTTATTATAGATTACAGGAATTCATTGAGTATAAGGCTAAAATCTATGGAATCAAAGTCATCTATATTAATCCAAAACTCACTTCAAAACGTTGCCCAAATTGTGGCAAAATCAATAACGTTAAGGGTAGAGAATATAAATGTAGTTGTGGTTTTAGAAAACATAGAGATATTGTAGGCGCTATGAATATATTACATGCGCCTGAGGCTTCTTAGGAAGCCTGCCTTAGATGCAAAATGTACTGTCTAAGGATTGGTGTGGACGCACCTAAGCACTGCTTATAAACAACGTCTAGGGATTTGAACTCACGTGTCTTCGGACACAGATGAAGACAGCTTCATCTAATAAAAAGTTTATGCAAATGCATAAACTTTTTATATAGGATGAATTATTTTCACAACAAGTCTTGCAACGTTATATCTGATAAGTAAGTCTTTAAGTTAATATCAATTGGGTTCCATATTTCTCGCAGTAATATGTTTTTTATTGGATCTTTACTACTCTGCTTATCGACAATGCTAGAATCCAACTCCATCGCATTAACTATATCGAATACAGTAATTTTATTTGTAGGTTTAGCAAGTGAATAACCTCCTTTACTACCTCTAGAGCTGATAATAAACCCATGTTTTTTCAATTGTGAAAAAATCAATTCTAAATATCTCTCTGAGATATTTTGACGCTCACTAATTTCAGCAATTGAAAGCGGTCTGTCTACACCGTTAAGAGCAAGATCTAAAATACTTCTAAGCGCATATCGAGATTTTGTAGACAATTTCATTTTCTCACCTCATTAAAATATAATTCGGTTAAATCTGCTAAAGATTTCGATTGTAAAACTTTATAAATTTCACTTTGCATACCTTGCCATACTGTTTGTGTTTTACAAATTTTAGCTCGCTTACATTTTTGTGATAAACAAATTACTGGATCAAGTTTTACTTCAACTGATAATACTATATCCTTAGCACTAATGACCTCTGGGGACTTTGCTAGACTATATCCTCCATCTTTCCCTCTCGTACTTAATAGTAAACCGCTATCTTTTAATTGCTTGAAAATCTGTTCAAGATATTTCACCGAAAAATTTCTATCTTCTGCAATTTCTCGGATACTTATACATTGTTTGTTTCCCTTTGAAGCCAGTTCAATCATTGCTTCTAAGGCATATACACCTTTAGTTGATATTTTCATAATATGCTCTCCAATACTATTATTAGGTTTCATCTGATGCTTACGTTGTTATCATAACACGAAATATTATAAAATAGAAAAAATTAGAAAGTTATTAAGTAAATGGATTAAATAGCTTTAAATCATCAAAAAAACGTTCTCCGCTGAACCTCTACACACCTCAGATGGTTTTTATAAAAACGAAATTGTGCTAGACTTTTAAAATTGATTATGATATACTTTTATGGCAACAGATGCGTAACAAATCCTTTGTTATTCAAGTATATTGTTGTTCGAAGCTGGAGTAGTACTCAAGCGGCTGAAGAGGTGCCCCTGCTAAGGGTATAGGTCGGGAAACTGGCGCGAGAGTTCAAATCTCTCCTACTCCGCCATATATGCATAAAACACCGTATTTGGGTGTTTTTTTTAATATTGAGATTTGAATCTCTCAAATAAACGTTCGGATATTTTTAAAATTATATAACAACAATTGATACCAACTTAACTATAGAGATATTTCTCCCACTAAAAAACAATGCAGTTTACATTCTTTTTCATTTTTCTATAAGCTAATAAATGATTTAGTGACTTATTCTCCATACTTCTTTAAAACGTTTTTTATAGAATCATTTCTTTGCATACTTCCTGTAGTTCACCAAATACTAAAACAAATCTCTAATCCCTAATTCTATATTGAAAAGATAAGGTTTTGTGATCTTATCTTTTCAATGAATAATGTAAACATTATAGATTCTTTCAAAATAAAAAGAACATATTTTTTCTTACTCAAAACAAAGTGATTATTTACTAATATCTATATATTCAAGCTTACTCTAATTGCATTATCAATTTTATCAACTGTTATATTATCTAATGTACATATCCATTGTCCTAATCTTTTTTTATCAATAGTCCTTAACTGCTCGCATAAAATCATTGAAACATAACTCAGTGACTTATCGCTAAATACAACATGCGTTGGAATAGGTGGTTTCGACATTTTCTTAGAAATGGGAGCAATGATAATAGTTTTTGAATATCGATTGCCTTTATCATTTTGAATTACTACAACAGGACGAACACCGCCTTGCTCACTACCAATTACAGGTGATAAATCAGCGTAATATACATCTCCTCGACGTATCATTATTTCATCACTGCGACTTGCATACTATTAATTACCGCCATCATTTCCTCAGGACCTAATTCCTCTGAAAAAACTGTGAATTCAATATTATTATAAATAGCGCTCAATCGATTCCCATCATACACACCAACAATATCTAATGTATCAATCATTTCACCTGGCATAATTACTGTCTGTGTTGTATTGGCATTTTTCTTGACACTCTCAACTACTGTAAAATTTTTATTTCCTTTATACTCAAGAACATGTTTGATTTCATTGTTTACGTTAACTTCATTTGCATTATCTAATTTAGCATCATACACCATTACTGGATACAATGGCAAATCTTTTTCTGAAATTATCGAAGCGGTTGTTTTTGACTCCATATTAGTTGGAGCATTAAAATAATCGTTTTTTATTTTTGCATCATAATCAGATTTTGTGAATACAATTTTAACTTCAGAAATATTATCCTTATTAAAAATCTGTAACCATTTAATATTCATATTTTTATCAAACATAATTTCCTCATGATCGAAATTTTTATTGCTTGGATAAACAACTTTATCACTAACCAAATATCCTTTATTACTTTTCTTAACAATCGCATTCTTCTGTTTTGCAATATCTACAATAGATTGTAATAAGTACGGTTTAGGTGAATTCATTGGCCAGTTACCTTCAAATTTAAAAACTTGATTTAAACTTGGCGTAACAACGTATACACCACTTTTATTCCTAAGTATAATTTGTTCTTGATTTAATTCTTTATCCGTTAAAGATACTTTGAATAAGTCTTTATCACTCTTCTTATAACCAACTTCTAATGCATAAGTTTTAATATCCTCTCCTTTGGTTACTTCCATATTCCCTTGTAAAATATAGGAATCCATATTCTTCATTTCTTTTTCAATCTGTTGACTAAATGATTTGGGTTTCATCGCAAAGATTAAAGCAATCACAAAGATCGCAATGCCTATCCCTATGGCAATTTTTCTTTTCATACACTTTCTCCCTTCCTACTCAACATAATTTATGCAAGCATTATTGAAATCATTCATAAATACAATTATTATTCATAGATTATAATAGGTGATAAATTGAAAAAGTTTAAATATGGTTGTTTATTAATATCAATCCTCATTTGCATACACTACGCGTTGTATTCTTTGTTTAATTTCACTTTATTTTCATCTTATCTCGCAAATCATCTTATATTAGAGAAATGTTTAGCATTTTTCAGTGGTATTTGTGGTTTTGTTAACATTCTATTGTTTGAAAAAAATAAATAAAAGACATTTCATCAATTTAAGATTAAATGTCTTCTTTCAACGTGCTAATTTTTTTGCGCATACAAACATGTGGTACATGTTCATCCATATGTTCTTCACCATAAATTACATAGCCATTTTTTTCATAAAAATGAATTGCTTGGCATTGTGCGTCTAAACTTATGACTTTTGCTTTATTTTCTTGTGCAATTTCCTCCAATTTTTCAACTATTAAAGTTCCAATACCACTATTACGAAATTCCTTTAAAACTGCAATCCTACCTACCACATAAACATCTTCAACTCCTTGTGTAAAACATCTGCCGCATCCTGCTAAAACAGAGTCAACATAAATACATACATGCTCAGCAATCCTATCTACATCGTCAAACTCATTTCTAAAACCTTGTTCTTTTACAAAAACTTTCTCTCTTACTTCATGCCAATCTTTTTCAATATTATATTTGTAGGTAATCATTATTTTCTCCCATAAGAAAAGACAACCAAAGTTGCCATTCTCAACGTTAAATTATTGTATAGCCGAGTTCATTAATTACTTTACGAGCAATTGCCACCATATCTGTATTTCCTTCAATGACGACGCATCCCTTATCAAGGTTTACTTCATAATCAACACGAGTTTGTGCTAAAGCACTTTCTATCTGTTTTGCGCTAGTACTATCTTTCATATTTTTAACTAATATAATACTTTTCAAATGTATCACCTCTGAATTATTATAGCATATTTAACTTGAATTTTTAACATATCGTCAATACTTATTTAGCTTTTTTTCCAATTATAGTTCCATTTCCAGTTGAGAATGTTCCTTTTAAATTCAAACGAATAGAGTGATCTTTCGCATAGTTCACACATCGATCATGCAAAACTCTTGCCTTTATGTTTAACATTTCATTATATGTCAATTGGTCATATTTCATTGCATATTCATTCCGATTTGGATCTATATCATATACACCATCAACATCTGTAAAAATATCAACTTCTTTTAGTCCTAACATATCTGCAAATAAAACCGCGCTATAATCACTGCCTCCTCTACCAAGTGTCGTGATTTTCCCTTTGCGCGTTATTCCAATAAATCCTCCAACTACAATAACATCATAGTATGGAAACTTATTTATTATATTTTTGGCATCCAACTTAATAACTTTAGCGTAATCATAATTTCCATCTGTTATTATTCCACTATTCGCAAAAGGTAGTGCATAGGCACGTATACCACTATCTAATAATTCACTACATACTTTTAATGCCGAAAGTTGCTCTCCTATTGACGCTAGTCTTGCCTTTTCTTCTTTGCTTAAATGCTCACTTCCAATTGATAATAAAGTATCTGTCGCATAGGCATCTGGATACCTTCCCATTGCGGATACAACAATTACTATTTTATTTGTATCAATATATTTTCTAATGTGACGATATACATATTTTCTAGTGTTTTCATTACGCAAAGATGTTCCGCCAAATTTCATCACCTTTGTTTTCATAGGATAACCTCACATTCTTTATATCATATGTAAATGATTTCTTTAATGTATGGTTTTTCGCCTATTGCTAGTTTAGAAACATCTTTTCAATTTATAAGTTTACTTTTTTCAATTAATTTATGATAAACTTTTTTCATCGCATCTTCGCTCACTTCTTCATCTATCATTTCTATTGGTATCCATTTCACTGCGCTATTTTCATCAGGTTTACTATGCAATTCTTCTTTTTCATCTGCACTGCATAAATACGTAAAATTCAAATGAATATGAGCAGATACAAATTGATGATTTTTAATATGAGAAGGTACAGGTAAAACATCGATTGCTAGTATTTTATCGCTTACAAGCTTTAATTTTTTTAATCCTGTTTCCTCTAATCCTTCACGTAATGCTACTGAAATTAAATCTTTATCTCCATCACAATGTCCGCCGCTCCACCCCCATGATTTGTATATATTATGATATACCATTAGTACTTTTGTTTTTTCTTTATTAGTAATCCAAGGAGAACATGTTATATGTCCAATTATATTTTTTCTTTCATATACATCGCTAAATTTAATTAAATATTGCAAGAAAACTTTTATGTCTTGTTTCTCTTGCTCATTATAAGGAATATATTCCTTTAATTCCGCTTCATAATCATGCATATTCTTACCCCTTTTTTTCCATATATTTTTTCAATTCTTCTTTATATACTTGCAAAGCGGTGGGCATCGCATAGGTTTTTTCTAGTTCGGTAAATGAACACCATATTCCTTCTTCGCTTTTTGTTTCTACTTCAATTAAAAAGCCTTCCATATGCCACTCTAAATGTGTAAATATATGTTTCGCATTTTCTAGTTTTTTACACCTTTTAATGGTAAATGATGGTAAATACTCTTCTATATCTTTCTTTGTGATTGCTTCATCTATAATTTTAAACTGATATAGACCAGCTAACAATCCTGAAACTGGTCGTTGATATAATAAAACTTCTTGATTACAGACTATAACACATACGGTCTTCTTTTCTATGCGTCGAGCTTTTTTGCTTGTTTTATTAGGCAAGCGATGTGCTTGTCCTTTTATATATCCTAAACACTCACTTGCTACTGGACAAATATTACAGCGTGGTGCCGAATTGGATACGCAAATTAAGGCTCCTAATTCCATTAGTGCTTGGTTAAATTCAGAACTATATTTTTTCGGTATATATGCTTGTACAATCGTTTGAAATTTCTTTTTTGTTTTTTCCTTTAATATATCATCTTCACTTAATAATACTCGTGAAAATACACGTAATACATTTCCATCTACCGCACTTACTTGTTCTCCATAGGCAATGGATGCAATTGCTCCAGCGCTATAACTTCCAATTCCTGATAATGTTAACAATTCTAAATAGCTTTCAGGCAACTCCCCACCATATTTTTCCATGCATGTAATAGCACATTTTTTCATATTTCTTACACGGTTATAATAGCCTAATCCTTCCCATAGTTTGAATAGTTGATCATCACTCACATTTGCTAAATCACGTAATGAAGGCAATGCTTTAATAAATCGTTCAAAATATGGTTTAACGGCTTCTACTCGTGTTTGTTGTAGCATAATTTCACTTACCCAAACTCGATAAGGACTTATGTCTTCTCTCCATGGTAAAACTCTTGCATTAGCTTGATACCATGCAAGTAGTTGATTCGTAAAATTTTCTTTGTTATGTGTATTTTTCATGGTGTAATTATAGCATACCCTTTGTTTTTATCGCAATTAAAAAGCCATGTTTCCATGACTTCATAATTTTATAACCAATAGTTTTCAGGTCTTTCTCGACAAGGTGCACTTCCACATGCATTTGGACTATCAGCATTCCACCCCGTTCCAAATGTTAAATCCCCAGTATTGTTATATTTCGTAATAGCTTGTGACATACTCATATCTCCAACACGGATAACTTCAACATGAGTATGTGGTCCTGTACTATTCCCTGTATTTCCTGAATAACCAATAACCTCACCTTGTGAAACTCGCGTCCCAGCAGATTTCGTAGCACTTGTTAAATGATAAAATGGCATAGCATATATAGTGTTTCCTTTTTTTGTTAGAAGCAAGGTGTTGTTTCCTCCACCCCAAGGTACTCCACAGCCTAAAGGTCCTCCATTACTACAACCATTTTGACTATAAAGTATAATTCCATCTCCTGGAGCCACTACTGGAATTCCCGTTGTTTGTCCCGTTGAAAAATCCATTCCCATATGTCCACCGCCACCTGGGTATGCCCATGTTCCAGCTTCATAATGCCAGCCACTTTGTAATGGACTTATAAAACCAGTATTATTTGCAGGTGGAGGCGTTGGTTTGGGCGTCTCAGCATTTCCACCGTTGTTCGTATTACCGTCATTGTTTGTATTTCCACCATTGTTTGTATTACCATCATTGTTTTGATTTTGATCGTCTTTATCAAAGTCTTCTGCTACTGATAAATTAATCTTTGGAATACTCGCTTGTGCCATTTGCGCCGTTCGTTTTTGATTTGTTAAAGAAGCTTCTTGTTGCTTATAATCAGTTTGAAGTGCAAGTTTCACACTGTTTAAAGCCACTACTTTTTCTTTATTCTCACTAATACCTTTCTTTTGCACTTCTAAAAGTTCTTTTTGCTCAATAACAAGTTTTTTATCCAAATCCAATTTCTTTTTCTCAGTATTAATAATTGCAATTTGATCATTTTCATATGTATTTAACTCACCAACTATTTCGGCTCTACGTAATAAATCAGCAAAGCCTGATGAGCCCATAATAAAATCGATATAATTATTACTTCCCGTATACGCCTGCATTTCTATAAGACGCTCTTTCATTTGTTTATCTCTTATCTTGATATCTTCAGTCTTTTCACTAATTTGAGTATTCAAAGTAGCAATAGAGGATTCACTTTGATTAATAATTTCTTGAATTCCCACAATTTCTTTTTCATAGCTTGCAATTGTTTCATTGTTTTTTTGAATTAACGCTCCGACTTTTTCCATGTTGCCTTTAACGCTTGCTATTTGATTTTGAATATCTTTTATTTCTTTATCCAAATTCGATGATTTTCCTTCTAGATATTCTTTGTATTCACGACACTCAGATTGCATTGCTTCTGTAGTAATTATTGCACATTTTGCATTCATTTCGCTTTCTTTACCTTCAAAACTCTTCGCAAATATACTATTCATATTAACAACAGCCAATGATCCTGCAATGATAAATATAACATTTCTCTTTTTCATTTCTTATCCTCCTATCGTTTCCATCTTAAATATCTTGTTGTAGAAAAGAAACTACCTACCAATCCAACACACATTCCCACTGCAATTAACAATAAAGAAATGTCTGTTGTTAGTGGAAATACTTCTTTCATTTCAAACATATGAGTCATTAAAGCTCCATTCATTGCATTATATACATATTGATATCCAAAAATTGTAAGGCATACTGGAAGTAATGCTCCAACAAAACCGATAAACGCGCCTTCCAACATCATTGGAAGCTTAATACTCAAATTACTTGCCCCAACATATCGCATGATTGCAATCTCATTCTTCCTCGTATAAATCGACATCTTAATTTTATTTGCAATTAGAAACATTGCTACTATGACTAAGAACATCGCAAATACAAGTCCACCACTACGTACTGTTTCGAATCCTTTAATTAGATCTTCAGTAGAATCTCCACCATATTCTGCAGAAACGATTCCCTTCATTGCTTTAATTTTTTTTGCTATTTGATCAATATCTTTACTTTCTTGAACTTCTATAATAAATGCATCTCGAATAGGGTTCGTTTCCCCTTCATACATTGAAAATAAACCTTTGTCATCTCCAACCTCTTTTTTATATGCTTGTAATTCTTCATCTCCACTTGACAAGGTTACTTTTTTTACACCATCTAGTTGTTGAATTTGCGTTAACATAACTTCTTTATCTTTTGCTTTAACAACATTATCAATTGATGCGCGAATACTTACTTGTTGTTCAACATGATAGGTAAAATTTGTTAAATTTGAAGTAATTAACATGAAAATAGATATTAAAATTAACGTAATAGAAATAGCAAAGGCTGCTGAAAACGTCAATCCTAAATGACGAGTTATACTTTTATATGCTGAATTGACATGTAATTTAAAATAACGGTATAATTTCTTCATTTTTTCATCTCTTTTATTCTATCATTCACTACTTATATGATAACTTACTAACCTTTTAAAGTAAAGCTTATATGCCGTTCGTATCGGTCTTTTATTATTAATTTTTCGTAATAAATTTACCATTATTTGTTTATTTTATTTCACACAAAAAAATCATATGACTACTTTCGTGACGACTATTTTAAAGCGGCACTTTTAGTAAAAAAAGTCTTATATCCTAAGGTAACAAAAATAACAACCGTAATTGCTGTACACCCCAATATTGCGAGCATAATTCCAATTTGATATTTAATTGCCGTTAGCGGAAATGTTCCTGATAACATTTGTCCTGTCATCATGCCTGGCAAACTTACTATTCCCATAGTCATCATATTGTTCATAGTTGGAAGTATAGCACAATCAAATGCATCGTTTACTTCTTCATGACTAGCAACTTTAGGTGATGCCCCTAACATTAATGAGTTTTCAATACGCTCATGATGATCACGCATATTTGCACATAAGCGATTTGCGCCTAATGCAATTCCTGTCATAGAATTACCAATAATCATCCCTGATATTGGAATAAAATACTGTGGACTAAACCATGGTTTTACTTGTAAAACACATAACATAAATACAATTGCTGTAACCATATATCCAAAAAACATTGCAAGTGCAACCAGTTTTTTTAATTCTTTTGACATTTCAAATTTCACGCGTTTCAAGGCATTGTATATAGCAGATGACAGCATGATGCTTAACATTATTAGTGTTAGCCACCAACTAGGATTCTTAAATACATATAATAAGATATATCCCATCAAAGTAAGCTGTATAGTCATTCTAGTTGTTGCTATAAGAATAGTTTTTTCCCTTTTAACTCCTCTTGCTTTGAAGATTACCAATAGAACCAGTACAAAAACATAAGCAATAGACAGATTTAAAATAGATAAATCCATAACGGAATTATTCATATTCATACCCTCCACAATTTCCTTTTTCCATAACAATAATGCTATTCTTATATTTTTGTGAAATTTGTGAAGAATGTGTAACCATGATGAGTTCTTTGTCTTTTTCCAGTACAAAATCCACTAAATTATCAATAACAAATTGTTCCGTTTCTTTATCTAGCGCTGAACTAGGCTCATCTACCAAATACACGTCAGCATTCATTAACATAATCCTTGCTAAACAAAGCCGTTGTTTCTCACCACCTGATAATTTTTCACAAGTATCTTCTAGGCGTTTCGTTAAATTCACCTTTGCTAAATATTTCAACAATTCTGCTTGGCTCGCTTTTGGTTGTTCACTAAAAAGTAAGCCTATCTGTAAATTGTCTTCTATCGTTCCATCATATATAACAGGAGTCTGTCCTAACATAACAATTTTTCTTCGAAGTTCAATTGGATCCAATACTGAAATATCTTCATCATTATACAGTATTACACCTTCATCAATGGTATTCAAACGATTTAACGTTCTTAGTAAGGTTGTTTTTCCACTTCCGCTAGCTCCTGTAATGCAAGTAATTTGTCGTTGTAAGCATAAATGCTCAATATGTAAAATATTTTTATATTTTAGTTGATTAATTTCAAACATTAATATCCCTCTTTCCATAGAATAGAATACCATAAGTAAAAGGATACTTCCAACATTTTCTATTCTGTTATATAATAGTGAACGAACGTAGGTGAGACAATGTCAATAAAAGGTATTATTTGTACTATTTTTTCCGCTTTATTATTCGGTATAACACCAATCTTGGCTTCTTGGATTTATCATTATGGTGCTAGTTCTATTACTGTTGTCTTTTTTCGCTCTCTGTTTGTCATTCCTATTTTATTTCTAATTATGAAAAGCAAGCATATTCCATTAACAATTTCAAAGCATGATCTAACAAACACTGCTATTGTTGCCTTATTCGGTAGTGGACTTACAACCATCCTATTATTTACTTCTTATCAATATATTGCCGTAGGAACAGCAACCACCTTACATTTTTTATATCCCATCTTTGTCGCCATTTTTTGCTATTTTGTCTATCAAGAAAAACTAGGTAAAAGTAAAGTATTTGCTTTAAGCTTAGCGCTATTAGGAACATTGTGTTTCTTTGATTTCCATACTTCTAATAATTATATTGGCCTTATGCTAGCAATTGGTTCTGCTGTTGCATATGCTTTTTATATGGTTCAATTAGAAAAAACACGCTTAACCCATCTGAATGCTTTCAAAGTTTCTTTCTATATGGCAATCTTTACCTTATGTGAAACAATTGTCTATCATCTTTTTATTCCTACAATCTCTTTTGTTTTTCCTTTAGAAGCTTACGGTTTATTAATACTACTTGCGATCATTTCATCATTTTTAGCCGTTATCTTTTTACAGATTGGCATAAAGGAATTAGGTTCTTCAACTGCTTCTTTATTTTGTTTATTTGAACCAATCACATCCATTATTGCTGGATATTTTTTCTTACAAGAAAGCATTGGAATGAGTAAAATCATCGGTTGTTTTATTATATTGAGTTCTTTAATCCTGATAACCTTAGCTGAAAAAAGAAAGTCAATACATCATTAAGTATGTTACAATGGGCTTAGAAAGCAAAAGGTATGCATATGCAATCTAATCACATTCTATTCATTGCAAATGAATTTGGTAAATATACATCAAAACTAAGTGAACAAGTTTCTTACTTTTTTATCTTCATTTGTAGTATCGCTTTTATATATCTTGTATTAAAACAAATAAAACCACATAAATAAAAAACACTGTCCTTATCTTTTTTTACTATAAAGTTATAAGAATTACATATGAAATGCAATAAAATAATTTATGGTAAGCAGATGAAATTTTTAGGATTTTAGTTTAAATATATTGATAAAAAAAAGGTATACCCTTAATACGATAAGAAGAATACCAAAAGAAGAACGAATGTATTATAGTGAAAAGCAACTATAAAAAAGCCAAAACAAGCTTCATAGTATGCTAGAACCCAAAAGTTTTTTGTTTGGGGTAGAAATCCATGTACTATAAAATCCCACGTAAATTTAAAAACTCAGTTAATCTTGTCGTGTCCTTCTTCGGCTCTGCTTAGAGTCTTTTCGTCGTTCTTTTTTCATTATCTGTCCTTTTTACTTCAAACATGCAGTTCCTAGTAGGCAAAAAATGAAGTTGTCTTTTAGCAACTTCAATAAAGCACATTTTAATTATTATACCTCTCTACTTGGCAAAGGATGTTCATATATGGATTGCGCATTTAAAACAAGACCACAAGAGAGAGTTACACATTTGAGCGAAAATGAGGTGCTCTCTATTGTGCCGATTAAGGAAGACAGAACAGCAACAGCACCTCCAACCGTTCAATACCGCCAAACAAAAGACGCTAAATCAAAGATATCTTGCATTCAAAGACAAGGATAATCTTCATAACTAAAATCACAGGTATAGACTGCTTACTTTGCGCTTCCTCCATAATACATGGATTTTGCATCCTCGCACTCCACAAGGATGGTACTCTGATTAAGCTTATCCAACACTTCGTCCATAATAGACGTAATCTGTTCTTCCTTTACATCATAAAAAGAGTACACCAGTGTATGTTCTTGTGTAAGAGTTTTTGTATCATCCACATATCCGCCAATAGCCTCCCAAGCAGAATACCCTCCTACATATCTGATGCAGATTTCATTTACAATATCCCTAGCCTGATTCGTTGATATCAACTGTGTATAGGTATCCTTGTCATTAATTCCTATGTATAATGTGTATTTTTTTGCTACCTGCAGCTGAGACTCCAAAATGCGGTCGCCATTATTGTGAGGCTTTGCCGGTAGCCAGCCAAGTTCGTACGTTACCAGTCCTCCTGTAACTACCAAATTGAATATCAATAGCAAAAAAATCACTCTGTATTTTAAATTATTACGATCCATTATAACTTTGTTGTTCTCCATCAAGAATCCTCCTCTTATTTTTTTTGTCCAGTACATATATTGTACGCCTAAACTA
>JAVWIF010000048.1:0-14473 GCA_036639635.1 Longicatena sp.
CTATGCTTAAATAGCATTCTGTCATATACCTAATTTTTTAAATGATTGTGATATAGATGTTTCTTGTAGTGTCGCACCTCTTATGGTGCGTGGATTGAAATCAACATACACTCTGCAATACACTCTATAATATGGTCGCACCTCTTATGGTGCGTGGATTGAAATTTTTTAATTACTTTTAATACTTTTAGGGGTGTCGGTCGCACCTCTTATGGTGCGTGGATTGAAATTTTTTTGGACGGTATTGTTAAGAACTCAAAACTGGTCGCACCTCTTATGGTGCGTGGATTGAAATGCCCTCGCCTGGCTTACTAAAAGCGTCGCCTTGTGTCGCACCTCTTATGGTGCGTGGATTGAAATGTAATAGATTTTAGCCTCAGCCCATATGCTGGCTAGTCGCACCTCTTATGGTGCGTGGATTGAAATGCCTGCCGGATCCGTTGAATGGTTGGAATAAGCAGTCGCACCTCTTATGGTGCGTGGATTGAAATTACAGAGAAAAGGATATGAGCGGGATTGAGCGAGGTCGCACCTCTTATGGTGCGTGGATTGAAATTTTTCTCCTGTATCCTCTTTGCGTGCCATAGATAGTCGCACCTCTTATGGTGCGTGGATTGAAATGTGGCTTCGCGTATCAACATCTTCCCCCCCCCCTCGTCGCACCTCTTATGGTGCGTGGATTGAAATTCTATCGTATCTTGTATCGTATAAGCCCTGCAGGGTCGCACCTCTTATGGTGCGTGGATTGAAATTTATACGCGTATCATCTTCTAGGACATAATTGTCTGTCGCACCTCTTATGGTGCGTGGATTGAAATAGTTTCAAAATAATTGCTCAACCAAGCCGTTGTTGTCGCACCTCTTATGGTGCGTGGATTGAAATGAGCATGACGGAGAGCAAACTCGCTCGGGGCTCTGTCGCACCTCTTATGGTGCGTGGATTGAAATTAAATAAGCTGCTTTATTTTTCATAACGATTTCTCGTCGCACCTCTTATGGTGCGTGGATTGAAATTAAAATATACTCAAATATACTCAAAAATACTAAAGTCGCACCTCTTATGGTGCGTGGATTGAAATACGTCATTTGCACTTGATAACGTAGCTCATTTAGTCGCACCTCTTAAGGTGCGTGGATTGAAATGCAATATGTTAATGTGTGATTATAACCAAATCGTGTCGCACCTCTTATGGTGCGTGGATTGAAATTTCAAAACATCTTTAATTACGTTTATACGATCAAAGTCGCACCTCTTATGGTGCGTGGATTGAAATTTGATACCCATTTCCGCACGCTCCGCTGTCGCCTGTCGCACCTCTTATGGTGCGTGGATTGAAATTGCAGAACATGATTGAGGTCTATAAAAAATCGCGTCGCACCTCTTATGGTGCGTGGATTGAAATTGCAGAACATGATTGAGGTCTATAAAAAATCGCGTCGCACCTCTTATGGTGCGTGGATTGAAATTTATTGCTATTTTAATGAAATAGATACCTTAAAAGTCGCACCTCTTATGGTGCGTGGATTGAAATTGTTTTTATAATCGTTTTCTGTTACAGTTCTTTTGTCGCACCTCTTATGGTGCGTGGATTGAAATAATCCAACGCACCGTTGCGTGCGACAAATATATGTGTCGCACCTCTTATGGTGCGTGGATTGAAATTCCATGATAGCGGACGTTATTGTAGCAATTTCGCCAGTCGCACCTCTTATGGTGCGTGGATTGAAATACCTTCCTATCAACCCTGCAGAACTCAGCTTTAGTCGCACCTCTTATGGTGCGTGGATTGAAATCGATCGAGGAACTCACCGACAGTCGTATCAAGAAAGGGTCGCACCTCTTATGGTGCGTGGATTGAAATAACACAACAACAAGAAATTGTTTGTGACCGTTTTGGGTCGCACCTCTTATGGTGCGTGGATTGAAATCAATGTTCTGTTAGATTTGCTTTTTTGCAATTTTGTCGCACCTCTTATGGTGCGTGGATTGAAATCACTTTGGGTGCAAATCATGAAGACTTTTGAGAAGTCGCACCTCTTATGGTGCGTGGATTGAAATTTCAAGCTGTTCATCATCTAAAAACATTTCGCTAGTCGCACCTCTTATGGTGCGTGGATTGAAATCAGAAGAAATGTTATCGCTAGTTACACAACAAAGTCGCACCTCTTATGGTGCGTGGATTGAAATAACAACTAATTAATCCAAACGCGGAAATTAACGGTCGCACCTCTTATGGTGCGTGGATTGAAATAATAGCTTATGTATAACAATCATCGCAAAGCAATTCATCTGGTCGCACCTCTTATGGTGCGTGGATTGAAATCGTTGTCAATCGTTTCAACTTTATAGCTTACAAGCGTCGCACCTCTTATGGTGCGTGGATTGAAATTTGCGTTACATTCAATTGTTTTGCCAAAGGAGTAACTGGTCGCACCTCTTATGGTGCGTGGATTGAAATCATGCTGATGGTGAAGTGGTAGCAATTGCAAAAAGTCGCACCTCTTATGGTGCGTGGATTGAAATTTTTTCTGTCTTTGGGATATGCTGATTGTCATAGTCGTACCTCTTATGGTGCGTGGATTGAAACGTTTTTGAGTTATATTATTTTGAATGTTTATGACCAAATATTTTATTATTAATATGCATTCATATGTGTGTTTTATACGCTATCATTTATTCTGTAAAAGAAAAAAGCATTCAATTAAGAATGCATAAGGTATTAGGAAATTATTTGAATTTATTAATGTTATCTAAGAATTTCATTAGTAGAAGTTCAGTATCGTTTTTTGTATAACCATATTCACCTAAGTGAATAGAAGGTTTTGTTTCACCATGGAAGTCACTACCACAAGTTAATAAAATGTTATGTTCTATACAATAATTGTCGTAATAGGTATTATGAATTGCTTCATGATAGTTGCTATAGGCTTCAATGCCATCAATTCCTTGAGATATTGCTTTTTGTATGCGATCTTCATGTTGATAGAAGTTCTTCCAAGGATGAGCTAATATAGCAATACCACCAGCATCATGGATGATTTTAACAGTATCTTCTAAGGAAGGATATTCTACTAGTTCATAACAAGGTGTGCCAACACTACAATTATCCCAATAGAAATTAACAGCTGCCGGCTCACTTCTGCTTCCACCAGGTTGGTAAGGCTGAAACTCAGGTTTATTGGCATAACGCGGATCTTCTAACATAGCTTTTATAATGCTTTGCCAAGGATGCTTATTTCCATGAATTGCCAATATATGGTCAATATCTAAATCCATATGATAATAGGCATTAACTTTTGCGACGCGGTTTCTTAAAGAGTCAGCTTTACCAACATTTAATGTTTTAGCAAGTGTTTGAAAATAAGGTAAAGTATAATCTAAGTTATAACCCAAAACATGGACTTCTAATCCATCAAATAAAGTATCAAATTCTATCGCAGGAATCACCTTGATTCCTTTTTCTTTTCCTAATTTAAGCATTTCATCAATACCTTGTGGAGAATTATGATCACTTAAAGCGACGGTTGTAAGCTTTGCTTTTTGAATTAGTTCAATTAATTCTGAGGGAGAAAATTGCCCATCAGCACTATAATAAGAATGCATATGTAAGTCAAAAGTAGTCATTGTAAGTCCTCCTAAACATGTTGTATTATAGCACAAAATTGAATGATATTTAGGCAAAATTACTATTTGTTGATTTCTTTATAATACTTTATGAAGGAAGGGATAGGAAGTGGCTTACTAAAATAGAAGCCTTGAACAGCATCACAAGGAGAATCTTTTAGAAAATCTAATTGCTCAAGAGTTTCCACACCTTCAGCAATTATTTTATAATCTAGAGCTTTTAAAAGAGATAATATATGAAGGAGTATTAGTTTAGAACGCTCGTTAAAAGGCGAAGAAAAGAATGAGTAATCTAATTTAATAGTAGAGACTTTTAGAAAAGATAGTGTATGAAGTGAAGAGTATCCAGAACCAAAGTCATCTAAAGATGTTGTATAACCTAATGTTGTAAGGTCAGAAATAAAAGTAAGCAAACGTTGGTTATTTTGAAAAGCAATATCTTCGCTTAGTTCAAATTCTAAGAACTTTTTAGGTATTGGATAAGTAGAATGAATGGATTGAATTTGTTGTAGAAAATATGCACTGTCTTGAAAAGAAGAAGCAGAAATATTTATGCTAATACAAAGTAATGGAATGTTTTTAGATTGGCATGAAATTAAATATTTACAAACGGATTCAAAAACAAAGAGATCAATATTGCGAATGAATGAATTCTTGTTTAGCAAAGGCATAAAATCTTTGATAGGTATTTCTTTGCCTTTATGAATCCAACGGATAAGCGCTTCAGCACCAACTACTTTATTTGTAGAAATAGAAACTTTCGGTTGTAAATAAATTTGGAATTCATTAGAAGCGAACGCTTCATAAAGAAGATTTTCAATATAAAAATGATGTTGTATAGATTCAGCAAAAGAGGGATGATAAAATTCAAAAGAAGTTGTATACTTCGAATAATCTAAACTTGATGAACTAGCATGGTTTGCATAATTAATAGCTTGATGAATGTCTTGAGCTAAGTTTAAGAAGCAAATACCTATTGATAATGGAATTGAACTGGAACATAAAGTGGATATGGTGTTTTCTAGTTCATAAATTCGTTTACTTATGATTTTTGTTGATTGACTCTTCCATAATAAGATAATTGTATTTGAATATAGTATAAGAGCGTTTTCGTCTTTGTGTAAAGATGCAGCACACTGCTTACTAATTAATTGAAAAAAAGATTGGACTTTTTGATGAGAATAACGATATGTTTGGAACTGGATATTCTTAATCGTAATGCTAAGTAATGAATATTTATTTGGAGAAAGCATGTTATATATTTTTACAGCTTCGTCTTCTGTATAAATGGTAGAATACATTGGGTTCACCTCCTGTATAAGTATTCACATATTCTTCATTTTTATAATAAAGAAATGATTTAGTTTATAGATTGCATTTATAGGATTTATTTCATATAATGGAAGCAGTGATGGAGGTTATTATGATAAAAGGATTGGTATTATTTGATTATGATGGAACGCTGGTAGATGAGAGAGATCAAATATATGTGCCAACGAGCAAGACTAAGAAAGCAATAAGTACATTACAAGACTTGGGTTACTTATGTGTATTGGCTACAGGACGTGCATTAAGCTATATTCCTAAAGGTGCTAAAGACTTATATTTAGATGGGTATATTACAAGCAATGGAGCAAATGTTACCATCCATGGAAAAGAAATAGCACAAGATGTAATTGGGGATGAAGAACTTCTGAAGATTATCAAGGTTAGTGAAGAAACAAACGTGAACTTTATATTAGAGGGAAATACGTTTTGTTATGTAAAAGATTTAAAGGATAAAGATTATCTTAGATTTATGGATAACTTTAAATTGCCGGAAGATAACTTTGTTGCTTATAAAAATTTTGAACAAGTAAGTCAAAACATAACAAAGATTACTTTTGTATTTGAAAATGCTGAAAAGTTAAAGACAATGAAAGAATATTTGGAAAAGACTTATTCGATTAGTATCCATCATAATGGAGAGACGTTCGATATTGCGAAACGTTCTATTCATAAAGGAGTTGGTGTGAAAGCAATTGTTGCGTATTATAAAGTTCCTATGCAAGAAACATACGCATTTGGTGATGGGGATAACGACGTGGAATTATTAGGAAGTGTAAAACATGCGATAGCAATGAAAACGCATGATAAAAAGTTAGATGCTGTAGCAACGCTTGTAACAGATGAAGTACGAGAAGAAGGTATTTACAATGCATTAAGAAAACTGGAGGTATTATAAAATGGCTATGATTCGTTTAAAACCCGCGTTTAAAGATTATTTGTGGGGAGGGACAAAATTAAAAGAAAGCTATAACAAGAAAACTGATTTGGATATCGTTGCGGAGAGCTGGGAGCTATCTACTCATAAAGATGGACAAAGTATAGTGGACAGTGGAGAACATGCTGGGATGTTGTTGGGAGAGTACGTAGAATTGCTTGGTAAAGAGGCACTCGGTACGAAAGGTGAAGGATTTGATCGTTTTCCTATGTTAATTAAATTTATTGATGCGAAAGGAAACTTATCAATTCAAGTTCATCCTGATAATGAGTATGGTTTACGTGTAGAAAAAGAATATGGGAAAACAGAGATGTGGTATATCTTAGATGCTGAAGAAGGTGCTAGCTTATACTATGGAACAAATACAGAGATTACGAAAGAAGAGTATCGTCAAAGAATTGAAGATGATACAATTCTAGAAGTCTTGAAGAGTGTTCCTGTACATAAAGGAGATGTTTTCTTTATTGCAGCAGGTACTATTCATGCAATTTGTGCAGGTATTGTTATATGTGAGATTCAACAAAATTCTAATACAACATATCGTGTTTATGATTTTGGACGTGTTGGTAAAGATGGGAAACCAAGAGAGCTGCATATTGAAAAAGCGATTGAAGTATCTAATTTAAAACCATTAGAGAGTGATTTTAAACCTTGTGGAGAAGTACAAGATTATACAACGTATACTTGCGCTATGATGGCTACCTGTGATTACTTTACTACATTTATTTATGATGTAAAAACAACTTGTGATGTAGAAGTGCTAGCTGATAGTTTTGCTTCTATTGTAATTGTTGATGGTAGTGGTAGTATTGAAAACGAAGATACATTATTAAGTCTAAATAAAGGAGATAGCTTCTTTATTAGTGCCAATAGTGGAAATGTTAAGATAAAAGGGAATTGTCGTTTTATCTTATCTAAAGTATAAGAAAAGAGTCCGAAAGGACTCTTTTACATAGTATTTTTGGTACGAAAAACGAGACTTGAACTCGCACGCGATTACTCGCACTGCCACCTGAAGGCAGCGTGTCTGCCATTCCACCATTTTCGCAAGTAACAATAATACATCCATAATAATACACCAATCGATTTCAATAGTCTAGATGAAAAGAATCGATGGTAATTACTATTTTATATTATAATTGTTGGAAGCATTGGAAGCATATGTTAAAGTATAAAAAAAGTGCTTTTATTAAGCACTTAAGCGTACACTGGTGCAGTCGAAGGGATTTGAACCCTCACGAGAATACTCTCACTACCCCCTCAAGGTAGCGTGTCTGCCGTTCCACCACGACTGCATTTTGAATTGCTTAAATATCATACTATAGAATACTAAAATTTTCTATCTTTTTTTATAAATATATGAACCTAGTTAACTGTTAGTTTACTTAACTGACTAAAAGTTGATTATTAATCGATTGAATCAGGTTTATAATACGATTATAATGTAGATAGAAAGAAGGGAAAGTAATGATTAAAATTGGAAGTGTGATTATGAAGTTACGGAAAGAAAAAAAGATCACCCAGGAAGAATTAGCAAATTACATGGGGATATCAAAGACGGCGGTTTCTAAATGGGAAAGTTGTCAAAGTTATCCTGATATTACATTTTTACCAATTTTGGCATCATATTTCGATATAAGTATTGATGAGTTAATGGATTATCAACCAGAATTAACTAGAGAAAATGCGACAGAAGAATATCGTCGATTATGTAAATCATTTGTTGAAAAAGATTTTGATGAAGTAATTGAAGAGTGCCATGATTTAATAAAAAAATATCATTCATGTCACTACTTGGTTTTGTTAATTGCCACATTGTTTGTTAATCACGGAATGCTTTCTAAAAAGCAAGATATAACAACGGCATTATATACTGAAGCTAGAGACTTGTTTGCATATGTAGAAAAAGAAAGTGATGAACTACAAGATAAAAAAGCAGCTAAAAACTTAGGGGTCTATTGTGACTTGATTTTACATGACCCCAAAGGAGCGATAGATTCGTTTGGCCATATACGAGAATTGGAATCGAATACGTTATTGGCAAATGCTTATTATATGGATCAAAATTTAGATAAAGCTGAATTAACATTACAGGTAGATATGTTTCAGAGTATTCTAAATGTTTTCCAAAGTTATCCCTTATTTCTAAGCTTGAGGATGCAAGACAAGATAGCATTTGAAATAGCACTTGATAAAATAGTAGCACTTGATAATCTGTTTGAAATAAGAAGTATGCATCCAGGATTAGTATTGCCGATTTATTTAAGTGCAATTCAAGGATATGTGCAATTTCAAGAGTTTGACAAAGCAATTGAATGGGTTTCAAACTATGCGAAACTCATTACAAAAGAAATTAAATGCTATGAAATTCAAGGAAAAGGATTATTTCATAGAATAAATGAATGGATTGATTCGCAAGAAATTGATATCCGTTTACCAAGAGATGAAAAAATCATTAAAGAAAGTAGTGTGAGTGCAGTTGTTGATAATCGTACATTCGATGTATTGAGAGAAGATGCAAGATTTATTGCACTATGTGAAATGCTTAAAGAAAGTTTGAAAGGATGAAATTATGAATACAACGATAGATTTAGAAACATATTTACCTTTTTTGATTCCATTAGTAATTGCTGAGTTTAGTCTTGCTATATTTTCATTAGTTCATGTTTTGAAACATCCAACCTATCGGATAGGAAATAAAACAATATGGATAGTTGTTGTTTTACTCGTACAGTTTATTGGGCCAGTATTATATTTCCTAATTGGTAGAGGTGACAGTGAATGATTTTAGAAATAGAAAAAATAGATAAGAATTTTGGCGAACGTCAAGTTATACACCAAGTTTCTTTAGCAATTAGTGAACATTGCGTATTTGGTTTTTTAGGTGAAAATGGAGCTGGTAAGACAACAATCATGAAAATGATTACGGGATTGTTACCAATCGATGCTGGAACTATTAAGGTATGTGGAGAAAAAGTGCTATATGGTGATACATCAACCAATCGTTTTATTGGATATCTTCCAGATGTTCCTGAATTTTATGGTTATATGAAACCGATAGAATATTTAAAATTATGTGGTGAAATTACAGGAATGTCAAAAGAAAAAAGTAAAGAAAAAAGTGAAGAGTTATTAAAGCTCGTTGGCTTAGATCATGCAAATCGTAAAATTAGTGGGTTTTCTCGAGGAATGAAGCAACGATTGGGAATTGCACAAGCATTGTTAAATGAACCTAAATTATTAATTTGTGACGAACCAACATCAGCATTAGATCCAAAAGGCAGAAAAGAGTTATTAGATATTTTAGCAATTGTAAAAAAACAAACAACTGTATTATTTTCAACTCACATATTATCTGATGTAGAAAGAATAGCTGATCAAATTGCACTTTTGCATGAAGGTAAAATTGCTCTTGTAGGTGAACTTTCTGAGATTAAAGCAAAACATCGCAGTGATTCTATTGTTATTGAGTTTTATACGAAAGAAGAAAAACAACGTTTCATTGAAGAAATAAAAAAGGAAAAAATGATTATTGATGTTCATGAAAATGAACTTGTTTGTGAAATACACGTAAGTGATACCAAAGAAAGTGGAAAGTTTCTAATGCGAAAAGCATTAAGCATGGACTTGTCTTTTGTACGCTATGAAGTAAGTGAACCTACATTAGAGAGTTTGTTTATGGAGGTAGTACAATGAATGGAACAATAGCTTTTATAAAGAAAGAATGGATGGAACATATTCGGACGTATAAGTTCTTAATTATGGCTATTATCTTTATTATATTTGGAATTATGAGCCCTTTATTCGCAAAGTTAATGCCAGAAGTACTAAAATCAATGAGCGGTGTAAATGGAATTTCACTCATTGAAATACCAACACCAACAGCAATAGATTCTTATACACAATTTTTTAAGAATGTAACCCAAATGGGACTTATTGTATTATTGTTAGTATTTAGTGGTTTATTATCACAAGAAATTAGTAAAGGTACATTGATTCCATTGCTAACAAAGGGCTTATCGAGAACAAGTGTGATTCTTGCAAAATACTTTGTGGCACTTTGTATTTGGACTATTTGTTACTATGGAGCTTTTCTTATCACTTATCTTTATACTATATTTCTATTTCCATCAATGGTAGTTCATCATTTGTTTATCTCTGTTTTATGTGCATGGTTGTTTGGTGCGTTTTTGTTAGCATTATTTTTATTTGCTTCTAGTGTTGGTAGAGGGAATTATGGTGGATTGTTATTAAGCGTGCTTTTTATTGGATTGTTATTCATTTTAAATTTGATTCCCAATGTAGCACAGTATAGTCCATTAACTTTAATTTCTGTTAATGTAGAAATGTTAAAACCTACCTATATTTTATCGGATATATTTTGCTCATTCATAATAACTATAGTAAGCAGTTTTGTTTTGTTGTTCTCGTCTGTTTTGGTATTTAAGAAGAAAAAACTGTAAAAGTTTTCTTAAAATTCACGTCTAACACATACTAATCACATAATTATATAGGATAATAAACCCCGTGAACAGAAAGGTTGGAACTATGACAAACAATAAAAAAAGAGCAACTAAATCAGTTGCAAGTATCGTATTTTACGTAGTAGCCGTTATTTTCTTATGTATTGCAGCTTTCTCAATTTGGCAAGGTTATTTAACAGTGCAGAGCTATAAAATGCAATATACATTGAAAATTGCAGATACTATCAATATTTATTTCTCAGCTTGCGCACAATATTTCGCATATGCATTTATTTTATATGGTATGGGAACAGTGTTAGCAAAACTTCAAGGATTAACAAATACTTTATGCCCTTGTTGTGAAGAAACTCCTGTAGTTGCTGAAGAGAATCCAGTAGTAGTTGAAGAGACTCCTATAGTTGAAGAAACACCTGTAGAAGAAGTAAAAGAAGAAACAATCGAAGCGTAAATAAAAAAAGTTCAACATCTAACGAAGATGTCGAACTTTTTTTTACATATTTTTGATAACAAGCTCAGCGATTTGTACAGCGTTTGTGGCAGCACCTTTACGAACTTGGTCACCACAGCACCAGAAACTGAGCGCATTGTTATGACCACTCATATCTTTACGAATACGACCAACATAAACTAAATCTTGGTCAGTTGTATCTAAAGGCATTGGGTATTGTTTATTTGCAGGATCATCAACTAATTTAACACCGTTTGCGTTGGATAACAATTCTCTAGCTTTTTCAACATCTATAGCTTTTTCAAATTCAACCATAATAGATTCAGAATGAGAACGAAATACAGGTACTCTAATACAAGTACAATTCACATTTAAATCAGGGTTACTCATGATTTTTCGACCTTCATTTTGCATCTTTAATTCTTCACTAGAATAGCCTTCTTCATTGAATCCGCCAATTTGAGGAATTAAATTATAAGCGATTTGGTATTGGAAGTTCTTGATTTCTACTTCTTTATGGTGGGCGAGCGCGCTTACTTGTTGTTCTAATTCGTGAATTCCACCAACGCCTGCGCCACTAACTGCTTGGTACGTAGAGACGACCATTGATTTTGCATGAGCATATGCATGTAATGGTGCTAACGCTACTAATGCAATAATTGTTGCACAGTTAGGATTTGCGATAATACCGTGATGGTTTTTAACAGCTTCACTATTTACTTCAGGAATGACCAAGGGAACATTTTCATCTAAGCGATAAGCACTTGAATTATCAACGACAACAGCACCTTTAGCAACTGCTATTGGTATATACTTTAATGCAATATCATTTTCAGCAGCACCTAAAACGATATCAATATTATCAAAACTATCTTCTGTAGTTTCTTCAATCGTATATTCTTTTCCTTGAATAGTTTGTTTTTTACCAGCACTACGAAAGCTAGCTAGTAAATGTAATTCATTAATTGGAAAGTTACGTTCTAACAAGATTTTTATCATTTCTTGTCCAACGGCTCCACTTGCCCCTAAAATCGCTACGTTATATGTTTTCATTTTCTTTTTCTCCTTATTAAATAACAAAATTTGAATAGATAGCTTTTACTGTTTTTTCGTAATCTTTATTCTCAACCCCTACAATAATATTCATTTCATCAGTACCTTGAGCAATCATTCGGATATTAATGTTTTCTTTTCCAAGAACAGCGAATAATTTTCCACTAATACCTGGGCGATACATCATTTGACGACCAACGGTGGCAATTAAAGCAATATTATCAATAACTTTAATTTCATCGGCATTACAAGATTTTTTCATATCGCGAATCATATCATAAATGACATCTTTTACATCATCACTATTTACGACAATACTAAAAGAATCAATACCACTTGGAATATGTTCAATACTTACACGATAATTTTCACAAATTTCTAAAGCTCTACGAATGATACCCACTTCATCTGACATGTGATTTTTATAGATAGCAATTACAGTGAAGTTCTTTTTACCAGCAATACCTGTTATCATTTGATTTGATTCTTCTTCAATCTTTTCAACAATAATAGTTCCGCCTTCATCTGGGTGATTGGTATTTAATATTTTAATCGGAATGTTTTTTTCTTTCACAGGGAAAATGGCTTCTTCGTGAAGTACACTTGCGCCCATATAAGATAACTCACGTAACTCACTATACGTAATCATATCAATTCTTTTCGGATGAGAGACAATTCTTGGATCAGCCATTAGAATGCCAGATACATCTGTCCAGTTTTCATACATATCCGCATTTAATATATCTGCTAAAATTGATCCAGTAATATCGCTACCTCCACGTGACATTGTTTTTACATTGCCATCTGGAAGCGCCCCATAAAATCCAGGAATTACAAAACAATCGTGATCTTTCATATACGTATCCATGCGATATTTCGTTGCGTCAAAATCAATTTTTCCATCATAACGGAAGGTGATGATATCTTTGGAATCTAAGAAAGGGAATTCTAGATACTCTGCCATTAGCTTGGCTGTTAAATATTCTCCGCGTGATACTAAATAATCGGTACTGATGTTCTTAGTCAATTGAGTTTTTAATAGAGCCAAATCATCTTCTATTGGATAAGATAAATGTAAATCATGCTTAATAGATAGAAAACGTTCTTCTATTAAGTTATAGAGTGGTAAGTGGTCAACACTATATTTTAAATGAGCTTCAATTAAATACAATAAATCAGTTACTTTGTTGTCTTTTTTATGTTCTCTTCCTGAAGCACTCACAACAACGAAACGTCTACTAGTATCACTTTGAATAATATTCTTCACTTTTGCAAATTGTTCCGCATTGGCTACTGAGGAACCACCAAATTTTGTTATTTTAATCATAAATCCTCCCGTACATGGATGCTAGCCATAAAGGCTGTTGGATCCACTTTATTTATCTCTTTCATATACTGATGCATGTGATATACTTCCACATCCTTTATATGGATGTAAGTCGTTCCTTGAAAACTTTTTGTTTCATAAGAACATGCTTGTAAACATGAGAGCGCACTTGGTAACATCCGAACGATGTAATCACGTAAACATAAAGTTTCATCATAAGTAAATGATTGTTCAAACTTTTGTACAAAGTGAGCAGTATTTTCATTAATATCAATAATGTCTTGTACGATGGCATTGGCTGTTGGTAATTTACCTGCTCCTTGTCCATAAAACTTTAAATCACCAATTGTTTTTCCGTGCAAGGTAATTAAATTGTAATTATCTTGGGTATTACTTTCTATTTCAGTTGTATTAAACAAGACAGGTTCTACTACACAACCGTAGTTGTTTTTATTACGTTTTGTTTTAGCAATTAAACGTACTGCATAGCCTAAAGATGAAAAGTATTCAACATCTTGTTTTGTTATGGTACGAATGCCATAGACTGGGAATGTATCAGGCACATGAAAGTCATAGGCTAAAGAAGCACTAATTCTTAATTTGTTGCATATATCAAAACCATCAATATCAGCACTTGGATCACTTTCTGCATATCCTAAATCCTGTGCTTCTTTTAATACATCTTCAAAAGAAGAGGAGAAGCGTTGCATATGATCTAAGATAAAATTACTAGTACCATTAAATATTCCATGGATGCGATCAATTTCATCAATACGCATTGCTTTTGCTAAGCCTTCAATCCAAGGTATACCACCACCAGTTGTTGCTTCATAATAGATATTTACATCATTTTCAAGCGCACAAGCACTAAATTCTTTTAAATATTTTGCAATGACAGCTTTATTTGCGCTTACAACATGCTTGCCACTTTTTAAGGCTTGCATAATGTACGTATGAGCAGGTTCTAATCCACCAAGCGTTTCTACTATTAAATCACACTTTGTATCTTGTAAGATAACGTTTATATCATCACACATCAAAGGATGTGTTTTGCTTTTTCCTTCACGTATTAAGATATGAGTAACATCTAGTTTCTTTGTATAAGGAGTATGACCTTGTTCAATAATCTCATGAACCCCTGAACCAACAGTACCATATCCGAGTATTCCTATATTCATTTTTTTCCTCCTTTTCAAAACTTTTTGTGTCTTTTTATCGAAAACACTTGTTTTTATATTGCGAACATTGTATCATAGTAAAAAAAGAAATGCAA
>JAVWIF010000049.1:0-14318 GCA_036639635.1 Longicatena sp.
CCACCATTACGAAAGTAAAGCCTATAGATAAAGTTCAACTTTATTTGTAGGCTTTTTTCATGTTGTTTTTTAAAATGATAGGAACTATTTTTTTAGGTAGAGTAAAATACTCATACCGATACTAAATGATATTTCAATTAATGTACTTACACCACCATTTAATATAAATAATAATAAATCAAATATTACTAAGAAAGTAAAAGGAATGAGCGTTTGTTCATAAAATAGATAATCTTTTTTCATTGTATCAATAATAAAATGATAGAAAACAATTACATAAAGTGAGGTTGCGCCGATTGCGATTCTAGTATGCCACTTTGATAGGATTGGAAATGTATAAATATTATAGGGTAGGATAACGGATAGCACCATGCTACAACAAGCGATACCTAAAAGGACATAACCAAGTTTGTTGTGATATTGCCGGTCTTTGAGTAAACGTAATGTATAGATATATAAATATAGGGATGTTGTAATTGCCCAAAGGATTAAATATAGACGATGACCTAGCAGATTACCTAAATCGGATAAGTTTTGTGATAGTGGAGAAACAAAGTGTAAAGTCGCAAGATTTATAATAATAAGAAATATCATAAATATAAATTGTATATTACATGTATGCAGTTTTTTTTTCATGTGAGAACCTCTTTTATGTATCATATTATAGCATTTAATATTGTGAAAAAATGTGAAATAGAAATAAATTTAGGAATTTTGAACTATTTTCTCGTAAAGAATAGTGTAGTGATAAAAAGGAGGATAGATCATTGGATGATAGAATTAAAAAATTAGAATTACGTGAAGATGGCTTTATGGAGATTATTTTGAAGAGAATAAAAGATTTTGATGATTATATCTTTCAACAAATATTGAAAGAGGGATCTTGTCTACCATGTGTTAGAGATCATCGTAGTAAGACTAAGTTTTATTTTGATACGAAAGGGTATATATCATTAAGAGATTATCTTCAAGTTCATGTCTTTGAGGATAGTGAGTTATACAATTTTCTTTTATACATATTTGAAGATTTAGTGAAAGTAAATTCTACAATACCAGTTTCGATGAATCTAGATCATATATTTATATCATATGATGGGGTTCATATTCGCTTTATTGTATTTCCTTTAACGAGTGATAATTGGATGTTTCAAAAAGAGGTATGTTCTACATTTTTTATAAATTTACTAAAAGAAATACGCGTACAGGAAGCCTATGCAGCAATTGGTTATATTGTGATGGCTTTAAAGAAGGAAGAAATAAGTATTCCAACAATGTTGCAAGGATTGTTAAATCTAAAGGAAAAGCAGAAAAAAGTACCAACGCTATTTGAAAAGTTATTTCATATGCATATTGAGGAACCTTACTATGTAAAAGAAGTACCACAACCAATAACATATCCTAAAAATGAGTGTATTCCACTTTTGTCAGAAGAAGAACAGGTTTATAAGCCTGAGAAACGTAAGAATAAGGAAGAACTTCACAACTCTACAATGGTGCTATTTGCGGAAGAGAGTGATGTATATTTAATTGATGAAAAAGACAATAAGAAAATTCAAATTATAAGTGAACAGTTTTTTATTGGTCGTGCAGATGATAATACATTAATTTTAAAAGAAGCATATATATCAGCGCATCATGCACTTATTTGTAAATCAAAACATACGATAGAAGATTTAAAATCATCTAATGGAACTTTTGTGAATAAGGAACGAATGAAAGCTACAATTTTGAAAGATGGTGATTCATTATCATTTGGAACGAAAGTATATACTTTTAGATGTATGTAAATAGGAGTTAATAAGAAAGGGGGACATAATGAATACTATATTAGTAGGGCGTTATACAATTATTAATAAAATTGGAGAAGGTGGTTTGTCAGAAGTGTTTTTAGTAAGTGATGCACGTTTATTGAAACAATGGGCAATGAAGCGTATTAAAAAACATGATGAACGAATGAATCAAAAAACATTGTTGATGACATTTCAAAAAGAATTTTCGATATTATCAAAGCTAAATCATAGAGGGATTCCAAGAATTAGTGACCAATTTGAAGATGAAAACTATTTTTATGTTGTTATGGATTATATTAAAGGCGAAACGTTAGCTTCGCTACTTAGTGAAGATAAGAATAGAATTGAAAATAATATCCAGGATTGGATGTTACAAATCATTGATATATTTATTTATTTGCATGGAACTCGTCCTTATCCGCTTTTATATTTGGATTTAAAGCCACAAAATATGATTTGTGATGAAAATAATAATTTATATTTAATAGATTTTGGGACGAGTTGTTTTCAAGAGGGATGGCAAGTAGCAAGTAGTGCTACACCCCGGATATGCATCACATGAAGTACTTGCACATGAAGTAGTTACGCCTTTATGTGATATTTATAGTTTTGGAATGACGTTTTTTGTCTTAATGCACAACGCTTTCTATAAAAAAGAGGTATGCGCTACTCCTCTTGATCATGTGTTAGAGAAATGTGTTGAAAGCATACCTGAGAATCGATTTCAATCGTTTCTAGCAGTGAAAGAAGCAGTTTGGACTCTGTATGGGAAGAAAAAGAAATCGGTATTAAAACACTCAATTAGCTGTTTTATTGTAAGTGCCTTATGTATGGTAACAGGTATATATTTTATGCAATTGACGCATAAGGAAATCGAAAGTAAATATCATACGGCAATGATGAAGGAAAATTATCAAGAAGCAATTGGGTGGAAGCCAACTGAGGTAGGTGCTTATCGAAAGTTGTATAATCAAGCACTTCTAAAGTCTGCAAAACTAAGCGATACACAACAAGAGAGTGCAATGCGTGATGTTTTACTTATTATGGAAGAGATGATGATAAAAAGTAATCAAAAAGATAATTCGGAAATTGCCTATTTTTTTAGCTTGGTATGTCTTCGCTTAAACGATATAGAATTTTATAAGAAAGCATCAGAAAGTTTATCTTATGTAAATCAATCTAATATCCATCAAAATATGATGTTAGAAGGTTACAAGGAAATTGCTAAAACATTTAGCCAACAACAGCAAATTACCAAACAAGATATGCACTATTTACAATCAAAACTAAATCAAATGGAAAAAGAAATAGCTTTTCTTGCGAATCCTGTAGAACAATATGAAAATTATGCTTTGTTGTTATCGTTATATGAAAATAGAAAGAGTGAATTTGGTAAGGAATGTAATGATATCATTATCAGTTTAGCGAATAAACTAGAGAAAATTAAGAAGGAACATAAAGATATTATTTTAAATAAAAGTGTATTTCAAACGGATTATAATTCGAGCTTGTATGTAGCCTATTATGACAAAGGAGTAGAAGCAATAGAACACAAAGACTATCAGAAAATGAAAATCAATTATGATGAGGCGATACGTTACTACAATGTACAAAAAAGTGAGGTAGATGATGTGTTGCTGCTAGCACATATGTATATTGCGTTGTCTGAATATGATGTTACTAGCACTACGAATACACAACATATAAAGTATTTAGAGGAAGCAAAGAAGGCTTGTGTTTATGTCAAAAAGAATAATGAGGACAATCAGAGTATAGAGGAGATGATTCGTTTTATTGAAGAAAAGTTAACATTTTGGAGGGCATAGTTTGTATGTTTATTGGTTGGCAAATATATTTTATTTTTTATCAGTTATATTTTTATTGTTAGGGCTTTTTATTGCTATAAAAGGTAGAAAGATAAAAAGGAAAGGAAAGCAATGTAAACAAAAGTTAGATTTAATCGAAAGTAAGACAGAATTGATTAAAATGGAAGTGAAAAAAGTGGAGGGAAAAGGATGAAGAGATTTATTAAAATGTTATGTTTGATTTTCTTTTTTACATGCATGTATCAAAGTTATCATATTGAAGCAACTTCATTAAAGGAAAAAAGAGTTGAGACAAGTGTTCGCTTTACCATTGATAAAGAAACAATACAATCGTTATATAATCATGCAGTACATGTTAAGGTATTTGTTAAAGATGATAAATTTGATAAAAATAATGCTATCGTAATTGCACAAAAAGGTAAGGATGATGTCATTCTTAAAGATAGTACTTGGCAAAGTGTTAAAGACGGGTATGAAAAAGAATTTGAGATAAGCGAAGAGGGCATTGATTATTGTGTACATTTAAGAGAAAACGCACAAAGTATACAGAGCATTGCGAGATCAAAAGTATTTACCATAGACACTAAAAAACCCACGCTGAAATTTTACATAAATGATAAATTAATTGAAGATAAGCAAGTACTAATAGCGAATGAGAAAACAATTGTTAAAGCGTTTACTAGTGAAGAAAATATACTTGAAAAGAACAGTTATTTCATTGTGAATAAACAGAAGGTAGTTCGTGACTGGGTTAAAAAGGATGGTGGATATCAAGCGGAATTAATTTTGAATAAGGATGATGTATTCAATGTGTCTGCTCGTCTTGAAGACAAAGCTGGAAATGTCAATGATGAGGGTCCAACATTTTCATTAACTATGGATGTACATAAGCCGGTTATCGATGTACTGTATCAAGAAAAAGCGATTAGAGCGAATCAAACGATTCGTTCTAAAGAGTCAATGCAATTTGATGTTGTAGTAAAAGAGAAAAATTTGAATGAGAAGAATAGTTATTTTTTAATCAATGAACAAAAAGTATTTCCAAGTTGGACAAAATCAGATGACAAATATCAAGCTGTTCTAAAATTTGAGAAAGATGATATTTATAAAATTTCTAGTCATATAGAAGATAATGTTGGGAATAAAGCAGAGCAAGAAGTTATGTTTACTTGTATTAAAGATATGAGCAAACCTTTGGTGAGTTTTTATATAGAGGACGATAAAATAGAAAACAAGCAAACACTATATAAAAAAGACAAGGTTACACTTAGCGTGATTGTAGATGAAAAAGAGTTAAATGAAAAAGCAAGTTATGTGTTAATTAAGGGTAAGAAAACAGTGGTTAAATGGATAAATAAAGAAGGGAAGTATTATGGTTCTATTGATTTTGATAAAGATGATCTATATGATATCTCTTGTCATATCGAAGATAAAACGCAAAATATTTTTGATGAAGCATACTCTTTTACACTTGTATTAGATTCGTATAAGCCAACAATCAGTTTTTATCATAATGGTAAACCAATCGATAATAAGCAACAACTTTTTAGTTCAAAAGATAGTGTAACTTTACATTTGATTATAAAAGAAGAAAACTTTAATGCGCAAAGCAGCTATCTACTTGTGAACAACCGAAAAGTAATTCCTACTTGGTATGAAAAGGAAGGAAGTTATCAAAGTGATTTAACTCTACAAAACGAAGATATTTATAAACTTGTCTATCATTTGGAGGATAAAGCAGGTAATGTAGAAGATAAAGAAGCTTTGTTTACCTTTAATATTGATCACACAAAACCGCTTGTTAGTTTAACGTTTAATAATGAAAGTATTACGAGTGAAGTCGCAAACTTTTATAAACAAGAATTACATATTAATTTTGAAACGAGTGATCAACTATTGAATATGGATGCCTCTTATGTACTTCTAAATGATAAAAAAGTAAAACTAAATTTTGATAAGAAAACAAATAGCTATATATTCACTGGAAATTTAAGTGATGGGGAATACCGCTTGTCTTATCATATAGAGGATAAAGCAGGTTTTATTAGTGAACAGAATTTTTCTAGACCATTTTTTATAGATACAAAAGCACCAGAGCTTAGCGTTGTTGGTAAATCTGATGTCATAACAAATACATCTATTGCCTATCAAATTCATCTTAAAGATCAGCATCTAGAAATGAAGAACACCTCTTTTTATACGATGAAAGATGGTGTTAAAAATCTTACAAATCTTAATTGGAAACAAGTTGATGATGATTATTATGCCACTATTCTATTTGATGCAGAAGGTAGTTATCAATTTTTTGGAGAAGTGGTTGATAAAGCAAACAATCGTAAGCAAAGTAATACGTATCAATTTATTATTGATAAGCGTAATCCAAGTATTCAACTAGAATTAAATCATGTGTTGATGAAACATTCACCTTCTTATATCAGTAATAGCGATGTTTACATAAAAACGCACATTGATGATATGCACCTTGAAAATAAAACAATTGAATGGTACAAAAATGAAAAACCACTGGATATTAAACCAAATAGTGTAAGCGGTGAATATCTATTAAAGAGTGAAAAGAATACAAATGATGATTATGAACTAAGAGTTGAAGCAAAAGATAAAGCTGGCAATATGACTGAAAAAAAGATTAGTATTAAAATTCATACAAAGATTGCACCAGTATCTATTGAAAATGATGTTTTTCATGGAATAGCGTATTCTGGAAATTGGAAGCCTAAGGTGAAAGGGGAAGGCAAAGATTATTATGTTTTATCATCTTCGCTATATCGTAATCAAAAAAAGATGAAATATAATTGGGGTGATAACATTACCCAAGATGGCTATTATGCACTTGATATTACGGTACGTGATGATGCTTTAAATACTGCAAAAATGAATTCTACATTTTATTTTATTATTGATAAGACAGCTCCTCTTGTAAAACTCACTTCACAAGGCGTTGCATTAGAATCTAATATGAAGTTAGGAGATCAATTACAATTAGAAATTGAACAGTATGATACAACAAAAAGAAAGAATGAAAGATTCACTTCTATAAAAGTGAATGATGAACAAATTAGTACCCTAGATGAAATAAATAAAAAGGGGATATTTACCTATAAACCCAATCAAACAGGAGCTTATACCTTAGTTGCACAGGCAATTGATGAGGCTGGTAATCAATCAAATAAAGAATGGCACTTTACTGTAGAAAAAACAATCAAACATGAGCGAAAAAAAGCTGATGATCCTATCCAAATCCTGATGAAACGTGATGCTTCGAGTAAGCGTTTATGGATTTTATTTACTGCAGTTATATTGCTTTCTATTGTAATTTATATTGTTTATGAATATCGAAAAAAGAAAAATTCAAATTAATCTGTATTGTAAAGATTATTTGGACACATTAGTGTTACCGCGTATACGTGAAGGACGATTTTGGTTATATCGTAGTAACGCAAGTGGCAAAGAAAAAGCGTTAGAAATAACTTGTGAAGATCATAATTGGTATTTTATTCAAAATGAGCGATATCATTTTTTGGAATACGAAAGTGAACTTGTGAAAATCGAAGAGAACACAATTTATAAAGGTCGCTATAAGTGTGAAAAATTTATGATTATGTGTGAATGTTTTGATCGAAAACAAACGATATTTTATGCGTATGAAGTATCTAAAAAGTTCGTAATTGGTATTGGTAGAAGTGAAAAAAATGATATTCAATATGCACAAACATATGTTTCAAATTTTCATGCACGATTAGTTTATGAACAAGATAACTGGGTTCTCTATGATTTGCATAGTGGTAATGGGGTATATATCAATAATATTAGAGTAGCAGAAAAAGTGCTAGTAGTAGGTGATGTGATTCAAATAATGAGACTAAAAATCGCAATTGGACCAGGGTGCTTTTTGTTAAATCTTAATAATGAGATTGCGTTACATGAGTGTTTTCGTAAAGCAAGGCCTATAGGAGAATACATTCATAATGGCGATAACATGTTGCGTAGCATCCATGTACATGTATTGCCTAGAAAGATGCAAAACATAGTGAGTCAAACATTCCATGTTGATGTACCACCAAATCTTTCAATGAATGAAAGTGTACCGCTTATTTTCTTGTTAGGACCATCCATTACAATGGGATTGTCTTCTCTTGTAACTGGGATGTTTTCAATATTCAGTGTGTTACGTAACAAAGGCGATATGCTACAGATTATTCCAACACTAACGATGTCTATAAGTATGGCTTTAGGAACTATTCTTTGGCCAATTCTTGCGAAAAAACAAGAAAAGAAACAAAGAGTGAAACAAGAACAAAGGAAGCGATTAAGATATTGCGAATATTTAGAAGAGATAGAAATCCAAATACATAAAGAAATAGAAGATAAAGAAAGAATTTTGCAGGAATTTTATAGTTCACTAGCGTGTGATAAACAACTTTTATTCTTTGATACACAACGTATTTGGTATCGAACGCGATATTGTGATAGTTTTCTTGAAGGATATTTCGGATTAGGAAAATTACCATATTTCGTACAATTTGAAGGAGCAAGAACAAGCTTTCAAATGCAGAAGGATGAATTAGAAGATGCTATGCGAAAGCTTTTAAATAAAGAATATGAGGCACGCTTACCTTATATTCTTCCTTTGGATAAAAAACATTGCATCGCATTTATTGGGAAAGCAGAATATACTTCAAGTTATTTAGTTTCGTTTCTATACCATTTTGCTATTCAACATAGTAATTTAGATGTAAAGTTTTTGATTCTAGCAAGCGAAACGTTTTGCCGTGAGAATGGCTTGCTCTGGTTACCTCATTGTTTTCTAACAGAAGAACACACACACTTGCTTGTAAGTAATGAATATGATGCAAGACGAATAAATTTAATAGTGGAAGACTTAATTGATGAGAAGCATGAAAGTATTTGCGCAATGATTGTTTTTTCTTTTGATAGAAACTTAGAAAAACGTTTACCTGTACTTCAAAGAATAAGAACGAAAGATACACAAATGAAAGTATGTTATTTGCAGTGTGTAAGTGATGAGGTAAATATTCATCAAGAATGTGATGAAAAAGTAGCGGTATATGAACATCATATAACGATAGATACAAATACTCATCAGATTGTACTTCCTTATACTTCAATGTCTAATGAAGATATTATGCAAGCAGCACGAATATTAGCAAATTGTACAATATCCAATGATCAAGTATTTCAATTGCCTGAAACACTTAGCTTTTTAGCGATGTATCAATGCACAAGTATTGAACAATTAAATATAAGTGAGCGGTGGTGTAAGTGTGAGAGTGTTCACTCATTAGAAGTGCCAATTGGTATTGGATCAAAAGGAGAACCTCTCATTCTTGATGTTCATGAAAATTACCATGGACCTCATGGTTTATTAGCAGGAATGACGGGATCTGGGAAAAGTGAATGTGTAATTACTTATATTTTATCAATGGCGATTAATTTTTCGCCAGCATATGTTTCCTTTTTATTAATTGATTATAAGGGAGGTAGCATGGCTAAAATATTTGAAAATCTTCCTCATGTAGGTGGTGTTATTACAAACTTGGATCAAGACTCTTTACAACGCTCTCTTCTTTCGCTCAAGAGTGAGTTAACACGTAGACAACTAATATTGTTACAGACATCAAAAACTTTTGGTATTCATAATGTAGATATTTATAAATATCAAGCTTTATACAGGGAACATAAAAAAATGGAACCCTTAACACATTTACTCATTATTGCAGATGAATTTGCGGAATTAAAAACACAGCAAGCTGACTTTATGGAACAATTAAAACAAACGGCGAGAATTGGAAGAAGTCTTGGTATTCATTTGATCCTTGCTACCCAAAAACCGGCTGGTATTATTGATGATCAAATTTGGAGTAATTCACGTTTTCACTTGTGCCTAAAAGTACAAGACAAAAGTGATAGTCAAGATATGTTAAAAAGAGATGATGCTGCCTATTTAAAGAAAACAGGTCAGTGTTATTTGCAAGTAGGAAATAATGAAATGTTTGAACACGGTTTGATTGCTTGGACACAAGCAGTGTATGAGGAAATTGATAAAAATGCCAAAAAACGTGATGAAGAAATTGCTATTATTGATATGACTGGTCAATGTCTATATAAAAAAAGCGTATTTAAGAAAAAACAAAACACGAAAACACAACTAGAATGTATTGTAGCGTACATTATTTCACTAGCTACTCAGATGCATCTTTCAACAAGAAAATTGTGGAAAGAAGCATTATCGAAAGACTTAACACGGTCGATGTTAGTAGAAAAGTATCCTGATCAAATTTGTCAAATTGGAGAAATTGATGATATTCGTAATCAACGTCAATATCCATTTTGTTATTGTAAGGAAAAACTACAAAATACGTTGCTATATGGTAAAGCAAAGAGTGGGAAAACAATGTTGTTGAAAACGCTGATATGTGCGTGGAATCAAACCTATATACATCCTTTGATGCTATTGTATATTTTCGATTTTGATGATGAAAGTTTGTTTGCTTTTAAAGGAATGCATCTTATTGGAGATGTTGTTGGGGTAAATGACGGTGAAAAAATAGCAAGTTTTTTTGTTCAACTCAACAAACGTATAGAAAAGCGTAAAAAAAGAGTAGAAGACACATATCCAATTGTACTTATCATTCATAATTTTGAAAACTTCTTTAAACTTTTTAGTATCTATGAAGACGCTTTATTAAACATACTTAGAGAAGGTGAAAAATATCAAATATACATATTTTTAACACTACAGAATATGGCAGGAATACCTTATCGAATGTTACAATATTTTGCTTTTAGTATTGTATTACGAATGAAAGAACAAAGTGATTATCATACAATTTTTCCAGATAATAATGATACCTATCCACTTGCTCAAGAAGGCAGTGGCATTCTAAAGTTACAGGAAGTGGTACTGTTCCAAAGTGCAAAAATTAGTGAAAGTGATATGAAAGATTGTTTAAAAGGTAGTGAGTTTGAATTACAGAATGCCATTCCTATACTGCCTAAAATTCTAGAGCATAAGAGAAAAGATGGAAATGCCCATGTATTTTTAGGAAGTGATGTGATTACGAAAGAAGATGTTGAATTGGTACTGACGCCAAGTAATTTTTATTATTTTACAGGATATCGTATCCCAGCATATTTTTATACTTTACAACTACAACAAATTTTAGATAAAGAAAAACATGCTTATATCATATCAAAAGATCAAATAAAGAGTGCCAAGGGTACATATCCTTTGGTGTATTTGGAAGAACTAATCAAACAAGAACACAATTTATATGTGTGGATGCAGTATAGTGAAATTGAAAATAATATATCATTTATGAATATAAATGAGTTTATGAAACAAGAACAAAGTATCCAAATCTTTATTGAAACAATACAAGAACTAAGTGCTTATACACGTTATGATTGGTTTGCTTATAGTTTGTTTGATGCAGGTATTGTGTATTTTGGAAAAGGGATACAAGAACATCTCTATACGCTTAAAATTAACTTTCAAAATCTGAATAATACATTGCATGCAAACAATGCCTATCTATTTAATAATGATACGTATAGACAAATCCAATTATGGGAAAGGGAAAGCGATGGATGAAAATATTTTGGTGGAGGTATATTTACCGACGGTAATGCGTTATTTTACACTACGTATAGCAACTTATCTCACAATTAAAGAGATAAAAGGAACACTTTGTGAATTGTTAGAAGAAGCAACACAAGAAGCTTATGTAAGTACGCCGCAAATAATTTTATATGATTGCAAGAAACAGCGAATTATGGCGGATGATAATACACTAGCACAATTAGGAATTCTAAATGGTGACAAAATCATCATATGGTAAAGGAGCTAATAAAATGAGAATAAATGTCGACCCAGCAAAACTTGAGTTATGTGCCACAAGAATTGAACAGCAAGTGTGTACTTATGAAAAACACTATCATCAATTGTTTCAAGAAGTAGAAAGAATGCAAGCTGGTTGGAGAGGTAAAGATAATGTGGCGTTTGTTACACAAATTAATACCTTTCAAAGCGATTTTCAACAAATGGCTACACTGATGAAAGAGTACGCAAATTTTTTAAAGATGAGTTCTAAAATGTATCGACAAACGCAAGATGAACGCATGAATCAAGCAAGACATCTAGGTGTTTAGGAGGCGAAATGAATGGATGGCTTAACAATAACATTAAGTGAAGTAACAAATAGCGCAAGTGCTATTCGTCAACAGAATCAGCAATGTTCCGCTTGTTTACAAGAGATTAATCAATTTATGAATCAATTATCACTGGATTGGCAAAGTCCGGCAGGTGAAACATTACGTACACGTTTTCATACGATGTTACCAGTTTTTGAACAGTACAAAACCATTGTCGAAAACTATGCAAAATTCTTAGATCAAACCGTTACCTCTTATCAGAGTTTGGAAACGCAGCTAAATAATCATGCTGATTCCTTCAAGTAAGGATGCTTATATCTTGCAACAGTATTTGAATTGTTTACAGGCAATCAAAAATAGCATATTGGTTGATAAACAATTATTACCTAACGTTTGCCAAAGCGTTGAACTTTCACTTGTAAATCAGCATTATGATACAATGCTGAGAAATATTGAAGAACAAAGTAGACTTTGTGAAAGGCTCTTTTATTAAATTTAGTACCTATGATTTAAAATGCTTCAAATTGATACTAGAAGATTTCAAGAACACGCCAATGCAGTTCAAAATGGCATTACAAAAACCAATCAATTAATTGCTTTAACGAATCAATTAAATACAATTGAAAATGTCGATGTTATCCAACGATTAAAAAATAATCAATCCTTTTTAGTAACATCTTTAAGAAAGCTTTATAGCTACTATATCAATGGGCAAGATGCTTTTGATGAAGTAGAACGCGCCATTTTAAGCAATGCACAAATATTTGAAAATGATACATTTTCTCATTCATTACATGGTGATTTAAAAGTACAAACATTTGATTTTTCACATCGTTTTCATACTACCTTACGTAAGGATCGTAATCTCTTAGAATATGTAAGGAATGGGGCATGTGTAGGAGCATTTGTGGGCTTTGATGCACTACGTATAAAAAATGGATTTGATAAAAAGTATGTCAAAGGAGAGGCAAGTTTAAATGTAGGTTCTGTAAAATTGTCTGGCGATATACAGGGTGTGCTTTTTAAGAACAAAAAAATTGACCCTACTTTATATGTGGATGTAGGAGCGAGCGCTGTTTTAGGAAAAGCGACAACTTCTTTAAGAATTGGAAATGATAACATATATGCACAAGGTGATGCTAGAGTGGGTGTTGGTGTTGTAAGTGGAAGTGCGAAAGCAGTGATTAATAAAGAAGAAATCACACTGAAAGCATCTGTTGGTGCAGCAGCTGTTCGTGGTGAAATAAAAGGTTGTATATCATTGTTTGGATGGAAGATTACAGCGACTGGAATTGGTGAATTAGGTTCGGCTGGAGCAAGTACAGAATTTTCTAGTAAAAAAGGAGAGTTTGAATTTGGCGCAAAGGTGAGTTTAATTGCAGGATTAGGTTTTAGAATTAAAGTAAGCTCTTGATAAGAGAAAAACATAAGGAGATAATTCATGAATAGTGAATCAATGAAAGAAATTCTTCCTTTAGGAAGTATTGTAACATTACGCGGTGGTACAAAGAAAATAATGATTTGTGCACGTATTCAAGAAGATAAAAAAACAAGTAAATTGTATGATTATGCAGCTTGTTATTATCCAGAAGGAATCATAAATGCTTCAGAACTATTTTTATTTCAACATGAGGATATAGAATCTGTCTTTTATGTTGGTATGCAAGATAGTGAAGAATTTGCATTCCGTACATTTATGGAAGATAAACTGATTGAAATGAATATGTTATAAGAAAATAGAGCTGGTCAATTTGACCAGCTCTATTTCGTCTTTGCGAAAAACTTCATGATTTTCGTATGATTAGAACACCTAAAATTTATGTCTGCTTTTGTAACTTGTTTTTAGCAACTATCAGTTGATCATAAGCCAACTGCACATCTTCATAACTGCTATCTTTTGAAATGCATTCATAAGCGTGATAAAAGGCATTCTTATAGCACTCGTAAGACGTGGCTGTATAGTTATCAATACGTAGCGTCTGTCCTTCATTTAATAGTTCGCGAATTTTTGCGACAACCATAAAGTAGTGATGTTCCTTTTCTATTTCGCATAACAAGTCTTTTATAAACCACTTTTTATTATGTTCAGTTAGCATGGCTTTTCGTGTCATTGAACAATCTAATGCTTTTAATAAGGTGTTAATAGCTTGTATTTCTTGGTCCTCAATATTTTGTAAAATCATTAAGTCTGAAGAAAAGGATACGTGTTCATTCGTATTTGTTTTAGAAAAATGTGGAAGTTGCATGATGTATCCTGTTGTTTGTTGTAAATCGTCATCACTTAAGAATAGATAAGGAATTTTTAAATCATTTAAGACGATTTCAATTGCTTTTTTTTTATGCTGTGCACTGCCTAAGTAAATTGCTATTTTCTTTTCCATATGTTTCTCCTCGTATGTTCCTATTATAGCATAGAAAGAACATCTTTTTAACAAAAAACAGGGAGAAGTCCCTCACTTCAATGCGATATAATCACATAAGTGGTGGGATGAATCCAGCAATATAAAAT
>JAVWIF010000050.1:0-14244 GCA_036639635.1 Longicatena sp.
TGCAAGGGCTCTAGGAATTGATTCCATCAATTCACGATCGCCTGCAGCACACCCTTTTTGTACAAGGGCTGAGTATCCTCCAATAAAGTTAACCCCAGTACTTTGTGCACAACGCTCTAAAGTAAGGGCATATTTTACTGGATCACCACCACTTACTGCACAAAGAAATGCAATAGGGGTAACAGAAATACGTTTATTTATAATAGGAATGCCATATTCACGTTCAATATCATCCCCTGTTTTAACTAAATCTTTAGCTAAACGCGTAATCTTATTAAAAACCTTTTCACAAGACTTATCAATATCACTATCAGCGCAATCTAATAAAGAAATACCCATCGTAATTGTACGAACATCAAGATACTCTTCATCTATCATTTTAATTGTTTCTAATATTTCATGTACATTTATCATGTTTATACCATCCTATATTTTATGCATTGAATTAAAAATATCTTCATGCATAACGTGAATTGTTAGTCCACTTTCTTTTCCTATTTTTTCCATATGTTCCGCGAACTCAGATAATGATGTTGCGCCTTTCGTTATATCAATTAACATGATCATAGCAAACATATCCTGTAGTAAAGTTTGAGAAACTTCTATTACATTCATATTGGCTTTTTCACATTCTACACTAACTTTTGCTAAAATCCCTACCATATCTTTTCCAATAACACTCACAACTGCTCTCATCACAATTCCTCCATTTCAAATCTTATTTTAAATTATACTGTAAAGTTATAAAAAGCACAATATCAATATAAAAAATGTATACATCTGTTCATGATATGCATACATTTAATTAGCGTGTACTGAATTATTTGAACGTTTCACTAGCAAATGCTAATGGAAGCATTTCAAATGGTTCATACGCATCTTGTAATCCACTTAAATTACAAGTAAACTCTTCTTCATAATAAGGTTGCGCTTTTTGTACTTTTATCTTTTCTACAATCGTATTTGACATTTCACTAGAAAGTTGTACCTTACGCACCCCTTTTACAGTATCATTAGCATCAATCAAATATAAAGAGCAAGCAAACCCTATCCCTTTTTCAAAAGTTCTAGTAATACTCTCATCATACATATTATCATGTACATTAAAAATAAAATCACTTGTATCAATTGCATCATCTAGCGTTAACAAAAAGATAGCAATATCAAACTTATAAACAAAATCAATTGCTAAAGTATGTTTCTTTAACGCTTGTAACTCAAATTCTGTCCAATCTTCGTCCTTTATTACAAAAACAAACTCTCCATCCACATAATCCATTACCGTTCCCAATTGAGCTACTTCAATTGGAAACTTACTTCCTATATCTATTTTCATATAATCACCTTTTTCTTTTGTATTATAACACGAATTTATAATTCTTTTTCTTCTATTTTTACATTCTTTTTATACGGAATACGAACATGAAATGCTAACATATCCCCAATTGAAGTTGCAATTAAGTCTCCTTGGTGCATATCCATAATCTGTTTTGCTATTCCTAATCCTAAAACATGGACTTTGCCACTTTCTGCAACATCTTCTAATCGATAATAATTATGAAATAAATGAGCTAGTTGATACGCCGATAAATGATAGGATAAGACTTTAAAAACAAGTTCATATTGTTCTTCACTTTGATCAATATGAATGATAATCGTTTCTTGCTTTTTTCCTAGCTCCACAATATTTCGTAATAAATCACGCATTACTCGTGCAATTTTATCATTATCAGCATAAAGTTCTAAGTGAACACCACTCTCAAGTTTTACATCCATTTCTTTTTCTTCAATAAATGGTATATATTCATCAATAACTTGTTCCATCATTCGATCTAGCAACATATTTTCTGGGTTCCATTTAGCATATTGTAAATTAAATCGTGTAATATTAAAGAACTCATTAATCATATCTTCTAAATCCATCGATTTGTATAGTACTTTTACAATATAATCTTTTTGAATATCTGGTGATATCCGCTTTTCCTGTTCCAAAAATTCTAGATACATCAAAATTCTTGATAACGGCAACTTGATGTCTTGTGCCAATAAATAAATCAAGTCTTTTTTTCTTACTTCATCAGCCTGTAAAGATTTTAAATGTCGTTGATAGTCATTCGCAATATTTAATACCAACTGTTCCGTTGGTAGCATATCTTTGGGAAAGTTAATTTGCACTCTTTCTTTTTGCATCACATCATCAATTCCATCCATTAAGATTTGCATATAATTAACTAGATCTTTACATAAATAATAAATCAAGATAAAACCTGCACCTACGATAACTGTTGGAAATAAAATCGCATATACTTTCTGAAATGTTTCGAACGTCGTCACAGGATCACCTTGTCGAATAAACAAACGAATAAAATCAATAACAACGCCATTCAAAATATCATCAAATAAATAAATAAGTCCAATTCCACCTAGTGTAATCCCCGCTACAATGCGTGTATATTTAAAGAATAATTTTCTTTTTAATGCTTTCATATATTGCTTTTTCATTCATATACCCCCTGTTCATAAGGTAAATCAATGGTAAATAATATATGGTTTCCTTCTGCATGTGCTTGAATTACTCCATGGTGTAATTCAACGATCTCTTTTGCTATAGCAAGGCCTAATCCTGCTCCTCCACTACTAGAAGAGCGCGCAGTATTTGCACGATAAAACTTATCAAACAAATGAGCAATGGCTTCCTCATCTATTTCTTCGCTTTCATTTTGATAGGTTAAGCAAAGCGTACGATCTTTCATTATTCCACTAATTTCAATTGTTGAGTTAGCATTACTATAAGCGATTGCATTACGCATAAGATTATCAAAAACACGTAATAATTTATCATAATCACCTGTAATGAATGCACCTTCTGGTAAATCTATCTTCCATTTTATACCACGCTTTTCCATCAAAGGATAAAAACCAGCCAATTGTTGATTTAACAATTGTGGTAAATCAATTTTTGATAAATCTAATAATGAAACCTTATCATCATAGCGCAAAATCTCAGAAAACTCATCAATTAAATCATCTAATCGTTTCGCTTTTTCATAAGCGATATGAATAGATGTTTCTTGTTGTTGTGCATCTATATGATGATCTAAAATATGATTAATATACCCTATCATACTTGTTAATGGTGTCTTTAAGTCATGTGCTAAGTACATTAATAATTCATTTTTATGTTCTTTTTCCTGGATTGATAACTCTTGTGTTTCATTCTTTTTACGTACCATTTCTTCCACTTTTTCTTTCGCAAGTTGAAACTGTGGCAGCAATTTAAAATTCCAAGGCACTTTGTTTTTTTGTATTCCTTGCATCGTTGCTAGTAAAACATTCATATTACGAAAGAAAATTGTCACAAATATATATAGTAATAAAACAATTGCACTCACAAAAAGAAATGTATTTATTTCCCAAGAATGGTGAATATAATACAATAAAAAATCGGATTCTGTTAATATTCCTTGCCCGCCATAAAGTGAAGAATAATAAGATAATAAACCAATACAGACAAAGAGTATCCCCAATACTAAAATTGTCACTAAAAAGAAGAGGAGGGTTAATTTATTTTGAAGCTGTTTATAAATACTATTCTTCAATCTGGTATCCTACTCCCCATACTGTTTTGATAAATTTAGGATTTCTTGGTGGTTCATGCATTTTTTCACGTAAACGACGAATATGAACCATCACCGTATTGTTGCTATCAAAATATTTTTCTTTCCAAACAGCTTCAAACAATTCTTCACTAGGGACAACTTTTCCTCTATTCTTACACAAGTACCAAAGAATTGAAAATTCAATTGGTGTCAATAACAATATTTCATCATATAGCGTACAACGATGGGAATCGTTATCTATAATCAAACCCTTAAAGTCGATGATATTTACGTTTTCACTTTGTTGATTGTACTTCATATATCTTCTAAGTTGAGCTTTTACTCGCGCAACCATTTCTAATGGATTGAAAGGTTTTGTAATATAGTCATCTGCACCTAGTGATAATCCTTGTATCTTATCCACATCTTCTATTTTAGCAGTTAACATAATCACTGGAAAAGTATATTTTTCCCGGATGATTTTACAAATTTCAAATCCATTGATCTTTGGCATCATAATATCTAACAATGCCAAATCAACACTATTATGTATCATAAACTCTAAAGCATCTTCACTATCATAAAATTTGTGAACATCATAGCCTTCATTGCTTAAATATAAAGCTACTAAATCCGCAATTTCCTTCTCATCGTCTAAAACCAATATTTTAGTTTGCATTGTTAATCATCCTTCCATAGGTCTATTATACCAAAATTAATCAAATATGTATTTAGAAATTTATTGTAATAATTTAGTAATCTATTTATGGCTATTTTATGCTATGATAATAAGCAGGAGTTGACACTATGCAAAATATTAAAACCACAAAACACTTACATAAAAAACGGCTTGTTTTTATTATACTGATTTGTTTATTTCTCTGCATTGATATTGCTTTATTCTTTGGTATCAAACAATATTTCCCTAATGCTTTCAAAAACGAAGTCACACCACCTCCTTCTAATATCAATATACAAGCACAAAGCCAACGTAAAGAAAGTCTTAAATCAATCGATCTAAATAGTCAATATGCTTTGCTTATAGATTTAGAAGATCAAAGTATTCTTTATGAAAAAGCTGCCACAAGTAAAATATATCCTGCTTCTTTAACAAAAGTCTTAACATGCATTGTCGCTTTAGATTTTATTTCCGATATAAACGAAACAAATACAGTTACACAACAAGATTTAGAAGGACTTTATGAAGCAAATGCAAGTGTTGCAGGCTTTGAAGTAGGAGACACATTAACGTATGAACAAGCACTCTTCGCATTACTGTTACCTTCTGGCGCAGATGCTGCTAATTTTCTAGCAAATCATTTAGCGCAATCGAATGATAATTTTATAAAAGAAATGAATAAAAAAGCTGTTTCATTAGGTATGCGCCATACACATTTTACAAATACAACTGGATTACATAATGAAAATCATTATACAACTTTAGAAGATATGAAAAAGATGATGGATCATGCTTGGAAAAACCCTGCTTTTGTTAGAATTATAACAACATTAAAATATCATATTCCACCAATTGCTAGTCATCCTAACGGTATTGACTTAACAAGCACATTGCTTTCCTATGCTGGGGATTTATCCTATTCAAAAGGTGACATCATAGGTGGAAAAAGTGGGTATACATTAGAAGCTGGATGCTGTCTTATCAGTATTGGACAAAACGATGATGGTCATTTATATATGTTTATTAGTGCAAAAGCATCTGGTGAACCGTCAATTGATTATAATCATATGAAAGATGCGAAAAAAATATATGAACATGTCGCTACACTACAATAAAAAACAGATACTCAGTTATTTTAGAGTATCTGTTTTTAAACTATTCTTTTATTTACCTTGTACTACAGCATTTACAATATCATTTGCAGTTAAACCATACTTCTCTAATAAAGCAGAAGGTGTTCCACTTTCTCCAAATGTATCCTTGATACCTACCATAGCGATTTTACGTGGTGCATGTTGTGATAATACTTCTGCAACAGCACTACCTAAACCACCAATAACACTATGTTCTTCACAAGTCACAAACAACTCATGATTACTTGCTAAATCAATCAATAATGCTTCATCAATTGGCTTAATCGTATGAATATCAACAACAGTTGGTTCATACCCTTTTGTTTTCAACTCTTCACAAGCTGCAAGAGCTGCTTCTACCATAATTCCAGTCGCAATAATTGCCACATCTTTACCTTTACGTAACACATTTCCTTTTCCAATTTTAAAATCAATTGTTTTTTCATCATACACAGCATCCACTGCCATTCTACCTAAACGAACATAGCAAGGTCCATCATACTTTGCTATTGCTTCAATAGCAGCATATGTTTCAGCTGCATCGGCAGGAGATACAACAACCATACCAGGAATTGTTCTCATAAGAGCAATATCTTCCACACTTTGATGACTAGCACCATCTTCTCCAACAGTAAGACCAGCATGTGTTGCACATACTTTTACATTTAAATGAGGGTAACCAATCGAGTTACGTACTTGTTCAAATGCACGACCTGCTGCAAACATTGCAAAACTACTAGCAAATACAATATTTCCACTTGTTGCTAAACCGGCAGCAACACTCATCATGTTACCTTCCGCAATCCCCATATTCATATGTTGCTTAGGTGCAACCTTTTTAACTTCTCCAGTTTTTGTAGAGCCAGATAAATCGGCATCTAAAACAATAATATTTTTATTTTTCTCAGCAAGTTTTGCCAAGGCTTTTCCATATGCTTCTCTAGTCGCTACTTTTGCCATTATTTGCATCCTCCTTCAAGTTCACTTAAAGCTTGCGCACATTGTTCAGCACTAGGTGCTGTTCCATGCCATCCAGCTTGGTTTTCCATGAAAGAGACGCCTTTACCTTTTGTTGTCTTTCCAACAATAACGCTAGGTTTTCCTTTGACATTTTTTGCTTCTTCACAAGCAGCAATCACTTGTTCTAAGTCATTTCCATCTTCTAATGTGATAACATTCCAACCAAATGCTTTAAACTTTTCATCAATTGGTGTAGGATTCATAACATCATTAACTTTTCCATCAATCTGTAAACCATTATGATCAACAAATGCCAATAAATTATCAAGTTTATAATGAGCTGCTGCCATTGCTGCTTCCCATACTTGTCCTTCTTGACATTCGCCATCCCCTAAAATCGTATAAATACGATAAGGTTCCTCGTGATATTTATTAGATAACGCCATCCCAACAGCGCAAGAGATTCCTTGTCCTAATGAACCCGTAGACATATCAACACCAGGTAATTTACGCATACTTGGATGCCCTTGTAAACGTGAATTAATTTTTCTAAAAGTCGCAAGCTCACTCTCTTCAATAAATCCCTTTTCAGATAATACTGCATACAATAATGGTGAGGCATGACCCTTTGATAACACAAAACGATCCCTACTCGTTGAACTCATGTTTTCTTCATTAATATCCATTTGTGTAAAATAAATAGCTGTAGCAAACTCTACAGATGACAAGCTTCCACCAGGATGTCCTGATTTAGCTTCAGTAACCATTTTCACAATATTTTTACGAATATTGTTTGTGTGTCCCTTTAACGCATTAATTTCATACATTCTTTTGTCCTCCTTATTTGACAAAATAATTATACTATAATTATTTTCATTAAATTTACTAAGATTATGTGAAATTGTCGAAAAATGTGCATAAACAAGCACCTATCCGACAATTTATGAACATTTATGGTTGTACAAATGACAATTGAACTTTTTGTTTATCATTATCAATATTGTATACCCACACTTTTACAATATCACCTACAGAAACGATTTCACTAGGATGAGATACTCTTTGGCGACTCATCTTAGAAATATGAACCAATCCATCTTCATGTAAACCAATGTCCACAAATGCTCCAAAATCAACAACATTACGTACAACACCCTCTAGCTTATCACCAATATGTAAATCCGTTAACTCTAAAACATCACTACGTAATAAAGGTCCATCATAACGATCACGATAATCACGTAAAGGCGTCTTAATTGCTTCTAAAATATCTTGTATCGTATAAATATCAGCAGCAAACTTTTCACTTAGAGAAGAAGCATGCTGCGTAGCCAAAGCTTCTTTCGCTTTATCACTTCCCATATCCGTTGCCACTAAATCTAAAAGTGCCAATATTTTTCTTGCCAAAGGATAACTCTCAGGGTGAATAGCGGTACGATCAAGAATTTCATCACCATCTTCAATACGCAAGAAACCTGCTGCTTGTTCAAATGACTTCGCTCCTATTTTTGGAATCTTCTTCAATTCCTTACGATTATGAATATCTCCATGATCATCACGATAACCAACAATTGCTTTGGCAGTAGATGCATTCAATCCTGATATGTTTTTTAACAATTCAACAGACGCTGTATTCACATTAACACCAACGCGATTAACAGCCTTAGAAACCACAAATTCTAAACGTTCTTTCAAGCGAGCAGTCGGTAAATCATGTTGATATTGACCAACTCCAATGGATTGCGGATCAATTTTAATCAATTCTGATAATGGATCAATAATCCTTCTCGCAATTGATATAGCTGAGCGCTGTTCTACATGTAAATCAGGGAACTCATCACGTGCTAATTTACTAGCAGAGTACACAGAAGCACCTGCTTCTGAAACAATAGTATACGAAATTGGCAATTGATATTCTTTAATCAAATTAGCAACAAAAGCCTCACTCTCACGACTTGCCGTTCCATTTCCAATTGAAATAATATCGACATTATACTTTTTAATTAAGGCTAACATGATCTTCTTTGCCTCTTCAACTTTTGCATTTGGAGGTGTTGGATAAACAATACTAATCGCAATCATTTTCCCATTTTTATCAATAACGGCTAATTTGCATCCCGTACGATAGGCAGGATCAAAACCCAATACAATCTTATTTTTCATAGGTGGTTGTAATAATAATCTTTCCAAATTCAAAGAGAATACTTCAATTGACGCCTCATGCGCCTTTTCACTTAATTCATTACGAATCTCACGCTCTACACTAGGTATTGCTAAACGCTTTAACCCATCACGCAAGGCTTCACTAATACAATCTACAACACGACCTTCACGTCCTTTTGTAAACTTGCGAATTGTCCAAGTTTCAATATAATCTTTATCAAAATCAATGGCGACACTAAAAATCTTTTCTTTCTCACCACGATCAATTGCCATAATACGATGACTAGCAAGCGTAACTAAACGCTCACTGTATTCATAATACATTTTATAAACATTTTTATCATCACTATGCTTTTTCTTCGCTTTCGTCACAATCTTTCCATAACGTTCCATACTAATCCGTATTTTTTGACGAATACTAGCATCATCACTAGCCATTTCCGCAATAATATCCTTCGCTCCTTGAATAGCATCTTGAACGCTTTCTACCTTCTCATTTACATACTTTTCAGCTTCTAGTTCCACATCACCTTGATTAGGTAGCGTTAACATCCATTGAGCAAACGGTTTTAATCCTTTTGCTATCGCATCAGTTGCTCTTGTCTTTCGCTTTTGTTGGTAAGGACGATAAATATCTTCTATCGCAGATAATTTAGTGCAAGCCAAAACACTTGTTTTAATCTCTTCTGTAAGTTTTCCTTGTTGTTCAATCAAACGCAACACATCATCCTTACGTTTTTCTAAATTCACTTGATACTCATAACTCTCTTGAATTACTCGAATTTGTTCTTCATCTAATCCTTGTGTAACTTCCTTACGATATCTAGCAATAAAAGGCACTGTATTGCCATCCTCTAACAACTGTAATGTATTCTTTATCTGTACAACACTAATCCCTAATTGATTAGCAATTGGTCCTATAATATGTTCCATATAAATCTTACCTTTCCGTCTAATCTTTCAAGACTAAAATTGTTTCTCCTTGATTTAAACTACGCATTTTACGAATGCACTTTTTATGGGTATACTGATTTCTGACAAAACTCGCCAAAGCGTTCCCGTGCTGATAACCATGAATAACACTCACCTCATGAATACCCTTTGGAAGTTTATTCAAATAAGCATCCAAACAATTTTTTGCTTCACTCACATAAAGCCCATGAATATCAATTTCGTTAAACATAGCCATCCTTCTTTCAATGTCTTTATTATAATGATTTCAAACTTATAAAACAAGACTTCACATCCAATCATTTTTATGCTTTTATATTCATGCAAAAAAAACAGACTATCATTTTCTGCTTATTTACGGTAAAATAATACAAGAATAAGAGGACACATAAAATGAAAATAGAAACTCCAAGACTACGTCAGGCTTATGAACAAACCAGTTCCTTTGAAACATGCTTAGAAGAAGATAACTTTATCGAAAACAAGCAATTCGAAAATATCACCATTTCAAATCTTGCATTAGACAGCCTTCATCTTGATGGATGCTGCTTCAAAAATGTTTTCTTCGAAGAATGCAATTTCAATTCCATAGATATCATTGATACCACATTTATTAACTGCGACCTATCGAACAGCAAATTCACAAACGGAGGAATCCATCGCACTGAATTTAAAAACTGTCGCTGTATGGGTATCGATTTTTCGCAATGTACCATTCATAACGTTTTATTTCAAGATTTAAATGCCCGCTATGCCAATATGTCCGATTGTAAATTCAAACAAGTTATCTTACAAAATTGCGACTTTACAAACAGCAGTTTTGTCCAAACATCCTTTCAAAAAACCGTCTTTGATGATTGTAATCTAACCCAAGGCGAATTTTATAACACAGCCTTACGAGGATTGGATTTATCCACTAGTAATATTCAAGAAATAGGGATCAGTATTGATCTTATTAAAGGAGTAAGTGTAAACTCGCAACAAGCACTCCTATTAGCATCACTCTTAGGTATCATCATTAAAGACTAGTCAATTTACTTTATATAGATAACAAACACTTCTCAAACCATCAAAAAAAGTCAACTTAGAGTAAATTCTAAAATTGACTTTTTTATCATTTCAATCCTTTATTTCAAACTGTTTTCAACAATCTTCAACAACAAAGCAACGCTTTGTTCCATTTCATTAATACATGCAAATTCAAATTTCCCGTGATAATTATAACCCCCAGTCCCTAAATTAGGACAAGGTAATCCATCATATGTAAGCCGCGCTCCATCTGTACCACCACGAATAGCATGCGTTGTAGGTTCAATACCAATATCACGCATAGACATCTTTACTAGTTCTATAATACTCATATCTTTTTCAATAATTGAGCGCATATTAGCATAACTATCACAAATAGACAAACGAATCGTATTCGCTCCATATTTCTTATTTAAAAACTGAGCAACGTTTTCAAACTCTTCTTTTTGTTGCGCAAATAAATGCTCATCATGATTACGAATAATATAGGACATAGACGCATGTTCACATTCTCCTTGCATATCTGTTAAATGATGAAAGCCCTCATAGCCTTCTGTATAAGCAGGATTTTGCTCCACCTTAAGCATCGCATGAAATTCCATAGCCACTAAGGTTGCATTTATCATTTTATACTTTGCAGACCCTGGATGAATACTCAAACCTTGCACCTCTACGATAGCACTAGCAGCATTAAAGTTCTCATAATCAACACTATCCACTTCCCCGCCATCTAGCGTATACGCAAAATCAGCACCAAAAGCTTTTACATCAAAATGGTCTGTTCCTCTACCAACTTCTTCATCAGGTGTAAAAGCTAGCTTTAACGTTCCATGAGGAAGTTTTTGCTTTAATAAAATTTCCACCATTGTCAAAATTTCAGCAATCCCTGCTTTATCATCAGCCCCTAATAATGTTGTCCCATCAGTAACAATTAAATCTTTTCCAACCTTATCATCCAAGCATGAAAACTCGCTACGCTCCATCACAATATCCAATTCTTTATTCAATATAATATCTGCTCCATCATAGTCCAAAATAACTCTAGGCTTGCAATCTTTACCACTCATATCTGGAGAAGTATCCATGTGTGCGATAAAACCTATTGTTGGCGTTTGCTTTTCGATAGTGGATGCAATAGTTCCATACACAATGCCAAACTCATCAACATAAGCATCATGAATACCCATCTTAATCATTTCATTCACCAAATAGTTTGCCAATTCCAACTGTTTCAAAGAACTAGGTGTTGTATCAGATTTTTCATCTGATTGTGTATCAAACTTAACATAATTTAAAAATCTTTCTTGTACATTCATTTGCAGTTACCTCACTTATGTAAATAGTATACAATGAATCACAAAAAAGCTCTAGTAGATTACTTATATTCTATACTGTATTTATGCAACATGTGATAATAGCTAGTATAATCATCCTCCATAATGCGGATTGTTTTTTGCATATCTGTCTTTAAAGTATAATGACTTTCATCAAAATCATGTATTGCTTTAATTCCCATTTCCATTGATTTAATAGCTTCCTTAAGTACCTCTTTATCACTTGTTAAACTCATATTCTTTAAAGAAGCCATCATATCTACAATGCTACCTTTCAATCCAGCACTATCACTCGCCTCTCCACCTTCCGAAATAACCAATGCACATAATGCTTCTTCATGTTGATGTAAATTTTCAATCATTTGATTAAACACATCAATTAATTCTTTCCCTTTCAATTTACCTCTTAAATCTTCAAATATATATGCTCCCATATGTGTTCCTTTCAACAATTGATTTAATTCTTCTACTATACTATCGCTATGCAATTTCATCACCTCACAATTAGTATAGTTATAATAACTTCGCCTATACCAATTAAAACACGTGCAAAAGACAATCATCTTTTACACGTGCTGGTTCGAACCGTTCGGCATTTGTTTCAAACTCTATACAAGATAGATTCGATATGGATGTACCATCACCCTTCCTATAGCTGTATTTTCATCAAATACTATAGGCAAAGCTAATAATTAGCTCACAGTGCTTGCAATATGTTCATAGCACCAACTACATCTCTATGTCCATGAAATCCGCACTTACATCGATAATCTCGATCAATAGCTTTATTAATTTGACCACACCTTGGACAAACTTTACTCGTATTATAAGGATTGATATACACCACCTTAATACCACTCAAATTTGCTTTATATTCAATATAATCCTGCAACCTGCGATACGACCACAAATAAATATTTGGATTATGATACGTTTGAAATTTCATTTTAATTCTTGTTAAATTTTCCATCTTAATAATCCCAATATCATTCGCAATTGCAAAATCCACAATTTCTCTAGCTATTTTGTGATCATAATCATTTAAAACATGATTCAACTTATGTTCAAAACTCTTCAATTTCTTAAACTGTTTACGTTGTTGCATTTCCTTAATATGTTTCTTATATCTTCTTTGCAAATAGCGTAACTCTCTTCCACTCCCAAAAAACTTAATCTGCTCGCAAGTCGCACAAACTGCAGGAACCTTAATTCCAATATCAATCCCCATTACCTTTTCACTTGTCACTTGCTTTACTTTATAGTCCACATAAATATAAGCAAACCATTTCCCCTTACGACAAACAATTTTCATATTCATTGCTCGACCTTCTGCTATCCGCTGTAACGGTTGTTTATTACAATAAATAGGAATTTTTATAGTTTCACGATGCCTTGCTAAACCTAGTTCCACTATAATGAATTCGTCATTAATTTTATAAGAAGAGTTGCTCCAATAACTTGAGAAAGGATAACTGAAATCTATTCCTTTTTTATTCAACTCAAATTTTTGTTTCGCACACGACAACAATAAATGTTTACTATTATATGAAATATCCTTGCTAAAATACTTATATGCATATTCAAATACATATCCTTTTACATTAAATAATTCATATATTCTATTCACTTCCTTTTTAAATGCATATTCATATGCCAATAATTCTTTTTTAATCGCTTCATCAACATTTAAACAAATCTTTACGCATAAATACATAATGTCTCCTTCCTATCTTTTTACACTATATATTTACGGATCCTTTGACAAAAATTCCTAAACAATTCTCATTTCCGATATTTTATTAACCAATCTCCACGTTTCATTTATTTGTAACCTATTCATCCTCATTTCCTAATAGGAGACCAAGCGCTTCCTTAACAATCCAAACGGTAACCATCCAGTTATTTCGTTCAACACGTTTATTTCTGACTTTTCATAATGAATCGCAACGTAAACTACCTGCCTTTTTCTCATTTTTCATCAAAAAACCAGATAGACGTTGTCTATCTGGTTGCTACATCTGCACCAATTCATATAACTAATCGTCTGTGTTTTATATTTCTAAATCTTGCATTTACTACATATAAGTCATGCGACTGTACAATAACTACTGAAAGTTATTATTCAAATATCACATAAAATATGAGGATATAAAGCGCTTTGGCATTAACTACGTATTTCATAAAAATAGTTTAACAAACAAAAATTATCGTTGATCTCCTAAATTAACCATGAATTAATCTGAAAAATTTCTATGTGGAATTGTCTAATTTAAAATAACTAATAAATCATCGGGTTAATTTAAAAAGCTGTGGCAACTAGATGAAAAGCTAGGTCACAGCTCTTTTATTACTTTTTTCAGTAAACAATTTTTTAAAGTTTTACACATCTAATATTA